>JAICVS010000013.1 GCA_025935195.1 Ktedonobacterales bacterium
AGCTCGGTGATCGCCTCGAACAGCCGCGAGCCTTCCTCATCGTAGAAGAACTTCGAGGGCAGCTCTTTGCGCGGCTTGCGCAGGCCCGCCACCACTTCGTCGCGGAAACTACCCAGCTTCGGCGCGTAATCGAGCACCTGAACCCCATCCGTCGGACTGGGCCGTGTCATGTCGTCCACCTGTGACTTCTTCATGCGTCGTTCGCCAACCGGATACCCGTGAACGGCCAGCGCGCGCTGGCGGGGAAGAAGTTGCGATAGGTGGCGCGCATGTGCGACCGCGAGGTGGCGCAGCAGCCGCCGCGCAGCACGTACTGATCGCACATGAACTTGCCGTTGTACTCGCCCAGCGCGCCCTCCGCCGGGTGATAGCCCGGATACGGCGTGTACGAGCTGCGCGTCCACTCCCACACATCGCCGAACATCTGCCGCGGCCCACCGCCCTTCATGGATGCCGCTGCCGGCGTCGGATGGTACAGCCCGCTCTCTACGAAATTGCCCTCGATTGGCAACCCCTGCGATGCCACCTCCCACTCCGCCTCGGTCGGCAGGCGCGCGCCCGCCCAACGCGCGTAGGCGTCGGCCTCGTAGTAGCTGACGTGGCAGACCGGCTCCGCCGTGTTGATCGGGCGCAGGCCGTTCAGCGTCATCTCGTGCCAGCCGTCGTCGCGGCGCTCCCAATAGAACGGCGCGTCCCAGCCCTGCTGCTGGATCGTTCCCCAGCCGTCCGAGAGCCAGAGCTCCGGGCGCGTGTACCCGCCGTCCTCCATGAAGCGCAGGTACTCGCCGTTGGTGATCAGGCGGTCGGCGAGGCGGAAGGAATCGAGGAACTCGCGGTGGCGCGGTCCCTCGTTGTCGAAGGCGAAGCTCTCGAAGCTATAGCCCGGCCCCTCATGCCCGATCCAGGCGATGCCCTCCGGAAACGTCACCCACTCCAGCGGCGCGACCGGGCTGTCGGGCGACGGTGCGCGCTCCACGTAGACGGGGCAGAGCGGATTCTGCGAAAAGACGTGCTTGATGTCCATCAGCATCAATTCCTGGTGCTGCTGCTCGTGGTGCAGTCCCAGGGTCACACGCGGCGCCATCTCATGCGCGCGCTCCGCCGACGCCCCATCCAGCAGCGCCAGCATGTGCCGATCGACGTAGGCGCGGTACTCGTAGGTCTCGGCCACGGTCGGCCGCGAGATCAGGCCGCGCTTGGGGCGACAATGGCGCGGGCCGACGGCGTTGTAATACGAATTGAACAGATAGGCGAAGCGCGGATGGTAGCTGGGGTAGGCCGCATCAGCCCAGGTGAGTAGGAACGTCTCGAAGAACCAGCTCACGTGCGCGATGTGCCACTTCGTCGGGCTGACGTCAGGCATGGACTGAATGACGTAATCCTCGGTGATGAGCGGCTCGCAGAGCCGCTCGGTGAAACGGCGCACCTCGCGGTAGCGTTCGATCAGCGCATCCCTGGGCGACTCAGGGCTGCGTGCGGGCCGTGCGGTTGCGGTCCGGCGGCGTTGCGCGGACGTCGTCATGTCACGATCTCCTTTGCCGGGCGAGTGGAACGCGGCCATGCCAAACCCGAAGGGAGCGGGCGCCGCCGCGTCTATCTGATCCCCTGCGCTCCATTCCCAGTCCCCACGCGCCAGACGGAAAGACGCCGCCGGCCGCACGGGGGATGCCGTGGACGTGGGCGCAAGCATGAGGCCATCGCCTCGACCGCGCCCCAACCCCAATTACTTATACACGCTACGTGCCCAACGGTTTCAACAGGGCCATTTTGGCTGATCGCTCGATGCGCCCGACAGCGGCAGCGCAAAGACACGTGCAAACGACACACGCGCCTGATCAAAATACCCACATGTCCTTTGTCTCACGAGCGCCGCTCCCGTTACATGCCCTGGCGCGATCCTTCACGATTCGTGCTCGCCGACGAATCGCGCGACGAGCCGGTAGAGATCGTTTTCCAATCCGGCGGCAGCGCCGCTGGGCGCCGCGTGACGCTGGCAGCGCGGCTAGCATCCGCGGGCGACTCAGGCGCGGCGTCCTCCGGCACGCTCTCACGGCCGGTGGCCAAACAGCCCGCGCATAACCCGAAGAGCGCCAGGTGGCGCGCGTCCGTGCGGAAGCCGAAGTCGCGCAGCAGCCGCTCGCGCACCGGCGCGAAGAGCGCGTCGTCCACCTCGGTGACGGCGCCGCAGCGCTCGCAGACCAGGTGATGGTGGTGCGTCTCGCCCACCAGCTCGAAGCGGATCGCCCCGCCGCGCAGGTCCGTCTGCGTCACCAACCCGACCGAGGTCAGCAGATCGAGCGTGCGATAGATGGTGGCGAGGTTGATCGCGGGATAGCGCGCCGCCGTCCAGCGCATGATCTCATCGGCGGTCATGTGACCGCTCTGGCTGGCGAGCGCCTCGATCACCAGCAGCCGTTGCGGCGTCACACGCAGATGCAGCTGGCGGAAGCGCTCGCTGAATTCGTCGCGCCGGGGATGTGATAGATGTTGCCGGGCCATGTGTATCGCCTCGCCGCCCCGGCCGCCGTCGCATCTCCATTGCGCGCCGCCCGCCGGGAAAATAGCTGCTCTCCGCACGCGCAGCATATCATAACCCGCAATGCGCACGACTCACCTCCCTCTCTCCTTACTCTCCTTACTCTCCTCCTCTCTGCCTTCTGCGACTTCCGCGGTTCAATTTCTTCTTCCTCCGTGTTCGTTCTCGTGGTTTATCAGTGTTGCGCGCGAAGCCACCCGCGCCTTCGCAACCGCCTATACGAATGATGATGCCACGAGGAAGTGGTTGGTGTAACCTGTTTCCTCCGCGTCCGGCGCGGACGGTGGCAGACCATGCTCGCGCGCCAGCCGGCGGATGTAGGCCGCGAATGCCGCCCAGGTTTCGCGCTCGTGCCAGCCCCAATGCTGACCGGATGGCACTCCCGCTAGCGTCCCGTTGAGCCTGGGCGCTAGCCAGCGCATGCTGAGGCGCACCAGCTCATCGGTATGCGGTGGCAGGAGTGCGCGATCCGCCCGGCCCAGGAACAACTCGGCCGCCTCCTCAGGATGCGCCGCCGCGTAGGTGTATCCGCGCAGCGTCGCGCGGGCGAACGCGCCCACGGTTTCTGGGTCGCTGGCTATCAGCCTCCGGGTGGTGAAGAGGAGCGGGAAGTATTCGTTCGGCACGCCGTATTCGGTGACGAAGAAGTGGCGCAGCTGGTGCCCCGCCAGTTGCGCCTGGATGCCCTCCCAGGCGTAGAAGCCCCAGGCGACATCGATCTCACCGGCATAGAGCGCCTGGAGGATGTCCAGCTTCTCCGCCGGCACCAACTCCGGCCCGCGAGCGGCGCCGCGCTGGATCAGGTCGTCGCGCGCCGTCTCCTGGTCGGCGAACGGGAACCAGCAGCGCGGCGTGTCTACGTCGCGGCGGATCATGTCCGCGATCATCGCCACCTCGAACCGCGTCCCATAGCTGGCGTAGCGCTTTCCCGCCAACTCGGCCGGGCGCGTGATGTCGCTCGCGGCGCGCACCAGCAGCGCGGTCGTGTTGGTGCGGGCCAGCACGGCGACCGAGACGACGTCCAGCCCGCGAGAGCGCATGCTGAGGATGCTCTGCTGTGGCATCAGGCCGAACTCCGCCTCGCCAGCCGGAAGCTTGCGGTTCGGCATCGCCTCGCCGTCGAAGGGCAGCAGCTCCAGCCGCAGACCGGCCTCGGCGTAGTAGCCCAGCGCGTCCGCCACATATAATCCGATGTGGTTGGTGTTCGGCAGCCAGTCCGGCGCTACGCGCACCGCTCGCGGACCGTTCGTCGCATGTGACATGCTCGCCTCCTCACCGCTCGCTCTGTATTCCCATTCCATGATACACTGCACGCGCGCCGATCCAGTCGATCTCTCTGGATCAGCATGGAGCGTTCCGGCCGCGGCCGGCTCTCGAAAGCAGACGCGATAGCAAAGGAGAATCCCAATGGGCAAGCTCGACGGGCATGTGGCGCTGGTGACGGGGGCCGCCTCCGGCCTGGGACGCGCCTCGGCGCAGCTTTTCGCGGCGGAAGGCGCCTCGGTCGTCTTCGCCGATCTCAACGAGGCCGATGCGCGCGCCGCGGCCGATGAGGCAGCCGCCGCTGGCGGGACGAGCGCCGCCGAGCAGATTGACGTTACCGCGTTCGCCGACTGCGAGCGGGTCGTCGCGGCGGCGGTGGAACGCTTCGGCCGGCTCGACATCTTGATGACGTGCGCCGGTGTCGGCGATACCGCTCCCATCCTCGAATTGGACGCCGAGACCTTCCGCCGCACGATTGACGTCAATCTCACCGGCACGTTCCTGTGCTGCAAGGCGGCCTTCCCGGCGCTCGCACGCCAGGGCGGCAGCATCATCGCCATCGCCTCGGTCGCCGGCATCATCGGCGCGCCCGGCTTCTCGGCGTACGGCGCGTCTAAGGCCGGCGTACTCCACCTGATGCGCATTCTGGCGCTCGAAGGCGCCGCCAGCCATATCCGCGCCAACGCGATCTGCCCATCGTGGGTGTGGACGCCGATGGTCGCCAAGGCTGTCGAGCGCATCATGCCAGGCGCTCCCGCCGAGATGGCTCAGGCATATCTGGCCCGGCAGTCGCCGCTGGGGCGCATGGGCACGCCGGCGGATGTCGCGCGGGCCGCGCTGTACCTCGCCGCCGACGAGGGCGCGTTCATGACCGGCCAGGCGATGGTGCTCGACGGCGGACTCACGGCTGGGCCGCGCCCGCTCTAGCGGGGAGTCCTCACTCCCCGGCCCCCTCGCCTTGCCAGACGAGGGGAGCCAGAGCGGGGCGTCCACTGGCGACTACCCAGTCCATTGGTGCTATGCTGCCACCGTGTAGCCCACCAGATGGCCTAGCGTGTTAGGCGAGCGCGGTTTCCCGCGTGTAGATACAGCATAGCTGGAGCGGAGAGTGGACGAGCCTCGCCCCGGACAACCGGAAGACGACGCCGCGCTGGTCGCGCGTGTGGCCGCCGGCGATCAGGACGCCCTTGGGCTGCTCTATGATCGCTTCGGCCAGGCCGTCTACTCGCTCTGCTTGCGCATCGTCCATGAGGGCGCGACAGCGGAGGAGCTGACGCAAGAGGTGTTCGTCCGCTTGTGGCGCAGCGCCGCCAGCTTCGACGCCGCCAAGGGGCGGCTGAGTACCTGGCTGCTGCGCATCGCGCACAACCTCTCGCTGAATGAGGTGCGCCGCCGCCAGAGTCGCCCCGTCACCGCGCCGGATCTGGACTGGGAGGCGGCGGCGGCGGCATTGGCCGATCCCAGTGTGGACGCCGACCCGGCCGGCTCCGTCTGGCTGCGCGAGCGTGCGACGGCGGTGCGCGGCGCGCTGGCCCAACTGCCGGCGCCACAGCGCAAGGCCATCGAGCTGGCGTACTTTGGGGGACTCTCGCAGCCGGAGGTCGCTGCCGCGCTCGGCGATCCACTTGGCACCGTCAAGAGCCGGATTCGCGCCGGCATGCAACGTTTGCGCGAGCTGTTGGTCGCCGCCGGTGTTGACGCGGCGGAATGAATGAGCACGAACGACATGGACAGGATGGACAGACGAGATTCGCACGTAGACGACCTTATTGACGCCTATGCGCTCGGCGCGCTGGAGCCGGACGAGGTGGATGCCGTGGAGCACCACCTCGAGACGTGCCCGCGCTGCCGCGTGCTGGTCGCCCGCGCTCGTGCGCTCGCCGATGCCTTCCTGCTCGCTGTACCGCGGATCGCGCCGTCGCCGGACCTGCGCGACCGCCTGATGCGCCGCATCGCGGCCGAGGCCGCCGGCTCCGCCGCCAGTATGGACACATCGAGGCCGACTTCCGCGACGACGACCACTGCCAATCCCGTCGCGCGTTTCCTGCGCTCGCTGCTCGGTGGCGAGGGCGAAACGCACGATGCGGGGGGGCTGCTGCGTGACCTGCTCGCCGATCCGGAGTGCGTCATTCTGCCCGTTCCCGGCACGGACGAGGCGCCAGGCGCGAGCGCCCGCTTCGTTGGCTCGCCGCACCGGCGCGAGGGGGTGCTGGTCGCCGGCGGGCTGCGGCCCTCCGAGGCAGGCCGCGCGTATCAGGTCTGGTTCCTCCATGGCGGCCAGCCTCAGCCCAACACGGTCTTCCGCGCCGACCATTCCGGCCACGGCGCTGGTGTGTTCCGGCTGGATCGCCCTGTCTTCGATTTCGACACCGTTGCCGTCACGCCCGAACCCGAAGGCGGCAGCCCCGCGCCTACCGGGCCGATTGTGCTAGCCGGCGCGCTACGCCGCGAGTAGTCCTCACCCCTCACCCCTCTCCTGCGCGGGGGAGAGGGGTGAGGGGTGAGGGAATGGGGCGGGCGCCGCGAGTAGCCGCTCAGCTCGGCTGACCGGCTTCCGGTTGGGGCGCGCGAGCCGCGGCGGCTGCCGCTTCCAGGTTGGTTTTTGGCGTCCATGGCGGGATGGAGCAGCCTGGCGCGATCAGCACACGGCGGCCGCCCGTCTCGGCAATCGCCTCACGCACCTCCGCCGCCACCTCGGCCGGCGTGCCGTCGGGCAGGGTAGTTTTCTCACTCACCCCGCCCATGACAGCTTTCTCGGTCCGCTGCTTTCCCTCGCCCAGCGTGGGGTTGCCCGGCAGCGTCGCCGCCCAACTAATCGCCTGCACGGGATAGTCCGCCAGCAGATCGAAGTAGATGTTGTCGCCGCAGTTGTGCAGCACGTGGAACGGGGCTTTGCCCGTCACCGGCGCCAGCACGCGCAGGTCGTACTCGCGGCCGAACGCCTGATACTGGTCGCGTGAGAGTGCGTCGGCGCTGGCCCAGCCGGTGGTGGCGAAGAAGATGCCGCTTGCTCCTGCCTCCAGGCAGGCCTGGGCGTAGGTGGCAAAGGTCTCGGTGATCACCTCCAACGCGCGGCGCAGCGCGTCTGGGTGCTCCTCGATGGAGGCTTTGACCGGCTCGGGCCGGTTGCCGACCAGATACTTGGCGACCGAGAGCGGCGAGAAGATCGTCTGGATGAAGTACGCCTCGCCGCGTAGGCCCGCGCGGATGAGCCGCAGCGATTCGAGCTGCTCGCCCAGCACGCCCGTGTGTGGGTCCAGCGGGCGCAGCCGGCGCCAGTCCTCGGGGCCGCTGACGGGAACGTGCGTGAAGGTGTGGCCCTTGTTGGGATCGGTCGAGCGCCGCAGCGTCGCGCCCCAGTCTTCGACGTGGTAGCTGGCGCGCGGGTTGACCTTCATGTAATCCCAATCGCCGGTGTGGTAGTTCTCCAGCATCGCTTCCGCCAGGCCCTCGGCGCTCCATTCGCGGAGGTAGCTGTGGCCCCAGAAGCTGATAGGCACGTGATCAACTTCGGCTCCCCGCAGCGCGGCATCCACACGCTCCCGCTTGTTCATCGCGCTTCGTCTCCTTTTTGGGCTGCTTCTCACTCACCACTCCCCCGGCGGCGCATCAGCCGCCGCGCTCGCACTCCACGCCGATACCATACCGCAAGGATGTGCCCCAGCGACGGGGCCGCCGGGCGCTTGCCCCTTGCGCAACGGTTCTGGCGGTGCTATACCAGTTGACAAGCGAAGAACGGGCGATAGCACAGGGGCGTCATCCTATGGAGCGGCTGATTCTGGCGGCGCTCGACGCGCTCATCCTGCTGGTGACCGCCCTCCTCTCGTGGCTGATGCCCAGCCTGACGCGGCAGCGGCTCCTCTTTGGCGTCACGGTCCCGGTTGGCGCGCGTGGGTCGCCGGCGGGGCGCGGCATCATCACGCGCTACCGCGCTGGGGTTCTCGCCGTGGCACTGCTCGCGGCGCTCGGCCTGGCCGCGCTGTACGCCTTCGCCGCCGACGACTTCTGGGCCAGCGTACTGCCGGGCATCCTCTTGCTGATCGCGATCTGCGCCTTTTCCATTCCCTACCTGTTCGCGTATGCGGCCAGCCGCCACCTCGCCGCCATGCTGGCGCCAGCAGCGGGAGATAGCGTGCCGGCCGCTGCCGCCGCAGAGACACGCCCCGGCGGCTACGGCGACTATGTGCCGTGGGTCTGGGAGGCGCTGCCGCTCGCGGTGATCGCCGCCACCGCCGGCTACCTGGCCGCGCATTATGCGGCCGCGCCAGCGCGCATCGCCACGCATTTCGACGCGGCTGGCCGTGCGAATGGCTTCGCGGACAAGTCCATCTTCACGTATTTCGCCCTCGTCTGGGGCCAGATCGCGCTGGAAGTCGTGCTGCTCGCTCTCGCCGTGCTGATCGCGCACGCCAGGGCCATCCCCGGAGCGGCGGCGGCACGCTTCCGCACGCTGTGGCTGCGCTATCTGTACGGTCTGCGGCTGCTGGTGCTAGCGCTCTTCGGCGGCAGCGCGATCGTCGTCGCGCTGAGCGCGAGCGGCACACCCACCGGCACAGAATGGATTCTGCCGGCCGCCGTCGTGCTGGTGGTCTTTGTGCTGGGCGGCGCCATCCTGCTCGCCGTGCGGACCGGCCAGGGCGGATCGCGCCTTGGCCCAGTCGCGGAGACTGGCACCGACCGCAGCGACGACCGCTTTTGGAAACTGGGGGCGATCTACGTCAATCCGCGCGATCCATCCATCTTTGTCGAGCGCCGCTTTGGTATCGGCTGGACGATCAATCTGGGCAACCCGCGCGGCATCGCCCTGTTGGCCGCGCTACTGGCGGTGCCTATCGGCTCCATTGTGCTTGTCACGGTGCTGGGGGCGGCGCGCTGATGGAACCGCTCGCGCAGGATCGCCACAATCGCGTCGTCTGCATCCGGCCGGGCGCGCTCGGCGACACACTGCTGGCGCTCCCGGCACTGGCGCTGCTGCGCCGGGCGATTCCGGCGGCACGGGTCACGTACATCGGGCGGCGCGATGCGCTGGCGCTGATTCACGCCTCAGGCCTCGCCGATCACGTCTACCCCTATGATCTGGCTGACTGGGCGGGCCTGTTCGCGACGAAGCCGCGGGCTACCGCACTGGCGCGTGAAACCTTCACGCACACGGTCGTCGTCGCCTGGCTGCGCGATGAGGACGCGCGGGCCGCCACGAACCTGCGCCGTCTCGGCGCGTCGGCGGCGGTCGTCGCGCCGCCCCGGCCGACCGAGGGCGGGGATGTCCACGCCGCGCTGCTTGCCGCCCGCGCGCTCAGTCCGCTGGGCATCGCCGTTCCCGCGACTGTTGCCGGGCTGCTGTCGCTGTTGCCGCGCGTTACGCCATCCAGCGATGATGTGGTCGCCGCGGCCGCGGTGTGGTCGTCGCTGCTCGCGCGTGGAAGCGGTCCCGTCGTCGCCCTGCATCCTGGCAGCGGCGGGGCGGAAAAGCGTTGGCCGGCGGAGGCGTTCGCGGCGCTGGCGGCGGCGCTGGCCGCACGCGGCATGCGGCCGTTGCTGATCGAGGGACCGCAAGATGCGGGGGTAGTGCGAGCGGTACTGAGCCGCCTGCCCACAAGCGATCTGGCTGTGCCGGTCGTGCGCGATCTGGCGCCTGGCGCGCTGGCGGCGCTGCTGGGGCGGTGCGCGGGCTATGCCGGCAACGATTCAGGTGTGAGCCACCTCGCGGCGCTGCTCGGCGTGCCGACGGTCGCGCTCTTCGGCCCAACCGATCCCGCGCTGTGGGCGCCACTCGGCCCGCGCATCGCGGTCGTGCGGGCGCCATCGGGACGCATGCGCGATCTCGCCGTCGCGGAGGTGGATGTGGCGCTGCGAGCGTTGCTCGCTGGCATGCCTGGGCCTAGCTGAGGGTGCGGGACGCGATGCCGGCGCCGCCCATCTCGCCGATATGCTACAGGTAGCCGCAGCGCAGCGAGATGATCCCTGGCGCGAAGTGGTTGGCTTTCGCCAGATAATCCTGCTCGTTGCCCTCGATCATCAGCTTGTGGAGCACGACCACGTCGCCGTCTGGCAGTGTATCTACCGGCTGGAGACAGAGATCCATCACGGCGCGGCCCTGGTCATAGACGCGCACAAGCCCGCCCGCGCCGGGAATGCGATAGACGCGGTGCGCGATGGTCGGGCTGTGTACCTCGACGTAGCCGTGGCGGGTGAGCTGGGCGTATTGGGCCGGCGAGAGCAGATCGTGCATAAGGGTATGCGCGCGCCGCTCCGCCGCGATCCGCTCACCAAAGAACGTTCCCCAGCGGCCCCAGTTGCCGTCAAGCGTCCGCACGAAGTAACTGAGGACCAGCATCAGGAACAACACCCAGACGGCCAGTAGCAGCAGGAAGGCGATCCAGAGCATCTGGTTCAGCCTCCGACGACACGCGGCACGACGATGATCTGCTGGGCGGTCTGGTCGAACTGCTCGATGCGCGTGGGAGCCCGGCCCGGCTCAACTTTGAAGGCGGTGGCGCCGCGGGCGCGTTCCTCTGTGAAGATGCGCTCGGCCTCGCGCACGGCGGCGACGGCGTCCAGATCGCCGACCTCCGCCTTCTTGACATCCCACGCGACCCGGTCGTCGCCACGTCTCGACAACACACGCAGCATGCCCATAGCTGGTTCCTCCTGGCAGTCTCTACCCGACACACGCCCGCATCCCTTCCGCGACGGACGCTCATCCTCCGCATCCGCATGAAGCGTGCCTAACGACACGCGAGCGCGTAGGCTATGAGCGACGGGTCAGCGTGGATTGGCCGGCGCGCTCGCGCGGGAGCATGACCGTGAACGTGCTGCCGTGCGCTAGCGTGCTCTCCACACTGACGCGACCACCATGGCCGTCTACGATGATCTGGACGATGGCGAGGCCTAACCCTTGCCCGTGCGCGCGATCGCTCTTGCGGCCCGCGTTCACCTGATAGAAGCGGTCGAAGATCTTGTCAATGTGTTCGGGCGGGATGCCGATGCCGCTGTCATGCACGCGCAGCAAGACGTGGGTGCGCGTCGCCTCGGCGGCGATGCCGACCGTCCCGCCGGAATCCGTGAACTTGACCGCGTTCGTCACCAGGTTGCGCAGCACCTGAGCGATGCGCTGCGCGTCGGCGGAGATGCGTGGCAGCGGCGGGATGTGTACCTGCAAGCGCACGCCCTTCTCCTGCGCCAGTACTTCGAGCTGCTCGGCCGTCTCGGTGATCACCTCGCCCAGATCGGTCTCCTCGAAGTGCAGCGCGAACTGCCCGGCGTCGCGTCGCGAGATCAGCAGCACGTCATCCACCAGCACCGTCAGATGCTCGCTGCCCGCGCGCGCCCGTCGCACGAACTCGTTTTGCTGCCCATTCAGCTCGCCTGCCATTCCAGAGAGCGTGAGATCCAGGTAGCCGTTGATCGCCTGGAGCGGCGTGCGTAGCTCGTGCGAGACCATCGTGAGGAAGTTTTCCTTCATCACTTCCATCTCATGGAAAGCCGTCATGTCGCGGCCGACCAGCAGCAAGCGCCGCCCTTCCGGCCGCATTACCGGCGTGACGCTGATGTCAATGTAGCGTTTGGGCGATTGCCCGTTGAGCGGCGCGGTCTCCAGGTTCGGCAGCTCCACCTCCATATGCGGCAGCGGTGCGCCAGTTTGCAGGCCGCGCGCGATCACGTCGCGCGTGGCGGCGGCAATGGGGCCGGGGATCTCGCTCAAGTGCAGCGCCTCGATCACCTGGAAGCCCGCCAGCTCGAAGCGGCTCCGTCCCGTGAGACGCGCGAAGGCGTCGTTGGCTTCGATGATGCGCAGATCGCCGTCCAGCACAGCGATGGCGTCTGAGGCGGCGGCATAGATCGCCGCCTGCTGATCTTTCTCCGCGCGCGATGTCTGATACATCTGCGCGTTCTCGAGTGTCGCGGCGACGAGGTTGCTCAGGTTCAGCATCGCCATCAGCTCGCTGGGTTGGAAGGGCTGCTCGCGCGCCAGCATGATCACACCGCGCAACCGATCCTTGGAGGCGAGCGGCACACAGAGCAGCGCCAGCTCGTCGCCGGCCAGGAAGGCTTTGGTGACCAACCCCACTTCGGTGATCTGCGGTGAGGACATGCGCGCGCGGCGATTCTTCGCCACCCAGGCCGCGATGGAGTGTTCATCGTCGGCGGAGACCACGGCCTTGCCCAGCCGCGTGATGCGCGGGCCCATGCCAGTGACTATGCGCAGGGTGTCGGTGTGTGCGTCGTAGCGGTAGATCACGGCGTCGTCGCAGGCGATCACCTTGCGAATGCTGGAAACGAGATACTCAAAGACATGCTCCGGCTCGAGCGTGCTGGTGAGGGCGCGTGAGGCGTCGAGCAAGGCAGCCAGCTCACGCGCCTGCGCTTTGGCCGTCTCCGCCTGGCGGGTCTTGCTGATCGCCAACACAGCCTGGTCTGAGAAGACTTGCAGCAACTCCTGGCGCCGCTTGTCGAACGCGGCCGGCTCGGTGCTGGTGACGGTCAGCGTGCCGAGGAGTTGATCGGTATCGATCAGCGGCACGCACAACATCGAGCGGATTGCTGTCGTGCCGCGCAGCGGGCGAAAGCGTGGATCGCGCGACACATCTGAGATATTGAGCGGCTCGAGGTGCGCCGCCACCCAGCCGGCGATGCCCTCATTCGGTCGAAAGCGTGTCCGCACCGGCCCCTCTGGTCCGACACCGAGCGCCGCCCAGGTCACGAGGTCGCCTGATTCGGCGTCGAGCAGGGCCACGGACGCGCTCGGCACGCCGAGCAGCATGCCGACGTTGTGCAACAGCCGGTCGAGGGTGATTTTCAACGCCTGGATATCGGCATCCGCCTGGTGATCGAGCTGCTGGGCCATTGCATTCCCTCGACATCCACTCTCCGCCGCACCACGAGTCTTCGCTGATCCTCTATATAGATCACCCTCGCCAGCCGCCGCTGTGACGCGGACCACAGCGCGAGCGTGACGCACGACCACGACGCGCGTGCCAGCACATACGCATGATGGTCACGCCAGCCGCGAGAGTCGCGCACAGCATATCACTCGCCACCTACCCCCTGTGCGGCTCCTCACGAAACTCACGAGCCGGGCGGTTGGTGGGTCAGTGTGGCGCGTGACGCTTCCGCGATGAGCAGGGGGTGCGTGGGAGGCTGAGTGGGACCATGGGTGGCGATGCGTTGCGACCGGCGGCACGGCGTTGCTATAATGGGGCGCGACTCGCGACATGAGCGGAACATGGCGGCTATCCATAGGCGCGGCCCGCGCTCCTGTGCCGTACGAGGGGGAACCTGCCCGGCAGCGTGGCAGGGCTGGTGGGAGACACGCCGCGGAGGGGGCAGGCATGCTGGGGCGAGTGCTGAAGAATCGCTACAAGCTGATTGACGAGCGTGGCAGCGGCAGCATGGCGACGGTCTATATTGGCCGCGACCTGGAGACGAACCGGCTGTACGCGGTCAAGGTGTTGAGCCGTCAGGCCGCCGCCGAGAGCGAGCTGGTCGAGCGGTTCCAGCGTGAGTTCGAGCTGCTCACGCGCCTCTCCGGCCCGCATGTCGTGAGCCCGGTGGATTTCGGCGAAGACAAAGGGGCGCTGTTCATCGTCATGGACTATGTGGACGGGCATAACCTGAAGCATGCCGTGCTAACGGGCGGCCCGTTCGCCGTCCCCCGCGCCATTGATGTGACAGAGCAGGCGGCGGGCGCCGTCGCGGTCGCGGCGGACCGCGGCATCGTCCATCGCGATATCAAGCCGCAGAATCTACTGCTGAGTGTGGACAACACCGTCAAGTTGACCGACTTCGGGCTGGCGCGCAGCCATGAGTCACGCGATATCACCGTGACGGGCTTCTTCGTCGGCACCCCGTTCTACGTCGCTCCGGAGCAGGTGGAGAACAGCCGTGGAGCCGACGTGCGCGCCGATCTGTACTCGCTGGCGTGCGTCTTCTTCGAGCTGCTGACCGGGCGGGTTCCCTACGATGGCGAGCACGCCTGGGATGTGGTGATGCAGCACTTGAACGCGCCCATCCCTTCCGCGCGTGCGCTGCGGCCCGATCTGCCCGCCGAGCTGGACGCCTTCTTCAGTTGCGCGCTTGCCAAGCGGCCGGCAGACCGTTACCAGACGCCCCGCGCTTTCGTTGACGCCATAGACGCGCTTTCCGTGCCAGAGCGCCCGCCCAGCGCCGCCGGGCGCGGCGACGAGCAGAGCGCCACGCTCATCCCACCGGGCGGCGCGGCGCCGATCCCGATCACCGCGCCTGAGATGATCGTTGGGCGCAGCGATCCGCAGCGTGGCTACCGGCCCGACATTGACCTGCTGCCGCTGGACCCGGCGCAGACGGTGTCACGGCGGCATGTGCGCCTGACACGTCGCAACGGGCGCTTCTTTGTCGAAGACCTGAATGCGTTCAATCGCACGCGCATAAACGGCACGGCCCTGGTGCCTCATCAGGATATGGAGATACAGAGTGGTGATATGCTGCGGCTTGGCAACGTGGAGCTGCGCTTCGAGATTCGCCCGCGATAGATGGTAGAGCGGTTGGAAGGATTGAGTATGGATATGTTGACGGTATTCACGGTTCCGGCGCTCGTCTTGGGCGCGGGTCTGGGTGGCAGCTCGGTCGCGGTGGCCGCCGCCGCCCTGATCGTCGTCGTCACGATTGTCCTGGTCTTCGTGATGGTCTTGCGCAGCAACGGCTCTGGCCGCCGCGCGGCCAGCGGTCTGGGCTATGATGCCCAACGGCCGCCGCTCGGCCAGCCGCAGAACGCGCCCGACGGCGCGTGGCAGCGCCCTGGTGCTGGTGACCGGGGAATGCCTCAGCCGAGCTGGGGCGCCGGGCCGGAGATGCCGGGCATGCCCAGCATGGGAAGCATGCCCGGTGGTGGCCGATCCGCGCCCGGCGGCTGGGGCCAACAGGATTTTGCCGCCCCTTCCGGTGCGAGTCCAGCCGGGCAGGCACAGCAGCAGCCATGGGGTGCGCCGAAAGCGCCGCCAGCCTGGGGTGATGCGCCAGGCGCGGGCGCATGGGGCGCTCAGAACCAGAACGCGCTGGGCGCCGACGCATGGGGATCGCCTGCTGGCGGCGGCGGCTGGAACTCCGCCCCTGACCCGGCGAGCCGGCCCGGCGGCGCTTCGACCAGCCCCGCCTGGGATTCGCCCGCGGCGGCGCAGCCCGCGATGGGCAACTGGGGGGCACCGGCGGCGGCGCAATCGGCCTCGCCCTGGGATCAGCCTGAGGCCAACGTGCCATCATGGGGCGCGCAGCAGCCGGCGGCCGCCGCGAGCCCACAGTGGGGCGGATCAGCTGGCGGGGGCATGCCTGGAGGCAATGCCGGCGGCTGGGGCGGCGGCATGCAGGGCGCGCAGATGGGCCAGATGGGCCAGATGGGGCAAATGGGGCAGGATTGGGGTGCCGCGCCCGGAGCACTGGGTGGGGGCATGGCGCAGTACGATGGCTCGCCGTTCGGTGATGACAAGACGCGCATCGCCCGCCCCGCCGGCGGCCAGGGGCGCACCGCCATGATCGTCGTCCGGCAGGGCAAAGAGCCGGGCCGCATCTTCGAGATGCGCAAGGACCGGCTCACCATCGGCCGCAGCCGTGAGAGCGACATCTTCCTCGAAGATCTGGCGGTCTCGCGCCTGCATACCAGCGTCAGCCGCGACGAGTCCGGGCGTTTCCTGCTGCGTGACGAAGGCAGCGCCAACGGCACGTATGTGAACGGCCAGCGTGTCTCCGAGCAGATGTTGGAGGAAGGCGACGAGGTTCAGGTCGGGCAGACGGTGCTGGCGTTCGTGCGACGCTAGTCTGATGTCCGTGCGGCACTGGGATGGATGCGTTTGCGCCCCCCGGCGGGATGGGATGCGCGGATGGCGGTGTAAGCGAGTGACGGTGAGCGCGTGACACAGACTCCAGTCAACGACGAGCTGGTGGGCGCCATTCTCGGCGGCTGCGTGGTGGACGAGCTGCTTGGGCAGGGCGGCATGGCCCGTGTCTATCGCGGCAAGCAGGAGAAGCTCGACCGCTACGTGGCGATCAAGGTGCTGCCGCCGTATTACGCCGCCGACCCCGCCTTCGTCGAGCGTTTCAAGCTGGAGGCGCGCGCGATGGCGCGGCTCTCGCACCCCAACATCGTCACCGTCTACGACACGGGCGACGATGCTGGCCGCCTCTATATCATCATGGAATACGTTTCCGACGGCACGCTGCGCGCGCGCATGACCGCTGGCATGCCGCTGCGCGACATCACCCGCATCATCCACGAGATCGCCGGGGCGCTCACCTACGCACACACGCAGGGCATCGTCCACCGGGACGTGAAGCCTGTCAACGTGCTGATGGACACGAGCGGCCGCGCCGTGCTCTCCGACTTCGGCATCGCGAAGATGCTGCAAACCTCGGCGGCGCTCACACGCGCCGGCGCCGGTGTCGGCACACCCGAATATATGTCGCCGGAGCAGTGCCGCGGCGGAACGGTGGATCATCGCGCCGACATCTACGCGCTGGGCGTCATGCTCTACGAGATGCTCACCGGTCGCACGCCCTTCGTCGCGGACAACTATACGGCGCTCGCGCACGCGCACATCTACGAGCCGGTGCCGCCGCCGGTGCGGTTCAATCCGCGCATCTCGCCCGCCGTGCAATCCGTCGTGCTCAAGGCGCTCGAAAAGAACCCCGCCGACCGCTTCACGCAGGCCACTGAACTAGCACAGGCATTGGAGCAGGCCGTCGCGGCGCAGATACCCGTTGCTCCGCCGTCACGCCCGGCCCCGATCCCTACGCCGGCGCCTCGTCCCGCTGGTCAGGCGCCCGCGGTGATCGTCTGTCCGCGCTGCCAGCACACCAATCCCGCCCATCAACGTTTCTGCTCCGCCTGCGGCCAGCCGTTGGTCGCCGGCCATACCCCCGCCGCTCCCGCTCCGCAGCCGCAGCACACCGGAAGCTGGATCGCCTGTCCTCGCTGCCGCGCGCCGAACCAGCCCATCAATCGCTTTTGCACCACCTGCGGCCAGAGCCTGCTCACCGGCGTGCCCGGCCTCCAGTGCCGCAACTGCGGCGTGCGCAATGCTCCCGGCACACGCTTCTGCACGGCATGTGGCGCGCCGCTACGCTAGCTCGCTGGCTCGCGCGCGATGGCTCGCGGTGACGCTGGCACGGCCTGTGCTGAGCTTAGGCGTGGGAGGTGCCGGATGTCGCTATTTGAAGCCCAGCAGCAGATCGATCCACGTGGCGGCATGATGACCGCCTCTGCCACTCCTGCCGATGCTGTCGGGCTTGATCTCTGGCTGCGCACTGAACTGCGCCGCCGCCTCACCATCGCCGTGATCGAGCCGTTGGGCGGCCCGAACCCGCTGTGCCAGGATCACTGCGCCCTGCTCGCCATCTTCTCTGAGGTGCGCGTGGTGACACATAGGCCGCCTGACACGGCGGATGCATCCGCCGCGACGGCGCTGCTCGCGCGCATCGAGCGCGACGATGTGGATGCGCTGCTGGTCTGGACGAACGGCCGGCTGCTCACCACTGGCCCGCTCGAAGGCGCCTGCACGGATGAATGGCAGTGGCCGCGCACGCTGCTCACGGCCGCCGAGCACACCGGCCTGCTGGATCGCAGCCTGGTCGCGCTGATTGGCGAGGATGTCACCCAGGCGGCGGCGCGCAAGATCGGCTATGAGGATGGCTTTTCAGCCGATCTGCCTGTGCCCGCGCTCGTCGGTGTCCTCGCCCGCGACGCGCTTGTGCGCGAGATGTATCGGCGGCGCGGCAGTAGCCCACCCTGCTATCTCTAGTTTGGAGCTTCACAGAAACGCCTCACAAGAAGTGAGAGACTCCCTATCCTCGCAGCTCCCGCCCCAGCTTCACCAGCCGCAACGACCGCGCCGTCGCCGCCGTCACCAGCTCCGCCGCCCGCGCCATGCTCTCGTCCAGCGTCAGCGGGCCATCGGGCAGAGGGATGGCGGCATCAAAGCCGAGTTGCGCCAGCGCCGCCTCATCCATCGCCACCGCCCCGGCCAGCACAATGGCCCGCGCGCCCGCCGCCCGCGCCGCCGCCGCGACCGCTCCTGGCGCCTTGCCGTAGGCGGTCTGCGCATCCAGTCGCCCCTCTGCCGTGATGGCGAGGTCCGCGCCGCGCATCGTCTCAGCGAAGTGGAGCGCGTCCAGCACGAGCCGCGCACCCAGCACGAGCCGCGCGCCCGCGAACGCCAGCAGCCCCGCGCCCAGCCCGCCCGCCGCACCCGCCCCCGGTACGTCGCGCACGTCCGCGCCCAGGTCGCGCCGCAGCACGTCCGCATAGTGGGCCAGTGCCGCGTCCAGCGCGCGCACCATCTCCGGCGTGGCGCCTTTCTGTGGACCATAGACCGCCGAGGCGCCAGTGGGGCCGCAGAGCGGATTCGTCACGTCGCAGGCCACGCGCACGTCCGTCGCGCGTAGGCGCGCATCCAGCCCGCTCACGTCAATACGCGCCAGCAGCGCCAGCGCCGCCCCGCCCGGCGGCAGCTCGTTGCCCGCATCATCCAGCAGCCGCGCGCCCAATGCCCGCGCCATGCCCGCGCCGCCGTCGTTGGTCGCGCTGCCGCCGATGCCCAGAATGACCGCGCGGCAACCCGCATCCAGCGCGGCGCGCAGCAGCTCGCCCGTCCCGTGCGTGCTGGTGATGCGCGGATCGCGCCGTGATGGGGAAACCAGCGGCAGCCCGGATGCCGCCGCCATCTCGATCACCGCCGTGCGCGCATGGATATTACGAGCATCATGCTCACGGCCGGTGCCAAGTATGCCCCACTCCGCCTCCACCGGCTCACCCAGTGGGCTGTCCACGCGCGTGCGCCGCGACTCACCGGCCGTGGCCGCCACCAGCGCCCGCACCGTGCCCTCGCCGCCATCCGCCACCGGCACGACGGCAATCTGCGCGTCTGGGAAGACGGCGCGCACGCCCGCGGCGATGGCCGCGCCCACTTCCGGCGCATCCAGGCTGCCCTTGAGCGCCTGCGGCGCGACGACGATCTTCATGGTGGCTCATCCTGCCTGCCGCCGCGTCTAGCGGTTCACCCAGACTTTCGCCAGCGAGTCCACGCTCCAGGCGCGGCCCGCGATGTCGGTCAGCGCCGTCACGACGATGTCATAGGCCGCCACCATGCCAGCATAGAGCATCGCCTCCGCGCCCTCCTGCGCCTGCTCCCATGCCGCCAGCGCGCCACTGCGGTCCGAGACGATCTGCTTCCACACGGTATCGTCGTCCAGCGTCGCGCCAGGGCCGGCGAGAAACGTTGCCACACCGCCCAACACCTGCGCCTGGCCCTGCCAGTGCAGAATGTCCTCGCGCGTGTCCGCGTACTGCGCTTCGTGCCGCGCGCGCGCCGCCCACTGGCGCAGCCGCTCGACCGCCTGCTCTCTCTTCATGTCGCTGCCCCCCGCTCTCGTCTATCGCGTCTCTATCATCTCGCGCGTCACTCGGATCTGCCTCGCGCATCGCCTACATCGCCTGTGTCTGGCATGGCCCGTTCGTCCCGTCGGGGCGCGTGTCCTACCAATGGAAAAGTATAACATGGGGGTCTGGTCGCGGTCGCGGGCCGACGCACAGAAACGTTCACCATCATCATCTCATCGCGAATTGCGAGCAGCCCTGTGGCACGTACGCGCACGTCTGGCACGCCAGATATATCTCCGGCCGCGCCTGCCCATGCCCTCCTGCCGGTGGTCCCCGCGATCACCCTCGCCGTGCCGCGCCTGCTGCCGCTCGCCGGTGGCACGCTGCTGATGAGCCTCGCTGCCTGGGTCTATGAGCTGACGGGCCAGCGCGACAATCCGCTCGCCGCCGTCTTTGTCCTGCTCGCCTTCGCCGCCGCCGTCGCACTGCTGCTGCGTGCTGGCCGTGCGCAGCCATCGCGCCACACCCTCGCCCATGATACCCTCACCATCGCCCGTCGCCCCTTCGCCGTTCGTCTCGCCAACCGCTTCATTGCCCGCCTGGCCGCGCCCGCTATCATCGCCGCGATCCTGTTGAGCGGGCTGGCGACGCTCGCGCTGGCCGGCACCGTCGCCCTCAGCGCCGCCGGCAGCCCGCGTCTCTACAACTCGGACGCCGCCGCCTTCAATCACTACAACGCGGACCTCGTGCGCAACGGCGTCAATCCCTACACCAGCGACGATCGCTTCTGGGATGCCGTGGCGCGGTTCCCCGATGCCGGCGCGACACCCCTGCGCCTGGGACGCTATGCTGGCGAGCGGCTTGGCCCTTCGCTTGATACCGTCGTGCGCGACGCGCACGCGGAGCTGGCGAACCCCGCGCTACGCGGCCCCGAATACGTTCCCGCTTCGCTGCACAGCTATCCGGCGCTGGCCTTCCTCGTCTACCTGCCCGGCGACTGGGCCGGCCTGCCCACCACCTTCCTGACCTCGCTCTTCGTGCTGCTCGCCTTTCTCGCCATCGTGCTGTGGACCGCGCCCGCGCGCCTGCGTCCCGCGCTCGCCGTGGTGCTGCTCGCCAATACGTTTCTGGTGGTCTACACGCTGCGCGGCTCGTTCGAGGTGATCGCGCTGCTGCCGGCGCTGCTGGCATGGCGGGGATTGGAACGACTTGAAAAGCCAGGTACACATGGGTCGGGCGCACGCGGGTCGGGCGCACGCGGGTCGGGCGCACGCGGGTCGGGCGCACGCGGGTCGGGCGCACGCGGTGCGCCCCTACAAGCGGGATGGCTGGGGCTGGCCTGTGCGGTGAAACAGACCGTCTGGCCGCTGGTGCCGCTGTATGCCATCATCGTGTGGCGGCGGCAGGGCGCGCGGGCGGCGCTGGCGCATCTGGGCATCGCGGCGGGCGCGTTCCTGCTGCCCAACCTGCCCTTCATCATCGCCTCACCCGGTGCGTGGGCGGCAAGTATGGTTCTGCCGCTGACGCTGCCGATCTTCCCATCGGGCATGGGGCTGGTGGCGTTGGGACGCGCAGGCGTGCTGCCGCTGCTGCCACCAGTGGCCTACGCGGCACTGGAGTTGCTGGCGCTGGCCGCCGTCACGCTCTGGTATGCCACCGCACGCACGCTGCCGCCCCCCGCGCTGGCGCTCCTGCTCGGACTGCTGCCCTTCACGCTCGCCTGGCACAGCCTCTTCGCCTACGTGATCGCGCTGCCGGCGCTGGCGGTCTACGCGACAGCGACGAAATGGAATGAGATCTCCATCTTCGCGCCCGCGATCCCGTGATACCGCGCGCCGTTTGTCACCCCTTCCACCCGGTGATATAATCCTGTTCAGCCGACTTAGTGTATGTTGTACACTGTACACGAACTCGATCCGTATGTCCCGGCCGCGCGGCTGCTGCGCGTGGGCAAGAGGGGAGCGGCACGCGGACGCTCGCGGCACACCAAGTGCCGGCGCACACGGGCGACCGCTCCCAAACGACCCGAGGAGACGCACATGACGCCCGCGCCCATCGCTCACGACGCCGCATCCGTGGAGACCGCCGAGGCCCTTTCATGTGATGTTGCTGTCATCGGTAGCGGGATCGCTGGTCTTTCTGTCGTCTTGAATCTGCCCGCGCACCTGCGCGTCGCGCTCATCACCAAGAGCGCGCTCGGCGAGAGCAACACGCGCTACGCCCAGGGCGGTCTGGCCGCGCCGGTCGGCGCCGATGACGATCCCGCGCTGCATCTGCGCGACACGCTGGCTGCCGGCGCCGGGCTGGTGGACGAGGCGGCGGCGCGGGTGCTGGTGAGTGAGGCGCGTGAGGCCGTCACCTGGCTGATCGCCTCCGGCACACGCTTCGACGAGCGGATTGACGCGGCCGGCTCACCTGATAGCGCGGACTACGCCGCGCGCTACGATCTGGCGCGCGAGGCGGCGCACAGCCGGCGCCGTGTGTTGCACAGCGGCGACGCCACCGGCGCGGAGATCGAGCGCGCGCTGGTGGAAGCGGCGCGCGCGCGGCCAGGCACGCGCATCCTTGAGCGCGCGCTGGCGCTCGACCTGATCGTGCGCGCGGGGGCCTGCATCGGCGTAGAGCTGTGGCGCGAGGGGCGGCGCGTGCGTGTGCTGGCGGCGCGCGGCGTCGTGCTGGCGAACGGCGGCGCCGGACAGCTCTGGCTGCGCACGTCCAATCCGTCCGGCGCGACCGGCGACGGCATCGCGCTAGCGTGGCGCGCTGGCACGGCGCTGGCCGATCTGGAGTTCGCGCAGTTCCATCCGACGGTGCTGATGCCGCCCGCTGGAGCCGGGCAGCCGTTCCTCATCTCTGAGGCGGTGCGTGGCGAGGGCGCGTACCTGCGCAACATGGCGGGCGAGCGTTTCATGCCGCGCTACCATGCTGATGCCGAGCTGGCCCCACGCGACGTGGTGGCCCGCGCCATCCTGCGCGAGATGCTGGCGGGCGGCTCGCCCGCGGCCTTCCTCGA
Source organism: Ktedonobacterales bacterium (assembly GCA_025935195.1). GTDB lineage: Bacteria > Chloroflexota > Ktedonobacteria > Ktedonobacterales > JADMIN01 > JAICVS01. The sequence continues at coordinate 22,156 of JAICVS010000013.1, forward strand.
TCTACGCCACCTCGACGCGGACGAGGTGTACCGCCGCTTCCCGACGATCAGCGCCGCCTGCCGCGCCGCCGCCCTCGATCTCGCCACCGATCTCATTCCCGTCGCGCCCGCCGCGCACTACTACATGGGCGGCGTCGCGGTGGATGCCTGGGCACGCACCACCGTGCCAGGGCTGTACGCCGTCGGCGAGGTCGCCTGCACTGGCGTCCACGGCGCGAACCGGCTAGCGAGCAACTCGCTGCTGGAGGGGCTGGTCTTCGGCCGCCGCGCCGCGCGGCTGATCAGGGAGGGAGACGATCCCGCGCGACGCTGGCCCACCGCTCCTACGCTGCCCGGCGCGACGCTGGCGCTCGCTGGTGTCGTCATGCCCACAGTGGATCCGTCGCTGGCGATGGACGAGGCGGCGCGCGATGCGGTGCGGCATTTCATGTGGGCGCGTGTCTCGCTGCTGCGCGATGCGGAGGGGCTGGCGCGCGCGCAGAATGAGCTACGCGCGCTGGCCGGCGCCCATCCAACCGACCCCGAGACGGCTAACATGCTCTTTTTGGCACAGGCCGTCAGCGCCGCCGCGCTGGCCCGCCACGAGAGCCGCGGCGGCCACTTCCGCACGGACTATCCCGAGCACGATCCGCTGCTCGACGGCCGGCACTCGCTGGTCGCTGGACAGTCTACGGCCACAGCAGCGAGTGTGCTGGAGGAAGGAGCGGTCTATGCGACGCGCTGAACCCATTGAGCTTACCGCAATGGCGTTCGATCCCGTCTTCGACGCCGATCTGGTCCGCCGTGCGCTCGCCGAGGATATCGGCCGCGGCGACATCACGACCGAAGCGACGATCCCGGTCGAGGCCGTCGCTGGCGGGCGCATCGTCGCCCGCGAGGCGGGCGTGATCGCGGGGCTGCCGGTGGCGGCGCTGGTGTTTCGCCTGCTCGACCCGGCGGTGCGCTTCGAGGCGCAGGTGATGGACGGCGCGCAGGTGGAGGCTGGCGCCGCGCTGGCGCGCGTCGAGGGCAGCGCGCGTGCGCTGCTCACCGCCGAGCGCACGGCGCTCAACTTCCTGGGGCGTCTCTCCGGCATCGCCACGCTGGCGGCGCGCTGCGCGGCGGCGGTTGCCGGGACGCGCGCCGCCGTGGTGGATACACGCAAGACCACGCCCGGCTTGCGCGCGCTGGAGAAGTACGCTGTGCGCGTGGGCGGCGCGGCCAGCCACCGCGCCGGGCTGGACGACGGCATCCTGATCAAGGACAACCACATCGCGGCGGCCGGCGGCGTGCGCGAGGCCATCCTGCGCGCGCGCGCCCATGCGCCGCACCTGCTCAAGATCGAGGTGGAGTGTGAGGACGAGCAGCAGGTGTCGGATGCCGTCGAGTCCGGCGCCGAGGTGATCCTGCTGGACAACATGCCCATCGAGCGGCTGCGCGCTAACGTCGCCTGGATTCGCACGCACGCGCCGCTGACCATTATCGAGGCGTCGGGCGGCATCGGCACCGACCCAGAGCGGCTGGCCGCCGTCGCGGCGACGGGCGTGGACCTGATCTCGCTCGGCGCGCTGACACACTCCGCGCCCACTCTCGATGTCTCACTCGATTTCGATTCTCAGCGACCGTAGAAGTAGAATAGGAGTCTTCCTATGACCAGCACGATTTCCCAGCGCCCGGCGGCGCCCGCCATCGTGGCTGAGTGCGATGAGAGCGCGGAGAGCCGCGTACTGCCGTCGCTGGTGCGGTGGCGCGAGCGCGAGGCTGGTAATCTCGCGCTTCACCGGCCAAAGCACCGGGGCGCCGAGCGCGCGGATGCCATCCCGCGCGAGTACGCACTGATGTCCGCCGAGGAGCTGGACCGGCGTATCGCCGCGGCGCGGGCGAAGCTAGGAGACCGGCTGGTCATCCTCGGCCACCACTACCAGCGCGATGAGATCATCCAGTACGCCGACGCGCGCGGCGACTCCTTCAAGCTGGCCCAGTTCGCCGCTGCCCGGCCCGAAGCGGATTACATCCTCTTCTGCGGCGTCCACTTCATGGCCGAGAGCGCGGACATCCTCAGCGGGCCGCACCAGACGGTGATCCTGCCCAACCCCGCCGCCGGCTGCTCGATGGCCGACATGGCGAGCATCGCGGAGGTGGAGGAGTGCTGGGAGGCGCTGGACGAGCTGTTCCGCGACGAAGTGACCGACGCGGATGGCGAAATGCAGCCGGTGATCCCGGTGACGTACATGAATTCGGCGGCGGACCTCAAGGCGTTCTGTGGGCGCAACGGCGGCATCGTCTGCACGTCGTCCAACGCGGAGAAGGTGCTGCGCTGGGCGTTCGCGCGCGGCCGGCGCGTGCTCTTCTTCCCGGACGAGCATCTGGGCCGCAACACGGCGATCGCGCTGGGTGTGCCGGAAGAGCAGATCGTCGTCTGGAACCAGCGCGAGGACTTCGGCGGCATCGCGGACGACGCGACGCTGGTACACGCGCGCGTGATCCTGTGGAAAGGGTGGTGCTCGACGCACCAGCGCTTCAGCGTGGAGCAGATCGAGCGGGCGCGGCGCGAGTATCCGGGTGTGCGCGTGGTGGTGCATCCGGAGTGCCGGCGTGAGGTGGTGGCGGCGGCGGACGAGAACGGCTCGACTGAGTACATCGTCAAGGTGATCGCGCAGTCGCCGGCCGGGACGGTCTGGGCGGTCGGCACCGAGGTCAATCTGGTGAAGCGACTGGCGAACGAGCATCCCGACAAGACGATCTTCTGCCTGGATCCGGTCGTCTGCCCCTGCTCGACGATGTATCGCATCCACCCGGCGTACCTCGCCTGGGTGCTCGACGAGCTGGTGGAGGGCCGCGTCGTCAATCAGGTCAGCGTGGACGGCGAGACGGCCAAGTGGGCCAAGGTCGCGCTGGAGCGCATGCTGGCGAACAAGGCGTAGCCGCCCGTCCTCAACCGCGCTCATGATAGCATGATAGCCGCTTGCCGCGTCCCGCTGGGCGTGCGATACTCGTATTGCCCGGCGGGACGTTGTCGCATCTCGCACCGTCATCCGTCCTTCCCTATCAGGAGCTCAGACATGGTCACACCAGCATATGATGAGGTGCTGTCCGCCGCCCAGCGTCTCGATCCCCAGGATCAGCTCCGTCTCGCGGAGCAACTGATCGCGCTCGCCCGGCAGCAACTTAGTGGCCCTGCCCAACATAGCATTCTGGAGCTCGAAGGGTTGGGCAAGGAGATCTGGGAAGGCATTGACGCCCAGGAGTATGTGGATCGGGAGCGCGATTCGTGGGGTGGGTAGACACGCTGCGTGGGCAAGTGGTCGGGCTCGATACAGCACCCCTCATCTACTTTGTCGAGGCGCATCCCACGTACGTCGGCATCGTGCGCCCCTTCTTTCAGGCGATGGATCGTGGGGAGCTCGTCGTCGTCACCTCGATCATCACACTGGTAGAGGTATTGGTGCATCCTCTCAAGCACGGGGATGCGACGCTGGCACAGCAGTATCGCAACACGTTGCTCAGTTCACGCGGTCTCACTTCGATACCAGTGTCACACAACATTGCCGAGGAGGCCGCTCGACTTCGTGCGTCGCATAACCTTCGGACGCCGGACTCGATCCAGATGGCTACTGCCCTGCATGCCGGTGCTGGCTACTTTCTGACAAATGATGCGAAGCTGGCACCTGTACCTGGCATGCAAGTGCTGACATTGGACACGCTCCGCTCCGCGCCGTGAAGGCAACAGGTTATCCCATGGCTGCTCCTCACGGCGCTGGCGACGCTACCGCGCGATCTCGGATTTGGTCGGATGGTAGAGCGACTCGAAGAGGTCGCCGTAGCGCTGAACGATGGTGCGGCGGCGGATCTTGAGCGTGGGGGTGAGCAACTCGTTTTCGAGGGTGAAGTCTTCGGGCAGGATGTCGTAATACTTCACCGTTTCGTAGCTCGCTAGCTCGCGGTTCGCCGCCTGGAAGCCTTCGTCGAAGGTGGCGCGGAACTGGGGATTGGTGTAGACCTCAGCGATGGCGGTGTAGGTGACGCTGTGCGTGGCGGCCCAGGCGGCGACCTGGGCGGGGTCGAGCGTGACGAGAGCGACGAGGTATGGCCGGCGGTCGCCATAGACGGCCACCTGCGAGACGAAGGGCGCCTTCTTGAGCGTGTTCTCGACGTTCTGCGGCGCGATGTTCTTGCCGGCGGCGGTGATGATCAGATCTTTCTTGCGGTCCACGATGCGCAGGAAGCCGTCAGCATCCACCGTGCCGATGTCGCCGGTGCGGAACCAGCCGTCCGGCGTGAAGACCTCAGCGGTGGCGGCGGGGTTGTTGTGGTAGCCGGGGAAGACGCAGGGGCCGCGCACCAGAATCTCGCCGTCCGCATCCAGCCGCAGCTCGTGGCCGGCGAAGACCATGCCGACGGTGCCGAAGCGATAGTTGGAGACGCGGTTGAGCGTGAAGCCGCCGCTGGTCTCGGTGAGGCCCCAGCCTTCCAGCAGCACGACGCCAGCGGCATTGAAGAACCCCAGAATCTTGAGGTCGAGCGGTGCGGCGGCAGTGATGGCGAACTTGACGTTGCCGCCGAACGCCTCGCGCACGCGATGGAAGACGAGCCGGTCGGCGAGGCGGTCGCGCAGGCGCAGGCCGAGGGGGATGCGCTTGTGCCGCTCGCGCAGGTGGCTGACACGGCCGCCGATACGCTCGGCCCAGCGGAAGATGCGCCGCTGCGCGCTGGAGCCGGCCTCGACGCGCGCCTGGATGGCGGCGTAGGCCTTTTCGTAGATGCGCGGGACGCTGAAGAAGAGGTCGGGCTTGGCGGCTTTCAGGTCGTCTACGAGGGTGTCAATGCTCTCTGCGATGACGGTGGAGAGGCCGCGATCCACGCCAGCGAAATGCTCCTCGCGGCCGAAGACGTGGGAGAGCGGCAGGAAGAGCAGGTCCACCATGCCGGGGCGGATAGTGTCCAGCCGCTCGCGCACGGCGGCGACCTGGGCCATGAAGGTGGCGTGGGTGTGGACGACGCCCTTGGGGCGGCCGGTGGTGCCGGAGGTGTAGACGAGGGTTACGCGGTCGTCGGGGCGGATGGCGGCGGCGCGCGCGGCGGCGAAGCGTTCGGCCTCGGCGGATGTGCGCGTGCTGAGGGCGCGCAGCGCCTCGAACGACATCGTCCAGGGGTCGGCGGCGACCTGATCGGCGTCGTCGAAGAGAATCAGGCGGCGCACGCCGGGAATCTGGTCGCGGATGCCGAGCAGCTTGTCGTACTGGGCTTTATCCTGGACGAAGAGGTAGCGCGCGCCGGAGTCGTTGAGGATGAAGGCGAGGGTGTCGGGGACGTTGGAGGGATAGATGGCGACGGTGACGGCGCCGAGGCCGATGATGGCCCAGTCGGCGGCCATCCACTCCCAGCGTGTCTCACTGATGATGCCGACGACATCACCGGGCCGTGCCCCGATGGCGTCCAGCCCAGCGATCAGGCTGTTGACCAGGGCTTGATTCTCGCGCCAGGTGGCGCTGAACTGCTTGCCGGCGTGCTGCTGACGCCAGCGCGGCGCGTCGCCGTACGTGGCGGAGCGATTGCGGAAGAGCTGTGCGAGATTGACTTCAGTTGGTGTTGCCGCCGTCGCCATGGCCGCGCCTCCCCTAATGATGCGCATACCCCAATGACACACACATACGCGCTACGAGGATGGATGATCGAGTGGATGCAGCTCCAGCAGGACGGCGCGCGGGGCGACCTGATCGCCGGGGCGGCAGCGCAGCGAAGTCACGACGCCAGCGTACGGGGCGCGCACGGTATACTCCATCTTCATCGCTTCGAGGATGACCAGCGGGTCGCCCGCGCGCACTGCCTGCCCCTCGCCCGCCGTCACGGCGACGACCTGGCCGGGCATCGGCGCGAGGATCGCGCCGTCCGCCACAGCATCGCGGCGCGCGGTGGATGTGGCGTGCATTGCGGGTGTCGCGGCGGTTGCGAACGCCGAAGGCACTGATGGCTCAGGCAGCGGCGGCATCCAGCGCAGGGCGTGCGTCGCGCCGGCCACGCGCACCCACCACTCGCCAGGCGCCACCTCGGCACAGATGGCATGCACGAGGCGCCCATCAATCTCGACAGCAAGATCGCCGCCGGATCGCGCGTGGACGAGCATGTCCAGCGTGCGCTCCTGATTTTCTGAGACGATGGAGACGGCGAGGTGGTTGCCGGTCGCGGGCGCGAGGCGGATGCCGATGGCAGGGCCGGCGTCGTCGCGCAGCGCGGTGTAGCGTTGGAGCGGCGAGGGTCCGGGATTGTTTCGCCATTGGCTCGACTGGCCCGCGCCGGGGCGCTCCGGCAAGCGGTGGATGGTGACGGCGAGCGCGGCCAGCGCGTCGCCGGAGAGGCCGGCTATGGGCTGATCCGCCGGGGTGAGTAGCTCGGCGGCGTGGCGCGCGACGAAGGCGGTGCTGATCTGGCCGGCGAGATGGGCGGGATGGAGCAGCACGCGGCGCAGGTAGTCCTGATTGGTGCGCAGGCCGAGCAAGACGGTGCGCGCGAGGGCATGCTCCAGGCGGCGCAGGGCTTCGGCGCGGTCGGCGCCGTGGGCGCTGATCTTGGCGAGCAGCGGGTCGTAGTGGGGGGTAACGGCGTCGCCGGTCTGGATTCCGGCGTCCACGCGCACGTCCGCGCCATCCGGCGGGCGCCAGCGGGCGACGGGGCCGATCTGCGGCAGAAAGCCGGCGGCGGGGTCTTCGGCGTAGAGCCGCACCTCGACGGCGTGGCCGCTGAAGCGGATGGCGTCTTGGGCGAGGGGCAGCGGATGGCCTTCGGCGACGAGGATCTGCCAGCGGACCAGATCGAGGCCGGTGGCCAGCTCGGTGACGGGATGCTCGACTTGCAGGCGCGTGTTGACTTCGAGGAAGTAGAAGTCGCCAGTGGGGGCCAGGATGAACTCGACGGTGCCGGCGTTGGTGTAGTTGAGCCGGCGGCCAACCGTGACGGCGGCGGCGCCCATGCGCGCGCGCAGCTCCGGCGTGAGCGCGGGCGAGGGGGTTTCCTCGACGATCTTCTGGTGGCGGCGCTGGATGGTGCAGTCGCGCTCGCCCAGGTGGATGAGGTGGCCGTGGGCGTCACCGAAGATCTGAAACTCGACGTGGCGCGGCTCGTCAATCAGCTTTTCCAGTAGCAGCGTGGCGTCGCCGAAAGCGGCGAGGGCTTCACGCCGCGCGCCGGCCAGGGCCTCAGCCAGCTCGCCTTCGGCGCGCACGCTGCGCATGCCCTTGCCGCCGCCGCCGGCCGAGGCTTTCACCAGCACGGGATAGCCGATCTCACGGGCGGCCAGCGCGAAGTGTACGTCGGACTGGTCCGCGTCGTCGTAGCCGGGAACGACGGGAACGCCGGCCGCGGCCATCAGGCGGCGGGCCTCGCGCTTGCTGCCCATGCGGGCGATCACGTCGGGGGCGGGGCCGATGAAGATCAGGCCGGCGTCGCGGCAGGCGGCGGCGAAGGCGGCGTTCTCGGCGAGGAAGCCGTAGCCGGGGTGGACGGCATCGGCGCGGGTGCGGGCGGCAGCCTCGATCAGCGCGGGGACGTTGAGGTACGAGGCGCTGGCGGCGGGCGGGCCGATGCGGATGGCTTCGTCGGCCTCGCGCACGTGGGCGGCGCCCGCGTCGGCATCGGAGAAGACGGCGACGGTGGCGATGCCCATCTCGCGGCAGGTGCGGATGACGCGGCGGGCGATCTCGCCGCGATTGGCGACGAGCACCTTGCGAATGAGGTGAGTCGCGGCGGGCGCTGGCGACGAGTTCGGCGCGGGCTGAGTCGTTGTGGTGAGCGGGGCCGGCTCGGCGTGGCGGATGGTCTTACTCATGAGCGTCCTCGGTCTGGGGAATCCAGGGTGCGGGCCGCTTCTGGAGGAAGGCGAGCATGCCCTGGCCGGCTTCGTCGCTGGCACGCAGGCGATTGAGCAGGTCCACGCGATAGGTGAGGGTGTCAGCGGGGGGAGCGGCGGCGACGTGGAAAAGCAGCGCTTTGCAGGAGCGCAATGCCTGGGGGCCGCACTGGAGCACGTCACGCACGGCGGCGTCCACCAGCTCGTCGAGATCGTCGTCGAGGCAGGCATCGTGGACAAGGCCGATCTCGCGGGCCTCGGCAGCGCCGATGCGCACGCCGGTGAGCATGAGGCGGCGGGCGTGGGTGAAGCCGATGCGGGCGACGACGTAGGGGGAGATGACGGAAGGGACGAGGCCGAGCCGCACTTCGTTGAAGGCGAAGCGGGCGCGCTCGGCGGCGATGGCGAGATCGCTGACACAGACGAGGCCCAGGCCGCCACCGACGGCCGGCCCCTGCACACGGGCGATGACGACCTGCGGCGCGGTGTTGACGGCGCGCAGCAGCTCGTCGGTGCGGGCGGTGGCTTCGCTGGCCGCTTCAGGTGAGCTGGCGGTGTCGCTCAGGTCGCGCAGGTCGCCGCCGGCGCAGAAGACGGTGCCGGCGGCGCGCAGCACGACGGCGCGCACGCCGGCGTGGGCAGGCTCGCGGAGCATAGTGAAGCAGCGCAGCAGCTCGTCAATCATGCGGTGGCTCATAGCGTTGCGTACGTCGGGCCGGTTGAGGGTGACGGTGGCGACGGGGCCGGCAAGCTCGCAGGTGATCGTCTCGAAGGTATCCACCATGTCCATTTATGTCTGCTCCGCTTCTTACTCCTGGGGAGTACCGGCCGGACGGTTGAAACCGCGTCTGAAGGCGTTCCGCCACAATGTCCGCCCGCGCGGATGGAGGTGTGGCCGCTTGCTATGTGTTACTCGCGTGGGTGACGGTTGCGGCTGCGCTCCTCACTGAATCCATCTGGATAGCGTCTGGCGCGCTTGGCGACGTTGGCGGCCAGCACGTCTTCAAGGGGGAAGTCGAGGGTGTCACAGAGGAACATGACGTACCACATGACGTCGCCCAGCTCGTCGCGCACGGCGTCGGTATCGAGCGGGTGGCCGTGGAAGAGCATCTTCTTGAGCGAGTCGGCGACCTCGCCAGCCTCGCCGGCCAGCCCCAGCGCGCCGAGCAGCAGGCGGTCGCGCTCGCCCATCTCGGGGCGGACGGTGCGCAGGACGTCGGTGCGGTAGGTTTCCAGGTCCACGGCGGCTACCTCCTGGCGGGGATCGCGGCCATGAATGGCCGGCGGACGGGAATGGGGCATGAATGCCCTGGCGGGGCGAGCGGATGGGCTAGCCGAACAGGTCGGCGAGGGGGTAGGTGAAGCCGGGCACAACGTTGAGGCCGTCGAGCGCGTCTGAGATGGTGAGGGTCATGATGGGCTGATCGCTGCCGGGCCGCCAGACATCGGCTGTTTTGGTCTCCGGCCAGATCACCCAGACGAGCCGCACGCCCGCCTGGAGATACGTCCGCGCTTTGGCGGCCATCTCCGGCTTGTATTGATCGGGGGAGACGACTTTGGCGGCCAGATCGGGCGCGACACGCAGGTATTTCTCGATGCCGGGTGCATCAGGCGGCAGAGCATGCTCGGCGCGCACATAGGCGACATCCGGTCCGAGCACGGTGTCCAGCTGGCCTGGGCGACTGAGGAGAAATCCCGCGTCGCCGACGACATCGCCCAAGGCGCGTTGATCCACATAGTTGCCGAGCACGCGGGCGAGACGCACGGCGAGTTTCCCGTGCCGAAATCCAGGCGATGGCATTCTCACCAACACTCCATCCACTAGCTCGTGCTTCCACTCGGCATCGTCGGGCATACGCAGCAGCTCATCGGCGGTCATTGGGCCGACGCCGGGGACTTTCTCCGCCCAGGGGGCAATCGTCTCGTGGGCCATGTCTATCCCTCCTTCCGCTGTTCTTCTAGTTCTGGATCAACGGGCATGAAGAGGACGGCGCCGGCCAGCGACTTGCCGAGGGCGTCCAGCCGGAGGGAGCGGGTGGCGCCGCCGTCCAGCGCATCATACAAGACGAAGTTGAGCGCCTCAATAGTGTCGAGCTCGTGGCGCACGACCTCGCCCTGGACGAGCGGGCCGAGGTGGCGCTTGACACGCGCGGCCGTGGCCTTGGCTTTCAGTTCGGCGTAGGCGGCGGATGAGCGGGCGATGACGCTGACGTTGGCGATGTTCCCCTTATCGCCCTCGCGACCATAGGCGAGGTCGTAGAGGCGGCGGATGGGTCGCGTGGCGGGCAATGAGGCGGCGGGCGCGGCCGGCGAGGCGGGCGTGGGCGGGGTGGTGTCCATCAGGGAACCTCCGTGAGGGTGACGGTGGGTTCGATACGCGCGCGGGTGACGAGGGCGGGCCAGAGGCCAAGTAGCGGGCGCGGGTCGGCGCCGACGGTGACACCGGCGACGGACATGCCGGCGGGACCGGAGAGGCCGAGTGCCATGGCACGGCGGACGGCGGTCTTGAGCGTGTCAGCATCGGCGGCGGTGCAGACGACGCGGACGATCAGCTCGATGGGGTCGGCGGGCGGCGGGACGATGGGGCCGTAGAGGCTATCCAGCCCTGGATGCGAGAACGCGACGCGGGTGATGGGCAGGCCCTCCCAGGCGGCGGCGAGCATGCCGCGCAGCTGCTGCTCTTTGCGCCAGACGGCGGGCCAGCCGAGGGTGAAGATCAGCTCGCGGGCGTAGCCTTCGAGGCGGGCGAGGTTGACCTTGAGCGTCGCGGTGCGCGGATGGCCGGTGACGCCGGAGACGCGCACGCGATCCGGGCCGGCGTCTTCCAGGCGCAGCGTGCTGATGTCGGCGACGACGTCGGGGGTGAGGTAGGCGTGTGGGTCGTGCAGCTCGTAGAGAAGCTGTTCTTTGACGGTCTCCTGTGAGACGCGGCCGGGCGTGCCGGGAACTTTGGTGACGACGAAGGAGCCGTCTGGCTCGACGGCGGCGATGGGGTAGCCGGGGTGGGCGAGATCGGCCGGTTGCGCGGTGTCGATCAGGGCGAGGCTGTTGCCGCCGACGACCTGGCCGGTGCATTCGAGCAGGTGGCCACAGATGATGCCGGCGGCGAGGCGGTCCCAGTCGTCCCAGGCCCAGCCGTAGCGATGAATGAGGGGGGCGAGGTAGAGGCAGGGGTCGGCGACGCGGCCAGTGATGACGATGTCGGCGCGCTGGGCGAGGGCGTCTACGATGGGGGCGGCGCCGAGGTAGGCGTTGGCGGTGACGATGGGCGGGCCGTCGAGCGTGAGGGGCTGGCCGGTCTCGATGTTGGTGAAGGATTCGCCGGCGGCGAGCAGATCGGGCAGGCGGGGGAGCAGGTCATCGCCGCTGACGGTGGCGATTGTGAGGCCATGCAAGCCCTGGCGCTCGGCGGCGGCGCGGACGACCGCGGCGGCGCCGGCGGGGTTGAGGCCGCCGCCGTTGGTGATGAGGGGGATGTGGTTGGCGAAGGCGCGGGGAAGGATGCGCGCGGCGATGACTTCTATGTCGCGGGTGTAGCCGCGGGTGGGATCGCGCATCTGGTCGCGGCGCAGGATGGCGAGGGTCAGCTCGGAGAGCGCCTCGAAGCAGACGACATCCACGTGGCCGCCGTCGATCATGGGCAGGGCGCGGGTGACGTCGTCGCCGTAGAAGCCTTCGGCGGAGCCGATGCGGAGCATGGGCATGGGCATGGGGCGTCTCCTTTCTGTGGGTGGCAGCCGGCGGTTGAAACCGCGCCTGAAGGCGTGCCGCCACGAAACCGACCTACGTCGGTTGGAGAGAGCCGGTGGGCAGGTGGTGGATGGTTACAGTCCTCGCGGGGGAACGGCAATGTTAAGTGCTGAGGTCAACATTGCCGTTTTTGCCGTTTTTCGCGTCCGTTTCGCCGGGTGTTCTGTCGCTAACGTGGAATTCAAGCCAGTTTGCCGGGATCGGCAACTTGACATTTCGCGTTATGGGCGGCAAAAGCGGCAAGAAACGGCAAGATCGTGGCAAAAACGGCAAGGTTTGTGGCAATGAGTTTGCCGTTTTTGGTGCGGGCGGCAAGCGGTAGCGGTTGAAGCCGCGCCGGGAGCATGGCGCCGCAGCGCCGCACGTGGAGGTCTCGGTATTCGGTTGTTCAGGTGCGCGTCCAGGAGCCTGGATGAGTCGAACGAAAATTCGACTTCAGGGAAGTATAGCATGCGGAGCGAGGGGTGGGGAAGGGGAGGGGCGGGATGGCGAATGGCGAGTGTCGCGGTGGCAAGGCGGGTTGGCGGTTGAAACCGCGCCTGAAGGCTGCGCCACAACGTCCGCCTGCGCGGACGAAGGATGGATCGCGCGCGAACCGAACATGCCCCTTCCCCTCTCACGCTGGGTTATGCCGGTGCGCCCGCGCGCGCCTCATGAGCATCATCGGTTCGTGGCGAGGCGGCGACAGGGGCGGTGGCAGGCTCGGTGGCAGGCTCGATGGCAGGCTCGATGGCAGGCTCGATGGCAGGCGCGGGCTGCGTGGTGGCGGGGCGAGCCTTCTTCTTGCCAGGCAGGATGCCTTCGTATTTGGCGATGATGCCGAGCATGACTTCGTCGGCGCCGCCGCCGATGGAGAGCAGGCGCGAGTCGCGGAAGGCGCGGGAGATGCGCGTCTCTTCCATGTAGCCCATGCCGCCGTAGTATTGCAGGCAGGTGTCGGCGACTTCGCGGGCGAGGCGGCCGGCTTTGAGCTTGGCCATGGAGGCGAGACGGGTGACGTCGTCGCCGGCGATGTATTGGTCGGCGGCGCGGTAGCAAAGGGATTTGAGGGCTTCGATCTCGGTGAGCAGCTCGCAGAGGCGGAAGTGGATGACCTGATTGTCAATCAGCGGCTGGCCGAAGGTGCTACGCTGCTGGGTGTAGGCGATGGTATCACGCACGGTCTTTTCCATGCCGGCGTAGGAGGTGATGGCGCCGACGAGACGCTCGCGCTGGAACTGCTGCATCTGGAGGATGAAGCCCATGCCTTCGGGGCCGATGGTGTTGGCCTTGGGCACACGCACGTCGTCGAGCATCAGTTCGGCGGTGTCGCTGGAGTGGTTGCCGAGCTTGCGCAGTTTGCGGCTGACGCTGAAGCCGGGCGTCTTGGTGGGGACGATGATGAGGGACATGCCGCGGTAGCCGCCCTCGTCGCTGGTGCGGGCAAGCAGGCAGACCCAATCGGCCTGGGTGCCGTTGGTGATATAGAGCTTGCGGCCGTTGATGATCCAGTCGTCGCCGTCTGAGACGGCGCGGGTGCGGATGGCGGCGACGTCGGAGCCGGCGTCTGGCTCGGTGACGCCGATGCAGCCGACGTAGTCGCCGCGGATGCTAGGGGCGAGGAACTGCTGTTTGAGGTCGTCGGAGCCGAAGTGGGCGAGGGCGGGGGTACACATGTCGGTGTGGACGGTGATGCCCATCGGGACGCCGGAGCAATCGGCGCGGCCCAGCTCTTCGCAGAAGACGACGGTGTAGGAGAAGTCGAGGCCCTGGCCGCCGTAGGCTTCGGGATAGGTGAGGCCGAGCAGGCCGAGATCGCCCATCCGCTTGAAGAGGTCGTGCGCGGGGAAGATGCCGGCCTCCTCCCACTCGTCGGCGTGCGGGTTGATCTCATCTTGCACGAAGCGCCGGACGAGCTGGCGGAACATCTCGTGCTCTTGGGTGAACTGCATGATGGGCGCTCCTGTTCTAGGTGTGGGGACGAGGGTTGGAAGATGGGTACGTGACGGGCAGGATGCGGGATGAGGGACACGCCGCGGCATATATGCCGCGGGTAATCCCGGCCCGACGCCAGATGATAGATTATCCATCATGGTAGCTGATCTTGGCGCGCGGGAGGGTGTAGCTGGCTGCGGGTTGTGGCAGGTGGAGGATGTGGAATCTATTCAGAGGAAATGGGCGGCCACGTCTGGACAAGCTCGATGTCTTGCTCTGTCACGTCCAGGAACGCGAGCGTTCTGCCCTGGTCATCGGCGATTTCCATCATGTACACTGGCCGGTCAGCCTGATACAAGTGGACGATTGTACCGCTCGTGCCGACTGGAAAGATATGTCCGTCGCTGGAAATAGGATGCGCGAGCCTGACGATATCCAGTTCGTTGAACGTGCGCATAATCTCAGCCTCGCGGCCAGGAGATACTCATCTGGTTGGGAATGGGGATGCCACCCTGCCGCACTATCGTATCACTGAGCGGCAAGACGAGCACGTGACGGCGAGCGCGGAGCGGATCTGCTCTTCGGTCAGGTCGTATTCCACCATGATGGCTGCCGCGGAGTCGCCAGCGGCGAGGTGGCCCAGCACGACCTCGACGGGTACGCGCGTGCCGGCGATCACTGGCGTTCCACCCATGATCTGGGGATTGACGGCAATGCCAGGGAAGATTTCGGTGGCCTGATCTCCTGCCATAGCATACGCCTTTTCTCAGCTATCGGTCACTCACATTCTAGCATGCCGGCCAGTACGCTCACTCCGGTGCCGGCAGCAGATCGCGCACGTTGGGCTGATCGCGCAGGGACCAGACGCGGGCGATCAGGCGGTCAATCTCGGCGGGGGGAGCGGCGTCGCGGTAGGCGGCGAGGCGGCGGGCTTTGTCCTCCAGCTCGGCGCGGGTGAGGCTGTTGCCGGGGTCGCCCTTGGGGGTGTCTACGCGCGCGGTGAGCGTGCGGCCGTCGCTGGTTTCGACATCCACGAGGCCGATCCAGCGCGCGGGGTAGGCGGCGTCAACCTCTGGGTCGCGGATCATCGCGACGCGGGCGGCGAAGGCGCGCAGGGCGGGATCGCGCAGGGCGTCGTCGCTGAAGTCGGAGATGCCAGCATGGCCGCGCAGGGCGATCAGGGCGAGCACGAAGCCCATCGAGAACTTCGACTGGTGGATGGTGCGCGCATCTGACGCGGGGCCGAGCACGTCAATCGCGGCCTGGTGGACGCGGGCGCGGACATGGGCGATCTCATCGGGAGCGAGGCTGTGATCGCGCATGAGCTGGAGCAGCGCGTCGGCGGCGGGGTGCGTGTGGCGGCAGGAGGCGTAGTACTTGAAGCTCGTTTCACCGATGGCCCAGCGCGTGCCGAGGCCGTCCGTGAGCCTGGCGGGGTCGGCGTCGCTGGACATGCCGGCGGCCATGCCCTGCGCACCTTCGAGGATGCGCGCGGCGCCGGTGAGGCCGTCGCGGGCGAGGTAGGCGGCGAGCAGGCCATCCGCCGCGGCCTTGGCGGTGTGGAGCTGCTTGGAGTCGGCGGCGTCGCGCAGGAACTCCCAGAGGCCGGCGGCCTGGGTGCCGGCGGAGCCGAGCGCGTGCAACATCGTCTCCGCGTCCGCGCCGAGGATGTGGGCGACGTCGGCCGCGGCGGCAAGGGTGCCGGCGGTGCCGGTGGTGTGGAAGACGCGGTAGTGCGAGCGGCCGAGGAACTCGCCCACGCGGATGCCGGCCTCGTAGCCGGCGACGCCCGCGGCGATCAGGTCGCGGCCGCTGGCGCTGGTCTCCTGCGCGGCGGCGAGGACGGCGGGCCAGACGACGGCGCCGGGGTGGAAGACGGAGCCGTTATGCACGTCGTCCTGCTCGACGACGTGGGAGGCGGCGGCATTGACGAGCGCGGCGAAGAGCGGCGAGGTGTGGCGGCGCGAGACGAGCAGCTCGCTGGGGCCGTCGGCCGGGCCCATGCGCGCGGCGAAGCGCTCCAGCGCGGTGACGGGGCGGGCAGTGCGGCCGGCGAGGGCGGAGGTGAGCCAGTCGAGGAAGAGGTCTTCGGCGCGGGCGACGGCGGCGGCGGGGAGATCGTCATAGCGCAGGGCAGCGAGGAAGGCGGCCAGCGCGCGTGTGGTGCCGGCGGGCGCGGCAGCGGTCGCGGGGGATGGATGCTCGGCGAGCGTGCTCATGGGGTGCCTCCTTCCGGCGTGAGGCGGGGGATGGTGGGCGCGTGGCCGCGCTTGTAGACGAGGATGGTGCGCTTGAAGGTGATGACGGTCTCGCCGCGCTGATTGTACCCCGTGGTGCGGACGGTGACGATGCCGACGGTGGGGCGCGACTTCGACTCGCGCGCCTCCAGCACTTCGGACTGCGAGTAGATGGTGTCGCCCTCGAAGACGGGGTGCGGCAGGCGCACGTCGTCCCAGCCAAGGTTGGCGAAGACGTTTTGAGAGATGTCGCTGACGCTCTGACCGGTGACGAGCGCGAGCGTGAACGTCGAATCTACCAGCGGCCGGCCGAACTCGGTCTGGGCGGCGTAGTGGTGGTCGAAGTGGATGGGGGCGGTGTTCTGGGTGAGCAGGGTGAACCAGATGTTATCGGTGGTGGTGACGGTGCGGCCGAGGGGATGCTGATAGACATCACCGACGGTGAAATCTTCGTAGAAGCGGCCGCGCCAGCCCTCTTTGATGGTCATGGGATGCTATGTCCTCTCCGCGAGCGCCTGATCGCCTCCCCTCCATCATAGCCCATGCCGTGAGGGATGGTAGCGTGTGCCCGGATGCAGAATATTCATGAGCGATGAACTTTCCCTTCACCTTCTTGACACCTCGCCTCCTTCAGCGTATTGTATGGCAACTTCACCTGGAGTCTGCTATGGATTTGGCATAGCATGAAGCAATTGTCTGCATTGGTCATGACGTTGAACGGTGCGCTAGTGAAATGAGGCAACAGCTATGGTCCAGCAGCCCTCTGTGCAAGCCATCTCCCAGGACGAGCTGAAGAACTTGCTTCACCGTTCGGAGGACTCGCGCTATCTGCTCGCGCTGCTCACCTCGCTTGCCGTGCTTGCCTTTACTCTTTATGTCATCTCCCAAACAGGGGTGGCGTTCCTGATAGTGATCGCGGTCGTGGTCTTTGGCGTTTGGTTTGCCACCCAGATACTCCAAGCGCGGCTGATTGGCAACGCCGCGCGCGTCTCACCGCTCAACTTTCCCGAGATGTATCGGGTGCTGGAAGGCGTCAAGCAGCGACTGGACTATAAGGAGCCAGTGCATATCTACGTCGTCGAGTCAGGTGATCTCAACGGCTTCCTCTATCGCTTCTTTCGCACGCGCTTCATCGTGCTCAACTCCGAGCTCGTCACTGCCATGATGGAGCAGGGCGACTTGATGCAACTGACCTGGATCGTCGCGCGTTTTGTTGGATCCTTGAAGACCAAACATCTGCGTCTCGAATACATTCGCCTCCTCATCGGCGCGCTCCAGGGAACTGGGATATTCAATTTCTTGCTACTGCCCTACGAGCGCGCCACGCAGTACTCCGGCGACCAGATCGGCCTTGCGCTCTGCGGCGACCTTGGGCAGGCGCACCTTGCCATGCTGAAGTTCGTCGCTGGCAAAGACCTGGCGCAGCACGTGAACCCCTGGGCCTTCATTGTCCAGGCCAGCGAAATCCGGCACACGTTCTTCGGATGGTACTCGCAGATCTTCCAGCGCCATCCGCATTGGACCAATCGCTACCTCAACCTGCTGGACTTCACCCAGAAGACGAACCGCGCCCACTATGACAGCTACCTCCTGGCTCACGGCATCGATCCGCTGCTGGTGGATAAGGTGTTGTCCCAGGGCTATGCTGCTAGCGTCGAAGCGCCGGCTGTTACATTCTCGATGCCGCCCCGACAGCGCCCATAAGCCACTATGGGCCAAGCGCACGCGGTCTATATCGCTAGATGGCGCCTTCCGCACGCAGGCGGGCGATCTCGCCGTCGCCGTAGCCGAGCTCACGCAGGATGGCGTCGGTGTGCTGGCCGGCGGTGGGGATGGGGTCCATGCGCGGCTCGACACCGGCGAGGGTGACGGGCGGGAGCAGGGCGCGCAGCGGGCCGGCGGGTGAATCCACCTCGCGCCAGCGGTCGCGCGCGACGAGCTGAGGGTGATCCCAGAAGCCTTGCACGCTGTTCAGGCGCGCGTTGGCGATGCCGGCGCGATCCAGCCGGGCGATTACGTCGTCGGCCGTCAGGGGAGCGAAGGCCGCCGCGATGATCGCGTGCAGGGTGGCGCGGTTGGCGGTACGGGCGGCGATGGTGGTGAAGCGCGGATCGGCGATGAGATCGGGCTGTTCGAGCACGACGGCACAGAACGCCGCCCACTCGCGCTCGTTCTGTACGGCGAGGTTGACCTGCGTGCCGTCGCCGGCCGGGTAGGGGCCGTAGGGGGCGATGGTGGCGTGGTGCGCGCCGGAGCGCGGCGGCGGCGTGCCGCCGTAGGCCGTGTAATAGGCGGGCTGGGCAATCCACTCGCCCAGCGCGTCGAAGAGCGAGACCGCCAGCGCGGCGCCGCGGCCGGTGCGCTCGCGGGCGTAGAGGGCGGTGAGGATGCCGGAGTAGGCGTACATGCCAGCGGCGATGTCGGCGACGGAGATGCCGGCCTTGGCGGGATGCTCGGGCGTGCCGGTGACGGAGACGACGCCAGTCTCGGCCTGGATGAGCATGTCGTAGGCCTTCTTGTCGCGGTAGGGGCCTCCGTCGCCGTAACCGGAGATGTCGCAGACGATGAGGCGCGGGTAGCGCGCGGTGAGGGCGTCGGCGGCGAGGCCGAGGCGCGCGGCGGCGCCGGGGGCGAGGTTTTGCGTGAAGACATCGCCGGTGGCGAGTAGGCGATGCAGGATGGTGAGGGCGTCGGGATGTTTCAAGTCGAGGGTGAGGCTCTCTTTGGAGCGGTTGAGCCAGACGAAGTAGCTGGAGAGGCCGCGCACGGCGGTGTCGTAGTGGCGGGCGATGTCGCCGGCGCCGGTGCGCTCGATCTTGATCACGCGGGCGCCCAGATCGGCGAGCTGGCGGGTGGCGAAGGGCGCGGCGACGGCCTGTTCCAGCGAGACGACGGTGACGCCGCTGAGGGGCAGAGGGAGTGTCATGGCAACCTCGATCAGCTCGCTCAATACGAGCGGGGCAGGCCAAGCACATGCTCGGCGACGTAGGCCAGGACGAGGTTGTTGGCGATGGGCGCGGTGCGATAGAGGCGCGTCTCGCGCCACTTGCGCTCGACATGGTACTCGCTCGCCAGGCCGTAGCCGCCGAGCGTCGCCATCGCGGCGTCCGCCGCCTCCCACGAGGCTTCGGATGCGAGGTACTTCGCCATGTTGGCCTCGGGTCCGCAGGGCTGGCGCGTGTCGAAGAGCGCGGCGGCTTTGAGGCGCATCAGGTCGGCGGCCTCGATGGACATGTGGGCTTTAGCGATGGGGAACTGCACGCCCTGGTTCTGGCCGATGGGCCGGCCGAAGACGACGCGGGAGCTGGCGTAGCTGGTGGCGCGCTCGACGAACCAGCGCCCGTCGCCGATGCACTCGCTGGCGATCAGGATACGCTCCGCGTTCAGGCCGTCTAGCAGATAGGCGAAGCCGCGGCCCTCTTCGCCGATCAGTGCGTCGGCCGGCACCTCTAGCTCGGAGATGAAGAGCGCGTTGGTCTCGTGGTTGATCATGGTGGCGATGGGCACAGCGGAGATGGCGTCACCGGCGGCGCCCGTGTCAACGAGGAAGAGGCTCATGCCGTCGGTCTTCTTGCGCCCGTGCTCGATGGGGGTCGTGCGCGCGAGCAGGATCATCAGGTCGGAGTGCTGGTAGCGTGAGGTGAAGACCTTCTGGCCACTGATGACGTAGCCGCGGTCGGTCTTGCGGGCGAAGGTCTTGATCTGGGTGGTGTCGGAGCCGGCGTCCGGCTCGGTGACGCCAAAGGCCTGGAGCCGCAATTCGCCGGAGGCGATCTGGGGCAGGTAGCGGCGCTTCTGTTCCGCGCCGCCGTGGCGCAGCAGCGCGCCCATCGTGTACATCTGCGCGTGGCAGGCCGCGCCGGAGCCGCCGGAGCGATTGATCTCCTCCAGCACGATCGCCGCCTCGGTGACGCCCATGCCGCCGCCGCCGTATTCCTCGGGGATGAGCACGCCGAGCCAGCCGGCCTCGCTCATGGCATGCACGAACTCCTCGGGGTACGCTTTGCGCTCGTCGCAGCCGCGCCAATAGTCGAGGTCGAAGCGCTCGCACAGCAGCCGCACGGAGGCGCGGACGTCGTTTTGCAGCTCGGTGTACGTGAAGTCCATGGTTTCGCCTCCTCGTGGACGGCTGGCTGGCGGGGCTGGCCGGCGGTTAAAACCGCGCCTGAAGGCGGCTCGCGCCGCCACGATGTCCGCCTGCGCGGACAGAGACACTGCTACATCCTGAAGACGCCGTAGCGCGGGGCGCCCTGACTCACCCAGTCCCGGTTGTAGCACATCGAGAGGCCGACGGACAGGGCCGTGCGGGTGTCGCGCGGATCGAGAATGCCGTCGTCCCAGAGGCGGGCGGTGGCATAATAGGCGGAAGATTCCTCGTCAATCTTCTGTCTTGCCATCTCCCGCAGCACTTCGATGCGCGCGCTATCCGGCTGCTGGCCGCGCGCGCGGGCGGCGTCTTCCTGCACGATGGCGAGCACGCCGGCGGCCTGGTCCGCGCCCATCACGGCGATGCGGCTGTTGGGCCAGGCGAAGAGCAGCGTGGGGTCGAAGGTGCGGCCGCACATGCCGTAGTTGCCGGCGCCATACGATCCGCCGACGATGACGGTGAATTGGGGGACGCTGGCGTTGGCGACGGCGTTGATCATCAGCGAGCCGTGCTTGATGATGCCGCCCTCCTCGTAGTGGCGGCCGACCATGAAGCCGGTGATGTTTTGCAGGTAGATGAGCGGCGTGCGCGACTGGTTGCAGAGCTGGATGAACTGCGCGGCTTTCTGAGCGGACTCAGAGAAGAGCACGCCGTTGTTGCCGAGAATGCCGATGGGGAAGCCGGCGAGATGCGCCCAGCCGGTCACGAGCGTGGGGCCGTAGTCGCGCTTGAACTCGTCGAAGCGCGAGCCATCCACCAGCCGCGCGATCACCTCGCGGATCTCGAACGGGCGGCGGATATCGGTGGGGATGATGCCGAGCAGCTCGTCGGGGTCGTAGGCCGGCTCCTCCGGCGCGGCCAGCGCGGCGCGGACCTCTTTGCGCCAGTTGAGGCGGGCGACGATCTGGCGGCCGAGGCGGATGGCGTCGGCGTCGTCCTCGGCGAGGAAGTCGGCCAGGCCGGAGACGCGCGCGTGCAGCTCGGCGCCGCCCAGCGCTTCGTCGTCGGTCTGCTCGCCCGTCGCCATCTTGACCAGCGGCGGTCCGGCGAGGAAGACCTTGGCCTGGCGCCTGACCATCACGGTGTAGTCGGAGAGGCCGGGGACGTAGGCGCCGCCCGCGGTGGAGTTGCCGAAGACGAGGGCGATCTGTGGGATGCCGGCGGCGGACATGCGCGCCTGATTGGCGAAGAGGCGCCCGCCGAGGTCGGCGAAGAATTCGGCCTGATAGAGCAGGTTGGCGCCGGCGGACTCGACGAGGTGGACGCAGGGCAAGCGGTTGGTGGCGGCGATCTCCTGGGCGCGCAGGGCTTTCTTGACGGAGACGGGGTAGCTGGCGCCGCCCTTGGCGGTGGCGTCGTTGGCGCTGACCAGGCACTCGACGCCGCTCACCACGCCGATGCCGTTGATGCCGGAGCCGCCGGGGGATTCGTCGTCGTACATGCCCCAGGCGGCGAGCGTGGAAAGCTCCAGGAAGGGTGCGCCGGGGTCCAGCAGCAGCTCGACGCGCTCGCGGGGCAGCAGCTTGCCGCGCGCGACGTGGCGCTGACGGGCGCGCTCGCTGCCGCCCTGGCGCACCCTGGCCTGCCGCGCCTGGAACTCCTCGGCGAGCGCGGCGTTGGCGGCGTAGTTCTCACGGTACGCGGCGCTGGTGGTGTCTACAGTGGTGGGCAGGATGGGCATGTGGCGTCGTCCCTCACTCTGGCAGATAGCCGTCCGACCGCAGCCGCGCGTTGCTCCGGTCAATCGAGCGCTTCACGTCCTCGACTCAATAGCAACAGCTATCCTTGAAGCCGCAGACGGGGCAGATCGTGGCCTTGCCGCCTTTGAGGTCGGGCATGAGGTGGCCGCAGACGGGGCACGGCATCTCGCGGTTGGTGGGTTCAGGTTGTGAGCGGTCTAGGTACTCAGCTTGCTCACGCTCTGTTGGCACAGGCTTCGCCAGATCTGTTTCCACCGTTATCCCTCACTTCCAGATGTCGCCGCTTCGAATATGCTTGGAAGCGAATTGCTCGAACAACACAACCTCCTCTGGCGTTGGCTCTCTTTCGATGATACCGAAATACCCTGGCCACAGATCGACGTCTGGTTCGCCAATGATCACATCACTCAGGCATACGTGACAGCGCCTTGGCGCGTCGTAACGATAGTGGCCTCCGCAACCACACGGCTTGAGCCTGGCCTCGATCGCGGTGAGTTGCGCCACGAGCGCCGCAACCGCGGATTGCTCGGTCTGGATCGAGATTTCCGCGCGAACCTCGTCAACCACAGGGTCATAGTAGCTGACTTCCACCCGATTGGCACACCTGTCACAGTAGAGATGCCAACCATCGGCAAACGGAGAGCGACCGACACGGTAGAGCTGATGCTGGCAATGAGGGCAGGCGATGATACTGCCATGCAACCAGTTGTCATCCGTGTTCTCGTCTGCCATGGTTATCCATTCCTCAGCGTGGCACGGCAATTCGTGGGTTTCGATCCGCTCTCCTAGCTCTGCGGTTCGTCACTATCCCACGCCGGCCAGGGCGCGTGCTCAGGGATGGTGTAGCCTTGCAGGCGGTAGAGGGAGCCGGCGCCGTCCACCTTGAGCGTCGTGCCGGAGATGAAGGCGGCGGCGGGCGAGAGCAGGAAGATCACGGCGGCGGCGATCTCGCCCTCGGTGCCCATGCGCCGCGCCGGCACCTCGGCGGCGATACCGGCCAGCCCGGCCTGCACCTCCGGCGGATAGCGCGTGAGGCCGGACGAGTTGATGAGGCCGGGCGCGACGGCGTTGACGCGCACGGCATACGGCGCCCATTCGAGGGCCAGCGTCTGCGTGAGGTTGACGACGCCAGCGCGCGCCGCGCCGCTGTGCGCCATGCCGGGGAAGCCGCGCCACATCTCCATCACGACGTTGACGATGGCGCCGCCACCCGCGCGCAGGCCGGCGTCCAGCGCCGCGCGCGACATGTACCAGGTGCCAGTCAGGTTGGTCTCGACGACGGCGTGCCAGCCTTTGGGTGTGATCGATTCGGCGGGGCTGAGGAACTGCCCCCCGGCGTTGTTTACCAGCCCATGCACCGGGCCGATCTCGTCGCGCACCTGGCGGAAGAAAGTTCCCACCGCTTCGGGATCGCGGATGTTGCAGGCGAGGGCCGTCACCGCGCCGCCCGCCGCCGCGATCTCGGTGCGGGTCGGCTCAAGGTGGTCCATCGCCCGTGAGCAGATGACGACGTGCGCACCCAGCGCGGCCAGCTCAAGCGCGATGGCGCGGCCGATGCCGGTGCCGCCACCGCTGACGACGATGGTTTGGCCCGCGAAGAGGCCGTCGCGGAAGATTGATGACATGGGCATATGATCCTTTCCCCCCTCTTCTCTCGCTTGCGCGCTCACAAGCGGGCGGCGCCTGCTGATGCAGTAGGAAGCAGCGGCTTGCGCACCACCACCATGCGGTGGACGAGCGCATACGGGCCGGAAACCCAGACCTCCTCGATACCGTGCTCGCGCAACACCTGGGTATAGTCACAGATGCGTGGGAAGGCGTCGAGGATGGCGAGCCGCCCGCCTGGCCGCAGCACACGCACCATCTCGCGCAGCGCCTCCGTCCGGCCGTTGGGTGTCATGTGATGCAGCATCAGGCTGGAAAGCACGACGTCGAAGCTGGCGTCGGGATAGGGCAGGTGGCGTGCGTCGCCCTCGCGCAATGTGACACGATCGGCCACGCCCTCGGCCGCGGCATTGGCAAGGGTGGCGGCGGGGCGGTTGCCGGCGAGCAGGGTGTGATCCCAGATGTCAATACCAACGGCCGCGCCAGTGGTGAGGTGTGTGGCCGCGCCGACGAGCAGCAGCCCACGCCCGCAGCCGACATCCAGCACACGCTCGTCGCCGCGCCAGGGGATGGCGTCGAGCAGATCGCGGCGCTCACGCACCTTGGCGACGCGGCTGAGCCAAATCAGGAAGCCCGCCCCGCCGAGCGAGAGCGTGCCCGCGCCCGCCATGCCGAGCGCGAGGGCAGCGGCCAGGCGCCGGTTGCGCGCGCGCAGGGCCAGCCATAGCCCGACGCCGCCAAGCTGCGCGGCGATACCGGCGAGGGCGAGCGCGTTCACGGTATCGGGCACGTCCTGGCCGTAGTCGGGCCGCGCGTGTACGACTGCGCGCTTCATTCAATCCGCCACTCGATACGCTTGCCCAGGGCCGCGGCGTAGCGTTCGATAGTCGAAAACTTTGGATCGGCCTCACCTTGTTCGAGTCGCGCGACCGCTGACTGCGATGTGCCCATGCGGGCGGCGACGAGCGTTTGCGAGAGGCCCAGCTCGGCGCGTTGCGCCGCCAACTCACGCAGCAGTTGTCGCTCGCGCGGCGCCGCATCAACCATGTTTGGAAAGTCGGGGTTGGCGCGTGTCCGCTCCGCGATCAGCTCGTCGAGGAAATCATCATGCTCGGCCATATGTTGCCCCCCGTTTCTATATCATCCAATATATCGCATGGACGATATAATTTCAAGCGAGAAAGCATGCCGTGCTGAAGCGTTCTCCTACTCCTTCCATAGCGTATCACGGCAGCGCGACGTTTTTGCCGGTGATGTAGCGGTCGGTGGAGTATCACGGTAGACGCGGACGCTGCCCGCGCCGGCGACGTGTGAAGCTGGGCTAGAGCCTGCCGGAGAACCCCGGTTTGAGCCGCGCGGCGAGTGTCCGCGCATATTCCGCGAAGCCGAGCGCGGCAGCGATGGCGATGGAGTTGGCGTTCACCAGCAGCGTCTGATAGTGGACGATGGGCAGTTGCGAGAGGGCGTACGCCGTGGCCTCACCGACGACGGCCTTGCCGTAGCCGCGCCCACGATAATCGGGGTGGACGATCACGCCGATGGAGAGCGAGAAGGGGTCGCGCCGCTCCAGTGTGGCGACGGCGACCAGCTCTTTTCCAGCAAAACAGCCGAAGAGCGGCGGCCGGTGATAATCAATGCCGCTGGCCTCCCACTCGCCGGAAACACATGCCTCCTCCAGCCGCGTGAGCGCGGGGATGTGGACGTAGGTGAGCTGGCGCGCGCCCAGGGTGTCGACGGGGCGGAAGTCGCCGGTGTCCAGGTAGCCCTGGTAGGCCGGGCCGATGATCTGGTTGATCGCGCCGCCAAAGACCGCCGCGAGAAAGCGCCGGTCGAAGACCTCCGCCACCGCGCGGCCACTGAATGCCTGAGTGGCAAAGGCGAGATAGGCCGGCGGCACGGAGACAAAGCAGGCGGCGTGGTGACGCAGGACGTATGCGCCCTGGTAGTCCGCCAGGGCGGGGCCGTGCGCGACGACACGCAGGCCCGGGGCGTACAGCGCTTTGGTGGTAGCGCCGAACATCCCGGCCCAGTGGGTGTCCAGGCGCGCGATAGTGGCAGGAGTGGGCATCCTCGCTCCCCCGAATCCCCGGATGACGGCCGCCGTGCGGGCATGCGACGCGACGATAGGCATCAGGCATAGTGTACACCGTCCGGGGAATCCAGGCGAGTGCGGCCGATCAGCCGATCAGCCCAGGCTGGCGAGGAATTCCAGCACGATGCGGTTGAACTCCTCCGGCTTCTCCATGTTGGGCACGTGGGCGGTGTCGCGCATCACGACTTTCTTCGCGCCGGGAATCTCGGTGGCGAGCCGGTTCACGGCGGTCTGGACGGTGCTGTTGTCCTCCGCACCGACGATGACGAGCGTGGGCGCGTGGATCTCGCCGAGCCGGCCGGTGGCGGGCGGCTGCAACGGTTGTGACTGCGCCTGCTCCTGTTCGGCCGCACGCGCGATGTTGGCGGCGTTCATCTCGCGCACGCGCGCACGCACGGCCGGGTTCACCCGCTCAGGCGCGCGCCGCAGGCCGTCCACCCACAGATGCACCTCCAGCTCGTTGAGGCGCTCGGCGTCGCTGGCCTTGTCCGCCGCTTCGAGCTGCTCCCAGTAGGCCAGCTCCTCAGGCGCGATCTCAGATGGATTGGGCTCGAAGCCGCTCAGGCCAGCACAGACGGGGATCAGCGCCTCCACCATCTCTGGATGCTCCAGCGTGAAGTCAACCGCCAGCCTGCCGCCCATCGAGACGCCGATCAGGCTGGCTCGCGCGATGCCCAGGTGGCGCAGCAGGCCCAAGAGATCTTCGCGAAAGACGTATGGCCCCGGCGGCATGCTCGATTTGCCGAAGCCGCGATGATCGTAGCGGATCACCTTGTATCGCTGGGCGAAGACGGCGAACTGGTCGTCCCACATGCGGCTGTCGGCGATACCCGCGTGCAGCAGCACCAGCGGCTGCCCCGCGCCGGCGATCTCGTAGTACAGCCGCGCGCCGTTGATCTCGGCGTAGCCGGTCTCGCCGTTGGTTGATGCGCTCATGCGGTCACTCCCTCTCTCCCGCTAGACCCAGCACCAAGCCGAGCCGTCGTAGCTCGGCGCTGCTGGGTGCGTGTGAGCCGCACACATCGTACAATGTTTCGGCAGGCGCAGGGCAGAGAAAAGTGAGGGGAATCTATTATCCTTCGATCCTAATGCCTGCACATACGCCCTTCCCTCCGTGGACTTCCCTCCATCTCCGTGTTCCCTGTAGTAGCTCTTCGTCGCTCTCCGGCTGTGATCACTCGGTCGCGTCCGTTGCCGGCGGCTCCAGCTCGCGGAAGCGATAGCCGACGCCGCGCTCGGTGAGGATGTATTTCGGGTGCGCGGGGTCGCGCTCTAGCTTCTGGCGCAGGTAGGTGATGTAGAGGCGCAGGTAGTGCGACTCGTCGCGGTACTCGTGGCCCCACACCCGCGAGAGCAGCGTCTCGTGCGTCATCAGGCGGCCCGCGTTGTTGACGAGGTGGTAGAGCAAGCGATACTCCGTCGGCCGCAGCGTCACCTTCTCGCCACGCACCCAGACCTCGCGTTTGCTGAAGTCAATCGTGAGGTCTTTATCCACGACGATGGTGGTCTTGCGTGCCGGCGACGGCGTGAACGTGCGCCGCAGCAGCGCCTTCACGCGCGTGAGCAGCTCGCGCGGGCTGAACGGCGACTTGCTGATGTAGTCATCCGCGCCGATCTCCAGGCCGCGGATGCGGTCCGACTCTTCGTTGCGCACCGTCAGCATGATCACTGGGACGTTGGAGACGGCGCGGATGCGCCGCAGCGTCTCGAAGCCGTCCAGCTCCGGCATCATCACATCCAGGATGACGAGATCGGGCAAGTCCTGCTTCAGGCGATCCAGTGCCTCGTAGCCGTTGGCCGCCTCGACGACGCGATAGCCCTCGACCTCCAGGTTCATACGCACGACATCCACCAGCCGCGGCTCGTCGTCCACCACCAGCACCGTCATGCTGCGCGGATCAATGCGCTCGTGCTCCACCAGCGGCGCCGTCATAGCCGTTCCTCCATCCGCTCCTCCATCCGTTCCCCCGTGCCGTTCTCTCTGTCGCGCAGGGCATCGCGCCCGCCGAAGATCACCATCGGCGCGCGTGGCTTCTCCTCGCGCGGCAGGCTGAAGAAGAAGGTCGAGCCGCGCTCTAGCTCGCTCGTCACCCAGATGCGGCCGCCGTGCGCCTCGACAATCGCCTTGCAGATGTAGAGGCCCAGGCCCGCGCCCTGTGTGCGCCGCGCCACCGAGTTGTCCACGCGCCGGAACGGCTCGAAGATGCGCTGCTGCTCGCGCACTGGGATACCCTGGCCGACGTCGGAGACGGCGATGATCACCTCGTCATCGCTCACGCGCCCACGCACGCGGATGGGCTGGCCCTTCGGTGAGTATTTGGCCGCGTTGTCCAGCAGGTTCAGCAGCACCTCCTCGATGCGCTCGCGGTCGGCCAGCACCAGCGGCGTCTCGGACGGGAAGCGGACCGAGATGTCGCGGTCGGCGGCGCGAGCGGCGAAGCGGCGCACCACCGAGCGTGTCACCTCGGCCAGGTCCAGCTCGGTGCGCTCCATCGTCAGGCCGCCGGCATAGATGCGCGAAGCGTAGAGCAGATTGGCGAGCAGGTGGTTCAGCCGGTCCGACTCCTCCTCGATGGCCTTGAGGCGCGCGCGCAGTGTTTCGGCGTCCCAGTGGGCGTCTTCACGGGCCAGTGTGGAGGCGTAGCCCTTGATGATCGCGATCGGCGTCTGCAATTCGTGCGAGACGACCGAGACGAAGGTATCGCGCAGCTCCTCCGACTCGCGCGAGCGCGTGATGTCGCGCACGTTGACGACACAGCTTACCGGCTGGCCGGAGCCCGCGCGCACCGCCGCCGCCGTCACCGAGACGTAGACCGGCTGGCCGTCGCGCGCCAGCAGGATCAGCTGAGCGTCCACCACCGCGCGGCCTGTCTCGATGGCCTGCACGACGGGATCGTGCCGGTAGCCAAGCGGATCGCCGTGCAGATCGCGCGGCAGCAGCACATCGTGGTAGAAGCGGCCCAGCACCTCGTGCTGATGCCAGGCGGTCATCGCCTCCATCGCCGGATTGAAGCCGGTGATGCGCAGCGCCGCGTCCACGGTGATGATGCCGTCACCGGAGAAGTGCAGGATCGAGCCGAGCTGGCGGTTCTCCTGGCGCAGCCGCGCCGCCTCTTGATACAGGCGCACGGCCGCGGTCAGCTCGCCGATCAGCGCCTGCCGGCGTCGCGGCTCCGCGATCAGCCGGCGCGTGGAAAGCCCCGCCCGCCCCAGGATGTACGCCACGCCCACGCCACCAGCCAGATCACCCAGCGCGAGCGCGGCGATCTCGCCGGCCCACAGCTCGGCGTTCACGATCATGCGCGGGCGGCCATCGAGCGGCTCCGGCGTGTGATCCTCGGCCAGCACCTCGGCGAGCTGGCGGGCCGGCTCCGGCTCGATGCCCCACGACACGATAGACGGCTCGCCACCGGTCCCGGCGCCGCTGCTCCCATCACCGCTCGCGCCCGCCGCCTCACCGTCTCGCCGCAAGACGAGCACGCCCGCGCCGCCCTCAGCCAGCGCGACGGCGGAGCCGAGCGCGCGACGCAGCCCCTCTATGCCGCGCGCCTGCTCGGTCGCGCCACTCGGCCAGAGAATTGCCATGGATGCCTCACGGTGAAAAATTCTGTTGATGGCGTCATGTCATCCGCGTCATTGTGGCACAAATTGGCGGCAGCGCACGACGCGACCGTACGGCGCCGCGCCAGGTGGCTCAGGGGATGAAGAGCCGGGGAGTGCCGCGGTAGCGCGGTCCAGATCCTCAGCGATCTCGGCAACCCGATTCGCACATCGCTCCCGGTAGGTCTGTGATGCCAGGAAACGTTCGGCGTTGCCGATGGTGAGGACCGGCAGCGAAGTGGATGTCAATTCTTCGCGTAGCGTCTGCTCCAGTGAGTCGGAACCTTCTTTATTGCGATTGTTCGTTAGCAGGAGCATGTCGAGTTGCTGCACGCGCCGCCACACCTCGCGGTCGCTGCTCGTCTCCACCAGCCCCACTTCATTGAAGCCCGCCAGGTGAATGTCGAGCAACTGCGCCCAGTCCAGCGCCTGAAGGGTGGCGAACAAGAGCCGCGCATGTCGCTCGATGTCGTGATCGGCCAAGATGACCGTCACTGCCGCGCTTCTTCTGCGGAAACCCCTGATGTTTGGCGAGATTGTTCTTCCCGCTCAAATTCCGCATCCAGGCGGGCGCGCTGTTCGGCGATGCGGACGCGCAGGGCGGCGCGCTCCGGCGTTGTGGGTGACGGCGGCGTGCGCGCCAGATGCTCGCGCTCCAGCTCCTCATAGTAGCGCCGGCGCTCCTCGGCCTTGCGGACCACCTCGCGATATTCCGCCTCCACCTCGTCGTGGTGCGCGGCGATATAGTCCAGCCCAGCGCGAAGCTGATCGTCGCTGAGGCTGAGCCAGTCGCGAATCTCGTCGTGCGGCCACCCCCAGTGCAGGTAATCCATCAGCGCATAGAGCGTGACGCGCGTGCCGGAGATGGTCAGCCCTTTGTCGGGCCGCCGGATGACAGAGGGTGTGGTCGTGCTCATGTGTCGCACCTTCGTTTGATGCCCGCCAACGCTTGCCGCGCCTGGTCTCAGCATGGTCGCCGTCGCGCGTCAGCGTTCGCGCCCTCAGTGTATCACAGTCTCAGTGCGGCGGCTGGATGGTTGCGCGCCCGGATGAGGACGCGATGAGGAGATACGGCGCGCATGCCATAATGGAAGCGCGACGGCCGCTGGATGGCCGTGCGCGACAACCTGCCAGCCAGGATCGTGAGACCGCGCATGCGCTTCGACATCTTCACGC
>JAICVS010000198.1 GCA_025935195.1 Ktedonobacterales bacterium
ACGACGATGAAAAATACGCGCGTCGGGCTGGCGGAGTTGAGCAGCGCGATGAAGTTGGCCTGCGTTTGGCCTGGCAGCAATTGGAAGACAATGACCGGCGCGAAGATCAGCACGAGAAAGCCGAAGGTGAGATTCAACTGCGCCTGGCGTGTGGTCGTCGCGCGCAGCGAGACCAGACAGCCCGCGCTCGCGATCAACAGCGACATGAGCAACCCCAGCACGACGATGGCGATCACGGAGTCCGCTGGATAGAAGGCCAGCCCTGAGCTGGCGGTCGCGTTCTTGCGTGAGAGGTTCGCGACGACCGCCTGCACCAGCGCGGCGATCAGCCCGACGGCCCAGCCATAGGCCACCGCCGCGCCGACTTTGCCAAGGAGGATGGCGCGGTCGCTGAGCCGGCTCGCCAGCAGCGTCTCCAGCGTGTGCCGCTCGCGCTCGCCCGCAAAGCTGTCGGCGATGACGCTCAGCAGAATGATGACGGGCAGGTACAAGCCGTCCACGATCACTGGTGTCGCCGAGGTGAGCAAGGCGCGGCCCATCAGCAGCGGCAAGAGGATGCTGATGATTCCCATGATCAGCAGCACGCCGACGACGCCACGCCCGCGTCCGCCGCTCCCGCCGGCGCTCGGCCCGGCGAAATACTCGCGCCACTCTTTCCACATCATGGTGCCGATGTCGCCGATCATGGCTCGGTTGTCGCCGATCATTGCATGGTCTCCTTCGCGCGGCTCGCGCGGTCGTCTTCCATGAGCGCGAGAAAGACGTCCTCCAGGCTCGCCTGGCCGCGCCGGACCTCTTCGACCGCAACGCCCGCGCCCACCAGCGCGGCAACGAGCGGCGCCGCCTTTGGCTGGCTCGCGCCTGAGCTGGCGTGCAGATCAATCAGCAGGTGGCCGTTCTCGATGGATGCGCCGGCCACGTCAGGTCGCGCCCGCAGCAGCGCCAGCACCTCGTCGCTGAACCCGTTGCCGACCACCTCGACGCGCGGCGCTCCCCCGCGCATGCGCAGCTCATCCGGGCTGCCCACCGCCAACAGCTTCCCCTGCCGGATGACGCCCACCAGCGCGCAGAGGCGCTCCGCCTCCGGCAGATTGTGCGTGGTCAGGAAAACCGTCACCCCCTCGCGCGCCGCCAACGCCGCCAGATCGTCGCGCAGCGAGGCCGCGGCCAGCGGATCAAGCCCGGCGGTCGGCTCATCCAGAAAGACTATCCGTGGGCGGTGCAGCAGGGTTCGCGCGACGGCAAGCTTCTGCTTCATCCCGCGGCTCCACGTGCCGACACGGTCGTCGCGGCGCTCCCACAGGTCGAGATGCGTCAGCAGCTCCTGGGCGCGCGCCATCCGCTCGCTTGCCGGCAGATGCCAGACGCGTCCATAGAAGTCCAGGTTGTCCAGCGCCGTTAGCCGCTCATAGAGGCCGGTGAATTCGAGCAGGGCGCCCGACTGGCCGCGGATCTCCCGCCCATGCTGGCGCGTATCCAGCCCAAGCACCTCCGCCGTGCCAGCCGTCGGCTCGATCAGGCTGAGCAGCACGTTGATCGTCGTGGTTTTGCCCGCGCCGTTCGCGCCGAGGAAGCCGAACACGATGCCCGCCGGCACCTCCAGCGAGAGGTCGTCCAGCGCGCGCACCTGCCCGAAGTCCCGCGTCAGATGGTGTGTGCGTAAGGCGATATCTGTCATACCAGACACTCGTTTCATCCGTGTTCCATCCCGTTTGCCAATCGCGGCCGGCATGGGCCTGGGTCATGGCTTGCCGGCATGATGGCATGTGACGAAGAGAGGCGGACACGAGGTGTCTCGCTGGGCGTGGCCGGGCGCGTGCGATGCGCCCCTACCACCGCCAGGGGTATCCGCGCTCTTCTCACATCACATCACCCACCAACCATAGTACGACATCGCTCGATGATGCGCGAGCATCACCATCGTGAGAGGCATGGCTCTGAGAAGCGGGGTAGCATAGCGGAT
Organism: Ktedonobacterales bacterium; assembly: GCA_025935195.1. Taxonomy (GTDB): domain Bacteria; phylum Chloroflexota; class Ktedonobacteria; order Ktedonobacterales; family JADMIN01; genus JAICVS01. The sequence continues at coordinate 1,964 of JAICVS010000198.1, forward strand.
AGCGGATAGCGGATGGGCAGGTGGGATTTCCGCTTCTGGATGGCCCGCCGGTATCTCTTCTATATAGCGCCGGCAGCGGCGCGGTATCGGTTAGGGAGGAGAGAGCGCCCATGCCCCAGGCATCCCCATCACACGACACGGCCTATTTCGACGGTTCCGCCGATCCGAATCCGGGCGGGCGCATCGGCATTGGCTGGAATATCGCATACGCCGGCGGCTCAGGGCGCTCCGGCGCGGCGGAGCGCGCGCCCGCGCCCGGCAACACCAACAACGTCGCGGAGTACCTGGGGCTGATCGCCGCGCTGGAAGCCTATCTGGAGCATGGCGGGACGGGACCGCTGCTGATCCACGGCGACAGCCAGCTGGTGATCATGCAGATGACGGGGCAGTGGGGCATCAAGGCACCGGGGCTGTTCGCGCTGAACGCGCGCGCGCACGAGTTGGCGGCGCGGGTGGCCGGCGGCGTGCGCTACCAATGGGTGCCGCGCGCGCGCAACGCGGTGGCGGACCAGCTCGCCAGTGGCATGCGGCCGGACGCGACGGCGGCGCCGCTCGTCTACGCGCGGACGCCGCCGGCCGGGGTGGCGCCGCCGCTGGCGGCGCGCATCGCCGCGCTCAACCGGGCCGGCCACGCCAGCTTCAAGGAGTGCATGGCGCTGCGTGTGGGTGGGCGCGATGCCTATTCGGCGCTGCGCCTGGCGGAGCTGGCGGCGCGGGCGGGCGCGGCCTGTGTGGCGGCGGCGGAGGCGGCGTTTGCCGGCGAGGACGCGGAGATGGTGAAGGCGCGCGAGACGGCGCTGCGCTGGATGCTGCGGGGCCTGGCGGCGCCGCTCGCCATCCGCAAGGTACAGGTGGACCGCGAGGTGAGCGCGAACGTGCGGGGGTGAGGACGGGTCGCGGCCATGCTGCTCGTTTGCCAATTGAGGTGGATACCTCGCAAAGCCGTATGACTGACCGTCAGTCATCTGCCATCGCCGCCCTCCCATCCCGCTTGACCTCCCACCTCGTCCATGGTATATTAATTCTATCTTCACGGCGCTACCCGCGCCGCTAGCACCTTGACAACTCCATACCGAGACGCAAACGCCACCCGCGCCCCCATCTCACCCGCCAGCGTGGCCGTCTGGATGCCGCCGCCACCTCGTCCATCCGTGCCGTTTTTGCCGCCCATCTTGCCACCTTTGCCACAAACCTTGCCGTTTTTGCCGCCCACCTTGCCACTTCGTTGCCGCGATGTTGCCGCGATGTTGCCGCGATCTTGCCGCGATCTTGCCGCGAATCGCCCTGGCAGCCGCGGCAAACCCCCTTGAATGCCCGATCCGAAAGGAGAACACCCCCGACACGCGGCCAAAAAGCGGCAAAAACGGCAATGTTGACCGTGCCAGTTAACATTGCCTTCCCGCGAGCGCCCATTCGTCCCACGCGCCTGTCATGCGGAACCGGATCGGGTATTGGCACGCGCGGGGCTTCAGTCTTGTCACCGCGCGCCCGCGCCTATGGCCGGCGTACAGGGATACGGGTGATTGCAGTGATCCTGGCCCGGCTTGTGCGGCGAGTCTCCGCGACTCATGTGCCTGATGCCCGACGGCTGACAGGGCCGGATTGCCCATCGGGGAGGATGGGGCATCGAGAAACATGGGCGCGAGAGTGGTTTCGCCTGGGGAGGAGAAGGGAGATTCGCATGCCCGCGCAACGCCAACGCCTGGGGAGAGAACGCACGTCTGAGCGGCACGAGAATGGACATCCAGATGGCAGCGGTAGCAGCGGCGGTGGCGACGGCGACGGCGCGCGGGCTGCGTCCGCGACGGCCACGCCGCCACAGGTGCGGCCGGAAGCGGGATTGGAGCTAGACACGGCGGCCATCGCGCGCTACCGGCGGGCGGTGAACTACCTGGCCGGCGCGCAGATCTACCTGAAAGGCAATTTCCTGCTAGAGCGGCCGCTGGCGCCGGACGACATCAAGGATCGGCTGCTGGGCCACTGGGGCACGTGTCCGGGTATCAATCTGGTCTACGCGCACCTCAACCGGCTCATCCGCCTGCACGATCTCGATATGTTCCTGGTGACGGGGCCGGGCCACGGCGCGCCGGCCAACCTCGCCAATCTCTATCTCGAAGGCACGCTGGCGGAATACTACCCGGAGCTGACGCGGGATCGCGACGGGCTGGGCCGCTTCGTCAAACGCTTCTCGTGGCCCGGCGGCTTCCCCAGCCACCTCTATCCCGGCATCCCTGGCACCATCCATGAGGGCGGCGAGCTGGGCTACGCGCTGGCGACGGCGTTTGGCGCCGCGATGGACAATCCCGACCTGATCGTGGGCTGCATCGTCGGCGACGGCGAGGCGGAGACGGGGCCGACGGCGACGGCCTGGCACAGCTATAAGTTCATCGATCCGGCGGAGGATGGCGCGGTGCTGCCGGTGGTGCATATCAACGGCTACAAGATCGCCAACCCGACGATCTACGGCTCGATGAGCGACGACGATCTGCGCCTGCTCTTCACCGGCTATGGCTACGCGCCGCGCTTCGTCGAGGGGCACGACGACGGGCTGGACGTGACGCTGGCCGAGGCGATGGACTGGGCGTACGGCGAGATTCGGCGCATCCAGGCGGCGGCGCGGTCGGGCCAGCGCATCGCGGAGCCGCGCTGGCCGGTCATCCTCATGCGAACGCCGAAGGGCTGGACGGGGCCGAAGGAGCTGCACGGCGAGCCGGTCGAGGGATCGTATCGCGCGCATCAGGTGCCGGTTCCCGACGCCAAGACGAATGCGGAGAGTCTGCGCATCGTCGAGGGCTGGCTGCGCTCGTACCGGCCGGATGAGCTGTTCGACCAGGAGGGCCGCCCCGCGCCCGACATCCTGGCGCAGTGTCCGGCGGGCGAGCGGCGCATGGGCAGCAATCCGCACACCTTCGGCGGGCGCCTGCGCCGGCGGCTGGACCGGCCGGACATCAACGACTACGCGGTGCGTCTGCCATCGGCCGGGCAGGGGCAATTCAGGCGCGGCGAGAGCCTGGTGAGCAACATGGAGCAGGCGGCGCTCTACCTGCGCGACGTGATCGCGCGCAATCGCCAGCAGTTCCGCGTCTTCTCGCCCGACGAGCTGGAGTCGAACAAGCTGGGCGCGGTCTTCGAGGTGACGCACCGCGACTACCAGTGGCCGGTCGTGCCAGGCTACAGCAGCCACATCGGGCCGGAGGACGGGCGCGTGATCGAGGTCTTGAGCGAGCACGACTGCCAGGCGTGGCTGCAAGGCTATCTGCTCACAGGGCGCTACGGCCTGTTCCCGTCGTACGAGGCGTTCCTCAACATCGTGACGAGCATGATGGACCAGTTCGCCAAGTTCCTCAAGCTCTCCGGCGAGTTCCCCTGGCGGCTGCCGGTGGCCTCGCTCAACTACCTGGAGACCTCGACGCTCTGGCGCCAGGAGCACAACGGCTTCTCGCACCAGAATCCCGGCTTCATCAACAGCATCCTCAACCTGAAGGCCGAGGTGACGCGCGTCTACCTGCCGCCGGACGCCAACTGCCTGGTGAGCACGGTGGATCACTGCCTGCGCAGCGTGAACTACGTCAACCTCGTGATCGCCAACAAGCCGGCGATGCCCCAGTGGCTGACGATGGATGAGGCGGTGGCGCACTGCCGGGCGGGGGCCTCGGTCTGGACGTGGGCCAGCACGGACGACGGCGTGGAGCCGGACGTGGTGCTGGTGGGCATCGGCGACAACCCGACGCTGGAGGTGATGGCAGCGGCGGACATGCTGCTGCGCGAGCTGCCGGATCTGCGCATCCGCGTGGTGAATGTGACGGACCTGCTGGTGCTGGCGCAGGGGACGGAGCATCCGCATGGGCTGGACGACGAGATGTTCGCCGCGCTCTTCACGCCCGACAAGCCGGTGCTCGTGAACTTCCACGGCTACCCGTCGGCGGCGCGGCAACTGCTCTTCGGCCGGCACCATCCGGGTCGGTTCTACATCCACGGCTATCAGGAGGAGGGCCCGACCACGACGCCCTTCGACATGAACGTGCGCAACCGCACCGACCGCTTCAGCCTGGTGATGCAGGCGATCCGGCTGGCGGCGCCGAGCAACGCGCGCGTCGCGGCGCGGGCGAGCGAGCGCGTCCACCACTACGAATACGTGCTCAACGACTTCCGGCGCTACATCGAGGAGCACGGCACTGACCCGGACGAGATCGCGCACTGGCGCTGGAGCAGGTAGCATGAGCCAGATGAGCCAGATAAACATCCTCGTGCTCAACGCCGGCTCCAGCAGCCAGAAGGCGGCGCTCTACCGGCTGAGCGATGCGCTGCCGGAGGAGCCACCGCGGCCAGTCTGGGAGGCGCACGCCGAGTGGAGCGAGCGCTCGGCGGTGAAGCTGCTCGTCACGACGGCGGCGGGCGCGCGCATGGAGCGCGCGTACGCGGCGGACTCGCGGCGGGCGCTGGTGGCGGAGCTGCTGCCGGCGCTGTGGAGCGGGCCGACGCGGGTGGTGGCTGGGCCGGAGGAGATCGCCGCCGCCGGGCATCGCGTGGTGCATGGCGGCGCCGAGTACACCGGGAGCGTCGTGATCACGCCGGAGGTGATGGAGGCCATCCGCCGGCTGGCGGAGTTCGCGCCGCAACACAACCCGGAGAATCTGGCGGGCATCGAGGCGGTGGCGCGGGCGCTGCCGGGGGTGCCGCAGGTGGCCGTGTTCGACACCGCCTTCCACGCGCACCTGCCGCTCGTCGCCGCCGTCTATCCCGGCCCGTACGCCTGGTACGAGCGCGGCATCCGCCGCTACGGCTTCCATGGCCTCAGCCACCAGTACTGCGCCGAGCGCGCGGCGAAGCTGCTGGGCCGCGATCTCGTGGGTTTGCGTCTCGTCACCGCGCACCTGGGTAACGGCTGTTCGCTGGCGGCGATCCGCGAGGGGCAGAGTGTGGACACGACGATGGGCTTCACGCCGCTCGACGGGCTGATGATGGGCACGCGGCCGGGGTCGCTCGATCCCGGCATTCTGACCTATTTGCAGCGGGCCGACGGGGCGACGGCCGATCAGCTCGACGCGACACTCAACCGCGACTCCGGCCTGCGCGGCATCTCCGGCCGCTCCGGCGATATGCGCGATATTCTGGCGGCGCGGGCGCGTGGTGACGGGCGAGCGGCGCTGGCGTTCGCGATGTACGTCCACCGGCTGCGCGGCGGCATCGCGGCGATGCTGGCGGCGCTGGGCGGGGCGGACGCGCTGGTCTTCGCGGGCGGTGTGGGCGAGCATGCGGCCGAGGTGCGCGC
>JAICVS010000061.1 GCA_025935195.1 Ktedonobacterales bacterium
CTCGGCATCTGGAGCGGGCAATTCTGGGGTGATCGAGATGCGGTGCTGGAAGCGGCCGCCGAGCTTGAAGAGCTGGGATATGGCACGCTGTGGTTTCCCAACGGGCCAGATATCTTCGCGCGCGCGGGCGGGTTGCTCGGCGCGACACGGCGTATCGTCGTCGCCACCGGCATCGCCAGCATCTGGATGCATCCCGCGTCGCAGGCCGCCGTGGCGCATCACGCGCTGGATGCGGCCCATCCCGGCCGATTCCTCCTCGGCCTGGGCGTGAGCCACGCGCATCTGGTGGACCGCGCCGAGCCGGGCCGCTACTCCCAGCCGCTCGCGCACATGCGCGCCTATCTGGATGTGCTGGACGCCGCGCCCGACCCAGTCCCGGCCAGCGAGCGCGTGTTGGCGGCGCTGGGGCCGCGCATGCTCGAACTGGCGCGCGACCGCAGTGCTGGGGCGCATCCCTACCTTGTCACGCCGGAGCACACCCGTCAGGCCCGCGCGGCGCTGGGAGAGGGACGCCTGCTCGCGCCGGAGCAGGGCGTCGTGCTGGAGACGGACCCGGCGCGAGCGCGCGCCATCGCGCGGCAGCATCTCGCGCGCTACCTGCAGGCGCCAAACTACGTGAACAACTGGCTGCGGCTCGGCTTCACGTCCGGCGATCTCGCGGACGGCGGCAGCGACCGCCTCGTTGATACCCTCGTCGCCTGGGGAGACGTGGACGCCATACGCGAGCGCATCGCGGCGCACTACCACGCGGGCGCCGACCACGTCTGCATCCAGGCGCTCACGGCCGACCCGATGGCCTTGCCGCGCGCGGAGTGGCGGGCGCTGGCTCCCCTCGTGTCGGCATGACGAACCGCGCCGTGAGCCGCACCAGCCGCGCCGCCGAGAGAGCATGTCGGGCGCCGCGTAGATGTGGCGAAAACAGGGCATCCGGGAATGTGCCGTGTGGACATTCCCGGATGCGCAAGATTCGTGGCCTCTGGTCCGTAAGCTAGGCGCATAAGCCTGGCATTAGCACTCGCTGTGGCCGCAGCTCACGCACTTCTTGCATCCCTCCTCCATGTAGAGCGTGTTGTTGCCGCACTGTGGGCAGAGATTGCCGGTGACGGTATAGAGCGCCAGCATACCGGGCGTCGGGCCGTGGCCGTTGGGATAGCTACTGCCGTTCTGGCCCACGCCACCCGCGCTGTTCGCACCTTCTGATGGAGCATCCGGAGCCGGCGGGAGCGCCGGGGTAGAAGCGGGCTGGGCGCTTGCCGTCAGGTGCAGCTCGATGGCGCGGGCGACCGCGTCCGGCAGCGAGCGCACGCGGCTCGCGCCGAAGCCGATCGAGGTGCTGCCGCCGATGGCGCCGAGCTGGCGGGCGACCTCGCCGGCGCGCTCGTTCTGCGAGAGCGGGCTATCAATGCGCAGGTGCAGTGAGATCAGCCGGCCCAGCGCCTCAGCCAAGGCCGCGACGTCCGAACCCGCCTTGCCAACGTTGACGAAGACCTCCAGCAGCCCGTCCTCGTCGCTGTTGAGCGTGACGTTCACCTTGCCCTCAGGCGCGCGCACCTGCCGCGTGTAGCCCGCCATCACCTCGGGGCGCAGCTTGACGCCGTTCTGATACAGCCCGGCCGAGGCCGCCGCCCGCGGCGCGGTGATCGCCATCGCCGCCTGTGGCGGAATCTCCTGCTGCGCGGCCGCCGTTTCCGCCGCCGGCTGCGCCGCCTTGCCCTCGCCCTCCTGCTTGGCCTCTTTGACGCCGACGTTGAGCACCTGCTCGCCCTTCGAGCCGTCGCGGAAGATGGTGATGCCCAGGCAGCCCAGGTTCCAGGCGAGCATGTACGCCTCGCCCACGTCGTCCAGCGTCGCGCTGTTCGGCAGGTTGATCGTGTTGTGCGACACGATCCCATTGACGATGTACTCGTGCGCCTCCTCAACCTCGATGTCGTAGAGCGCGACGATGCCGGCGTCTTCGATGCCCGTTACTCGGTAGACAGGCGTGTCGCTCGGCCAGCCCAGCCGATCCGCCGTGCGCTTGTCGCAGTTCAGCCGGCCGCTCTGCTTGATGGCACGCAACGTCGAGTAGCAGGGGTGGTCGGTGGGCAGCGCCGTCTGCTGGACCATCTCGCGGTTGACGAGCACCTGGTAATCGGCGTCATGCCGCGCGCCGTTCTTATGCGGCTCGATGCACGAGACCAGCTCTTGCAGTTCGTTGCTCACCAGCACCTTGTAGGACATCTTGCCTGAGGCGGCCACCAACCCACGATGCTGTCGTACCAGCGGCAGCCCGAAGCTCCGGCACATCTCCGCCACGCCGTAGGCCAACTCACGCGACATGCCGGCGTAGACATACAGGCCGAACTTCGGATGATAGTAGCCATCGAGCGAGACGCCGCGCAGGAAGGCCAGCTTCTCTTCCGCGCTGCCGGCAAGCACCTGGGGCGGCACGCGCTTGGCGTACGCGCCCTTGCCAACAAGATTCTCCACCCAGCGGGCGAGGATGCGAGAGTTGAGCGTCAGGTATTGCACGCTGGGATTGCGCTGATCCTCGATATGCCGCGCTGTGAGGCCAAACAGGTGTTCGGCAAGTGTCGTGAACTCGGCAGCCACCTCGTCGTCCGCCGTGGTCAGGCCGACGGCACCGGTGCTCTCCGTCGTATGCCCATCCGCCGCGACCATGCCCAAGAACTGCGCGAGCCGCGGCGTCATGTGCGTGGGGATAGTTACATGCTTCGCGTTGGTGCGATAGGTATCCGGTTCGGGGAGTTGGGCGCCGCCAGGTCCATGTGAGGTGGTAAACCGGCCAATCACAAACTCGCCGACGCGCAAGTCGGAGATACGCCGCCACCCATCCGGCGTCAGCACCTTGTGGCTGGCCGTCGAGCCGACCAGCTCAGAGCCGTTGTCCAGGCGGATGCGCGTCGCGGGCTGCTCGCCAGCGTAGTAATGCGAGAGCACGCGATGCCCGCCGGTCTTGATACCGGCCTCCGCGATATTGACAAAGCTATCCGGCTCCTCCACGGTAGAGAAGTCTTCGATTGCCATCAGGCCGCGCGAGGTCTGAACCAGCGTTCCCGCGGCGAGGCACTTGCTGATCGAGTTGTCCACCCCTTTCTGGAAGGCGGCCTGCATGCGGATGTGCCAGTCCGGGGCGATCTCGTGAGCGGTCACATACGGCTGGAGCGCGGGGTGCGCCGCCGCCGGATGGCCGTGCAGCGAGCCATGCGACTTGACGTACGCGATGACACCCGCCTTGTCCGCGATGTCGCTCGCCTCCAGCGCGCGCTGGAAGAAGGGGTTGATGAAGTCGAGCACGCGGTAGCTGCCGTCGGGCTGCTTGACACGATGCTGGAAGGCCAGCGCGAAGATCGGCTCGATGCCCGATGAGCAGTCCGCCAGGATGCTGATCGAGCCGGTCGGCGCCACGGTGGTGCGCGTCGCGTTGCGCAGCTTCGGTCCGCCCTTGTAAATGCTGCGCGACCAGTTGGCGAACTCGCCGCGCTCCGCGGCCATCGCGCGCGACTCGTCGGTGGACCAGTCGCGGATGCGCAGCATCACGCGCTCGCCCAACGCGATCGCGTCGTCGCTGTCGTAGCGCATGCCCAGCTCGAAGAGCATCTCGGCCCAGCCCATCACGCCCAGGCCGATGCGCCGGTTGGCATGCACCTTGTCGTGGACCTCAGGCAGCGGGAATGGGTTGATCTCGATCACGTCATCCAGGAAGCGCGTGGTGAGGCGTGTCACCCGCTCCAGCTCGTCCCAATCAATCTGCCGGTCATGCACGAACAACCCCAAATTGATCGATCCGAGGTTGCATGCATCGTACGGACCCAAATACTGCTCGCCACAGTTCGATGTAGCTATACCGTTCACGACTATGGAGTGTACAACTGGCACGGTCGTGTCGTACACATCCGCCGTGCCAGCGTCCTCGATGAGGGCCACCTTGGTCGTGAACGGCTCGTGGTTGGATGCACGCTTCTTGTTGGCAATCCAGCTCGTGAGCTGGCGCTGCTTGCGCTCCTGTATGAAGCCAATGACCTCGGCGAAACGGTCGCGGTTCGCCTTGTCAATGATGACCTCATACTGCGCCTGCGTCGCGTACTCGGCAGCCTCGCGGGCGGCGTTTGGCATCAATCGGATGGTTGCCTCGCGCCGCAGTCGAATCGCACTCACAATGCCGAGGTTGAGCAGAAGTTGCTGCACGTCTTGGGCCAAGCCCTTGGATGAGGTAGCGAGGCGAACGCTGCACGTACCCTTCTCGGCGCTGCCGGTTTGCATGCTACCGTCGGCGCTGAACAGTCCGCGCAGGAAGCCGATCACGGCGTCGCGGGGGGCTGTCCAGATGCTCTCCGGCACGCGCTTCTCGTGTGCCCTGGCTCCCTGGATTCCCAGCGTTGAGAAGAATGTGGCTACCGCCCCCGACGTCTGGAACTGGTAATGCCCCTGTCGTTCGGTGACGTTCCCCTTCACGCCAAACCACGCGCGAAGACGCTCACGCAGGAGTTGCAGTATCTCAGCATCCCGCAAACTCACGGCAACACCGAGCACATGCTGATTGTTCAGGTGCGGCTCGAAGCGCACGTAGCCACCGCCGAGAATATAGCCGAGCACTTCGCCAAGTTCCCGTGACCACTCGCGTGGCGGCGCAACCTTCCCCTCACGCTCCCAGGCATCCAAACGTATGCCGCTGCGCACGCCATATGCCGCATCCGACAACTTACGCTCGGTGGACCACGCGCCCTCGCCGCTTTGCAGCAGCAGCGTGTCACCGAATTGCAGCGCGTCCAGACGCTTGTAGCCATCGGGCGTGAGGAAGCGATGGTAGGCCGTGGCGGTAATTTCAATGCCGTGGCTCGTCACCAGCCGGCGCACCGGCACGTTGACGCCCGACTTGAAGACCGGCACGGCGCCGTGGAAGACGACGCCTGACCGCGCTACGCCCATGCCCGCATCGCCACCATTCACGGCCGCTTCGAGCGTCTCATCGAGCGCGCGCGCATCCGCCGCCACGACCAATTCCTCGCCGCTCTTGAAGAGCGCATCCACACGGATGAGGCCGCGGCTGGTGGCGAGGCGTGTCTCGCCGACGACGCAGGGATTCGTCGCTTCCAGCGGCTCGATCTCCGGCGTCGGATTGGCGGTGGAGGCATTGGCGCGGTCGAGGAAGACCAGGCCGGGATCGCCGGTGGCCCAGGCGGCAGCGACGATGCGGTCCATCACCGCGCGGGCGTGCAGCCGCTGCGTGACCTCTTTGGTGTGCGGGTCCACAAGGTCGTACTCGCCGTCAGCCTCCAGGGCGCGCATGAACGCGTCGGTGATGGCGACCGAAATGTTGAAGTTCGTCACCGAGCCGTCGCGCTTGCAATCAATGAACTTGAGGATGTCGGGGTGGTCCACGCGCAGGATGCCCATGTTTGCACCCCTTCTTGTGCCACCTTGCTTAACGGCTTCAGTCGCCCCATCGAAAATTTTCATAAAGCTGACCGGCCCAGATGCGACTCCATGTGTAGATGCAACCATTGATCCTTCAGGGCGGAGTCTACTAAAACTGAATCCGGTTCCTCCTCCGCTCTGGTGGATCAGCGCGGCATGCTTGACGGCGTCGAAGATGCCCGAAAGGCTATCCTCCACTGGCACGACGTAGCAGGCGGAGAGCTGCAGGTTGTTGCCCTTGCCGGCGTTCATCAGCGTCGGCGAGTTCGGCAGGAACTTGCGCTCCGCCATCACCTCGTAGAAGCGCTCGGCCATCGTGGCGCTGCCCACGCCCGATTTGGCCGTCCACTGATCCTCGGCGGAAGCGACCGCCGTCGCCACGCGCCAGCACAGATCGTCCGGCGTCTCGACCACCGCTCCGCTCGCATCGCGCAGCAGATACCGCTCGCGCAGCACACGCTGCGCCGCCTCGGACCATGCGCCCACCGTGCGCCGCGCCGGGGCGGCCGCGCCTGCTGCCTGGCCCGCGACGCTCTTCTTGTCTTTCACCGCTGCCTCTTCCTGGACCAACTACGACAAACTACGAGGCCCTCTCTTCGCCCACCAGCGCCGATCGGCCAGGTCCGCGGCCGTTCTGGCGCTCCCCCGCCGCCCTATCGAAGTGTGTGCCTCCACAGCATACAACCCCACATCTAGTGATTGCAATACCAAAATCACAATATCTTGTAGAGTAGCCCGATCTGCCCCTGCCAACACAAGATGTTGTGTCAAGTCGCCATAACGCCTATGACCCCCAGCCGCCGGCCGTAGCCGCATGAGGTCTTGACACTGCCAGCCGTTGGGTGCGCCGCTCAACGGTATCCGTTGCGTTGCGGCTTCGCGTGCCGCATGGTCGGTCAGTGGGCCATGCCTGGCATGATCAGCGCGCGAGGAGATCAGACACTCGCGCGCCTCGCACCAGCTCAGCGAAGGTCTGCGCTGCCGGCGCCAGCGCGCGCCCCGGCCACTGCACCAGCGCCACCTCGTAGGGCGGCAACTCGGCGTCCTCCACCGCAATCGCCACCAGCTCGCCGCGCCGCAGCTCATCCCACACGGCGAGGCCCGGCAGCACCGTGACCCCCAGCCCACGCAGCACCAGATGCTTCAGCACGTCGCCCGCCGTCGCCTCAATCGCGATCGGCGTCTCTCGGTCGGCCGGCAGCAGGTGGCGCAGGCCAAGCCGCGTCGGCCCGGCCTGTACGGAGAGGATGGTGTGGTCGGCGAGGTCGGCGCGCGTGCATACGCCCCGGCGTGCGAGCGGGTGATCGCGCGCGGCGACCAGATGCAGCGCATCGCTGTTGCTCCAGAGCACCTGCGCCCGTGGATGGATCTGCGCGCGCGAGCAGAGCGCGAGCTGGATCACACCGTCGAGCAGGTTCTCCATCAAGACCGGGCTGAGCGCCGTGCGCACGGTGATCTGAACAGCTGGATGCGCCCGCCAGAAGCGTTCGATCAGGCGCGGCGCGAGGTACGGCCCGCAACTGGGGTTCACCCCCAGCGCCAGCCGGCCCAGCCCACCGCGCCGCACACGCTGCACCTCGCGTGCGCCCTCCGCCCGCAGCGCCAGCAGGCGTTCCGCATACGGCAACAGCGCACGCCCGGCCTCGGTCAGTTCCAATGTGTGACCGTGACGTACGAAAAGCTCCGTGCCTAGCTCCCGCTCCAGCGCGCTGATGCGCCCGCTCAACGTCGGCTGCGCCAAGTCGAGCAGGATTGCCGCGCGTGAAAAGCTCCGGACGCGCGCCACCTGTAGGAATGTCTCAATCTGGTCCAGTGTCATCGCCGCCTCACCGCCGCATGCTCCATCGCCAAATCCGATAACGTCTATCGCCGCTACTCCCTGGCACTATAGCATTCGCTGCCGTACACTTTCCTGTGCCTGACGAAAGACAATGCAAGACGTTGCGCCGGGAGAGTCCGGACCGTTTGGAGGTGACGCATGGCAGATGCAGCGCCGATGGTGCTCGGCTTCGACCACGTGCAGGTGACGGCGCCGCGCGGTGAGGAGCAGCGCGCGAAAGACTTTTACGGCGGCGTGCTGGGCCTGCCCGAGATTCCCAAGCCGACCGCGCTCGTCGGGCGCGGCGGCGCGTGGTATCAGTGCGGCGCCTTGCAACTGCATCTGGGGCTGGAGGACGACTTTCGCCCGCGGCGCAAGGGCCATCCCGCCTTTCTCGTGCGCGATCTGGAGGCGATGCGCCGCCGCCTGGAGGGCGCGGGCATGCCAGTGATCGTGGACGCGCAGATTCCCGGCTACCGGCGCTTCGAGTCGCGCGATCCGTTCGGCAATCGCCTCGAATTCCTACAACGGGCGGACGGCCACAGCGGAGGCATGGCAAGCGATGACGCCACGGGCGCGGCGCTAGCGGTTGAGGACGCGGGCGAGGCTATCAAGGCGCGCGTGCGCGACGCCTTCGGTCAAGCGGCGGCGGCGTATGTCACGAGCCAGCGCCACGCGGCCGGTGCGGACCTGGCCCGGCTGGTGGAGCTGGCCGTCCCGCGACCGGACGATCTCGCGCTGGACATCTCCACCGGCGGCGGCCACACCGCCCTCGCGCTCGCTCCCCACGTCGCCCATGTGACGGCGAGCGACCTGACGCCCGCTATGCTGGCGGCCGCGCGCGGCCACATCCGCGGTCGCGGCGTGACCAACGTCGCGTTCGTCGTGGCCGATGCGGAGCGCCTGCCCTTCCTGGACGAGAGCTTCGATCTGGTCACGGTGCGCATCGCCCCGCACCACTACGCCGACGTGCGCGCGGCTGTGTGTGAGATGCACCGCGTGCTGCGCACGGGCGGGCGGCTCGTGCTGATTGACAACATCGCGCCCGAAGATCCCGCCGGCGACGCGGCGGTGAACCGCTGGGACGCCTGGCGCGATCCCAGCCACGTGCGCGAGTACACCGTCTCAGAGTGGCGAATGTTCTTGGCCGATGCCAGCCTCCGCATCGAGGTGGTGGAGCTGGCGCGCAAGACCTATGACTTCGCCGAGTGGGTGGAGCGCATGCGCATGCCGGAGGGCGAGCGGGCCAGGTTGGCGGCGGATATGCTCGCCGCCCCGGACGAGGTGCGCCAGGCCTTCGAGGTCACGGCGCGCGACGGCCATGTCGTGAGCTGGGCCGCGGACTTCGTGATCGTGCGCGCCGTGCGGCCGGTGTGAGGGACGTGAAGGGCGTAAGGGAGGTAGAGCGCATGGCCGGCGAGACCAATGATCGGCTGGACGAGCTGCTGCGCGAGCAGATCGCCTATTATCGCGCGCGTGCCGGCGAGTACGACGAGTGGTTCCTGCGCACGGGGCGCTACGACCATGGCGAAGAGCAGAACCGCCGCTGGTTCGCCGAGGTGGCCGAGGTAACGGCGGCGCTGGACGCCTTTCGGCCCGCCGGGCGTGTGCTGGAGCTTGCCGCCGGCACGGGCCTGTGGACGGAGCGGCTGGCCTGGCACGCCGATCACATCACGGCGCTCGATGCCTCGGCGGAGACGCTCGCCATCAATCGCGCGCGACTCAATCGCTCAGGCGCGCGGTCGGATACGGTGCCCGGCTCCGCGGTGGTCTACGAACAGGCGGACATCTTTGCCTGGCGGCCGCGCGAACGCTATGATATGGTCTTCTTCAGCTTCTGGCTCTCACACGTCCCACGCGAGCGCTTCGCCGCCTTCTGGCAGACGGTGCGGACCGCGCTCGCGGATGGCGGTCGCGTCTTCTTCATTGATTCGCTCTATACTGACGCCTCGACCGCGCGCGACCACCAACTGGCCGGCCCTGAGGCCGCGTCGCTGCGCCGCCACCTCAACGACGGCCGCGAGTATCGCATCGTCAAGGTCTTTTATCGGTCGGACGAGCTTTCTGAGCGGCTGGCGGCGCTCGGTTGGCGCGCGGATGTGCGCGCGACGGCGAGCTTCTTCCTCTATGGCGAGGCTGTGCCGTCGGCTTGATAGAGTGATCGTGCCGAATCAGTTGGTGCGGTCGAGGGCGGCGAGCGGCACGATCTCCACGCTGCCGTCGTCGAAGCGCACGCTGGCGGCGGCGGCGAAGGCGCCGGTGGCTGTGCGCTGCTGGCGCTGGAAGACATGCAGGATGACCCCGCTCATGCCGCTGCGCGCGCCGCCACGCGCCAGCGCACGGGCGCCGGGAATGAGCGCCGCATCGGCCGCATCGGCCGTCGCTCGCGCGGCTTGCGTGCCCAGCGGCAGCGACAGCAGCACCTCCGGCCGCACGTTGTCGCGCGGCTGTGTCGTGCCGGTCAGCAGAACGGTGTCGTGAATGCGCTGTCCTAGCGCTTGATACATGGATGGATCCATCGGCCGCATGCCCAGGCCCTCTGTCAGCACGACAGTGAGCGCCACCTGCGCGGACAGGGCCGCCGGCCCATCCAGCAGGGCAGTGAGGTCGGCGCGAGCGAAGGCCTCCAACTCCCGCGCGGAAGCGCTGGCCGCGATGATGCCGGCCGCGCCTCCCGCCGCCGCACGCTGCAGCAGTGTGAGCGGCACGTGCCGCGGGAACAGGATCACGCCGCCGCGCGGGATCGGCACAACGGCGAGGGACTCGCCACGCGGCAGCACGACCAGCGGCCCCACCACAGCGCCCCCAATGCCGACGATCCCCTGCGCCAGCGTCGCCACCCCCTCGATGGCGACATGCTGGCTGGGCACGACCTCCGCGATTACACCCGCCAGCCCTGCCAGCACGACCGTTCCGCCGCTGGACTGCCCAACCTCGGCGATGGGCTGCTCCGGCAACACCTGATTGCCGGCCGCGACCAGCACGCGCGCACCGGGCGGCAGATGGCGCTGCCGGCGCACGGCCACGGCCCGCGCAATCGGCCGACCGAGTGGATATTGCAAGGCAAGCTCGCTCATGCGGTGAAGCCCTCCAGGCCGAGGGCGCGGCGCCAGGACGAGAGGAGCGCGACGCGCTGCACGGGATCCCGCGGCAGCGCGAGCGGCCGGCCGCGCGCGTCAATCAACAGCCCCAGCGCGCCGCCCTCCACCGGGTCAGTGGCCCGCGCATGCTGGCCGACCCCCACGCCAATGTCCACCCCAGCAGCGGGGGTCAGGCCGAGTCGGGCCTGTTCGCCGGGCGCCAACGGCAGACGCACAATGCTGCCCCAGGCCACATCTTCGATGTGCGAGCGGCCATCGGCGAACTCCAGGCTCACACGCACGGCCGGCTGACCGTCTTGCTCCATGCCGACCGCCGAGACCACCGTGCCAAGCTGGAGCGCGACCGCGTCGCCATCGGCGACAGCCGCGGCGGCGGATTGATCGATTGCGGCGGCGGCGCCAAGCATCGGCATGATGGCGGACGTGTCCAGCACCAGCGAGCTAATGCCACGCGGTTGCAGCGCGTCGAGCAGGATCAGCGCCGCCATGCCGGGGTGCGGCGCCGCGGCGAGCACGCCGCCCGTTCCCAGGATGACCTCCAGCGGATGCAAGCCCGAGAGCCGCGATCCGGGCGCGTGCAGCGCGAGTGAGATCGCCTCACGGGCAAGCGCATGCTCCATCCGCAGCTCGCGTGGGCTGGTGGGGATCGCGTGCGGGCGCAGCATGCGTGACAGCACGTATTCGCGGATCTCGTCTTCGCCGACCGGCTCGCTGAGCCATTGCTGGATGGCCTGATACCCGCGCGCGCGCAGGACCGTCCCCGCGCCTGGCCCCACACCGGCCGTCGCGGCGGCGGCCGTGAGGAAGTCGCCGCTAGGCGTCGCGCCGATCAGGGTGGTGGCGCTCGCGCCGACATCCACCGCTACAACGTTGGTCTGGACATGCTGCGCCAGGTAACGCGCCGCGCCGGCGAGCGAGGTGATTCCAGCCAGCGGCGGCGCCGATGTCTGCGCACGTAGCGCCGCGTACCCCGGCAGTGGGCCAAGGACGGCAGACTCATACAACGCGCCGACCGCCCGATTGATCGGGCTGAGTGTGGACGGCGAGAGCGGCTCCACCGCCTGCACCGCGCGCGCACGCACTGCCTCGGCAAACGCCGTGGCATCGGGCGGAGTGGCCGAGATCAGCACGGGCAGCTCCAGCGCGCCTGCCTCCTCCTCGTATCCAACGGTCTGCCGCAGCATGTCAAGCCAGGCGGCGATGCCCTGAGGTGTGTCCGCGGCGCCAGCCTGCGTGCGCCCGTTGCCGAAGGGAGAGCCCAGGATCAACAGGGCGTGGGGGTGCGCCGCATGCACCTGGGCGACGAGCTGCTGCCACTCGGCGGCGTGGGCGGCATCGGCCGGCGGTGCCTGCGGCAGCGCATCCAACTGCGCGAACAGCCCGCCGAGGGAGCGATGTAAGAGCCCGGCGAGCGCCTCGCGGCCAGGGCCGGCGACCAACAGCTTGAGCGGTCCGCCGACCGAGGTGACAAGCGCGACCCCGTCAACGCCAACGCCGTCCTCAGCCCGCGGTGTCACAATGCGATCGTCGCGTAGCAGTGTGCGCCCGGTGATGCGCTCGAGCCCGCGCAGTGCTTCGCGCAGGCCGATGGTGATGTCGCGGGCCGGGGCGGCGGAGGTCGTCGGCGCCTGGGCACGCGCGAGCAGCCGGAACTGATCCTCGACCCGCCCACACAGTGCCGCTTTAGTGAAGACGGAGCCGCAATCCAAGACCAGCAGAGA
This sequence comes from Ktedonobacterales bacterium, assembly GCA_025935195.1. GTDB lineage: Bacteria > Chloroflexota > Ktedonobacteria > Ktedonobacterales > JADMIN01 > JAICVS01. The sequence goes on from JAICVS010000061.1 coordinate 12,060, forward strand.
ACGCATGGGCGGCGTGAAGCGCGTCCCACTCTCCTCCCATGCGTGGCCCGCCTGTGGCACTCCTGGTACACCTACCGCCACCCGACATCCCTCCGTATATTGTGTCACACCAGAGACGCACTATCCGCGCCCGAACAGCCTGCCCCAAAAGCCGCGCCTCGGCTCGCGCGCGCCATCGTAGTCGTCGTATTCGCCATACCCCTCGTCCCAGCCGCCGCCGGGCATGGGTTGGCCGTACTCATCCACCGCGCCGTAGCCGCCATTGTAGCCACCATCGAACTGTTGGTCGTACGGCTGATCATATGGCTGGTCATAGCCACCGTCGTCCCAGGCGGGTGCCGCTTCGTAGTCCGCGTCCTCGCCGTATTGCTCGCCGTACTGCTCACGGTCATCTCCGTAGGAGGAAGCGGCTGGCTCGCCCCAGGCGGGCGCGTGTCGAGCGCCCACTCGCGGCGTGCCGGAGCGGCCTGTGGGAGTGTCCGTGCGCAGCCAGGAGGGCAGCTCCTCACGCGGGATCGGAGCGCCGCGCCCGAAGTTGCCGGTGCCCGGTCCGGAGTCCATGCGCTCATCCATGTTTGTGGCCTGTCTGCCACTAAGCCATGAGGGCTCTTCGGCACTGGGATGCTCGTCCGTGGGCGCGGCCTGAGGAGCGGGCTGGTGATCTGTGTAGCCAGACGGCATGCCGCCGATAGGCCCCGACCCCGGCGCCAGCGGCGCGGATGACCCTTTGCTCGTCCAGCCTTCCGTCGAGCTGAAGCTTACATCGCCGTCACCATTCTGGCCGCGCACCCATTGCGGCAGTGAATCGGCGTCAATGAGATCGGACGCCGCAAAGGTCGCGCCGGTCGCCGCGGGGCCGGGCGCCCGCTCAGATGAGGCGGATGATGGGATGTACATCGGCGCGCGGCGCTCATCCGCTGGCGACGGACTCATCAGTGGCGCGGAGGCGGGCGGCATGAATCCCGCCGCTTGCCCTTGCGAGCGCAGCCAATCTGGCAGCGCGCCCTCGTCAATGAAGTCGCCGGCGGAGAACCGCGGTGCGTCGAGCGCGGCGGAGGCCGGTCCCCAACTGGTCGCGGCCGTAGCGGGCGCGGGCAGCGGTCCCACCGGCGGCTGCGCGCTGCCCCAGCCGCCGGGCGCGGCCTGTGAGCCGGGACTAGAGAACATCGGTGCGGCGGGAGCGGGTGCCGCGGGTTGATTGCGCATCCACTGCGGCAGTGATGATTCATCCAGCAACGACTGTGCGGGAATGCGGCCAGCAGGCTGTTGCGCTCCAAGGCCGCCCGTGGCCCCCGTGCCGTTGCCGCCTAGCCACGGCGGCAGCGCGGCCGGGTCGTAGAGCGATTGCGCCGAAATGCCACCTTGCTGAACCGGTCCAGCCCCGTACGCACCCGCCTGATCGATGGACGGGAAAGCACTCGCGGCGGGAGGTGGCGGGGCCGCGCCCGCCGGTGGATACGCTTGGCGTGCGGGCGAAAACGATGCCGGAGCGAATGCGCCGCCGGCCGGGGGCGCGGGCGGCGGCATCCGTGGGTTCGGCGCGGGTTGATGCGCTGTAGCGAGCGTGTCAAACGGCTGGCCCGCGCCCGCCTGGCGCAGCCACTCCGGCAGCGCGGACGCATCGAACAACTGGTTGGCGGCGAAGGAGCCAGGGTCGGGAATTGACGGTTGTGGGCGGGGAGCGCGGGCTCCGAACGGCTGTGGCGGCAATGGCTGAGATTGGAACGCGCCGTTCGGCTGTTCCCAAGGGGAGCCGCCCGCGCCGCCCATGGCGGGAGCCGCTGGCGGCCGCGCGCCAGCCTCACGCATCCAATCGGGCATCGCCTGTGGGTTCACGAGACTCTGGGCCGACAATTGGGGGGGATAGGAGGGATAGGAGGGAGCCGCGGGCGCGAATCCAGGTGGCGCACCGCCCCCCCCCGTGCCGGGCACAGCGCCGGGCATTGCCGGCTGCCACGCCTGGGCGGCCTGGGCGGATTGAAGCCGTTGGAGCCACTCGGGCGGGCTGTCATCCGTGTGCGAAGCGAATCCACCGACGGCAAGACGCATCTGGCAATAGGGGCATACCGCTGTTCCCGCAGGCGACGGCCGACCGCACCGAGGGCAGGTGATCACAGGCTACTCTCTTTCGCATCCCAACGCGCACCGCCGCCCGGCCCGTGTCCGCCTCCGTTTGCGGCGCCCGCCGCGCTGGGACTCCGCTGGACATTGGGCAGTGTATCACTCGCCCTCGCGGGTGGCAACCACAATGAGACCTGTGAGCGTAAACGCCCAGCTTTTGGGGCGCGTATCCCCGTCGTGCGCGCGCCGGCGCGGTGAATATCGCCTTCGACCGCCATGCCCCTTTACATAGCGGCCATTGGCTGGTATCATTGCGCCTAGCAAGTGAGCGTGAACGGTCGGCCCGGTTCACGGGGCCTTTGGCCTCGCGGCGTCGCATGCGCGCGGGCGACCGGAAGCGCGATGTGCGAAAGGGGGTTGTCATGGCGACACGGCAACAGAGAGGCGTGGAGCAGGCCGTCGCGGTGCAGGAGCCCGCGGAGCCGCAGAAGCGCCGCCGCGGCCCGCGCGCCGGTTCCGAGAACGCGCGGCGCGGCGGGATGGCGGTCCGTGAGAAGTACGGCCCGGAGTTCTTCGCCAGGATTGGTTCCAAAGGCGGCAAGACGGTGCGCGAGCGCCGCGGCCCAGAGTTCTACGCCAACATCGGGCGCATGGGCGGTCAGACCACCCGTGAAACGCTCGGTATCGAGCATTATGAGCGTATCGGACGGCTGGGCGGGCTGCGCGCGCGCCGGCGCGAGCGCGAGGCGGCCGCGGCGGCGGCCGAGACGGAGACCAAGTCGTAGTGCGGGCCGGCGGCGCAGTGCGGCGCCGATACGGCTTATATGTTCCTGCGGTGCCGCACGCCATCGTCTGGCCGGCCTCGCTGCTAGCATCTCGTTCAGTACACACGCGGAGACAGCCCAGCCCTGTTCACGGGCGCTCGTCTCCGCGTTTGCGTGTCCCGCGCGCGGCGCGGCCCACAGCCTACACACGGGAGAACGCCTTGCCGAGATCGGCGCGCGCGCGCACCTGCGCGACGATCAGCGCGACGACGCGGTCGCGCGCGGTCCAGCGAGCGGAGATGCGCGCGGGATCGAGGCGGTGGACGCGCACCAGCGCACGCAGCACTGGCAACTCCAGCGCGTCGAGTGAGGCGCGCAACCCGGCCTCACCGCGATCGCGCAACAGCGCGAACGGATCGGGCAGATCGTTCCCCGCGAACTGTTGCCAGGCGTCCCGCGTCGAGGCGTGTGGGCGTGAGCTGGAGCGCTTCCGTGCCGGCGCTGCAGGTGATGCTGGCCCTGCGCGGGCAGCAAGAGAATGATCCAGCAGCCCGCTCTCGCGCAGCGCCGCATCGAGCTGAGCGGCGAAGGCGGAGTCGGCCTCGGCGCGCGCGGCGAGACCCCGCAGGAAGGCCGCCAGCGCCACCTGGGGCACTGCCTCGCTGTTGGTGCTCGCTGAAGGGGATTTAGCGCGAGACATGCCAGAGGAACTCCTGTGTGAGCGCGCTCAGCTCGTCCATCGGCCCGCCGTTGCCGTACTTCTGTTGCAAGGTGTTGACGGGGGCCAGCACATTTGCCGCCTCGGCGATGCGCGTGGACTCGGGAACGACGGTGCGGAAGACCGGCGGGAAGCGCCGCTCGACGAAGTCCTCGCGCAGGCGGCGCTCCATCTCATTATGCAGGATGGTCTGGGCGCGCATCTTTGAGATGATGATGCCGAGCGCGCGGATGTTACGGCGGGTGCGCTGGGCGAAGTGCTCCACGCGGTCGAGGATGGGCGGGATGCCCAGCACGGAGAGGATGTCGGGCACGACCGGCACGAGATACGAATCTGAGATGGCGAGGCCGTTGAGCGTGACGACGCCGAGCGAGGGCGGGCAGTCCAGCAGGATGTGGTCGTAATAGGGCAGGAACTCCGCGAGGGCATCGCGCAGGGCGAAGATCGGGCCGCGCTCGTAGGTCTCGAAATCGGTGATCTGCGTCACGCGGTCCTGCACTTTGATCAGGCGCAGGCTGGAAGGCAGCAGATCCAGCCCTTTGATGCCGCCGGCGATGTTGGACACATCGCGCACGATAGCGGCGTCGGCGTCGAAGCGGTGTGTGCCTTTGACGGCATCCGCGAAGAGTTGGTAGAGCGTCAATCCGGCCTCGTCGCGCCGCTGCCACTCGCGCTCTGGGATGAGGCAGACAGTGGCGTTGGTCTGCGGATCGAGGTCAATGACGAGCACGCGCTTGTGGTGCTCCAGCGTGAGGAAGTGCGCGAGGGCGAGGGTGATCGTCGTCTTGCCGACGCCGCCCTTGAGGTTGATGATGCTGGTGACAGTGGGCATGCCGGCGCTCCTTCCGCCACGATCTCACCGCGACAGCGGCCGGGAGCCGTGGGCTGGGGAATCATAGCGTCGCGCGGGCGGAATGGCAAGGGGGCAATTCGGGCTATGGCAAACGGGCTGGCGGGGAGATATTCACCGCGGAGGACGCAGGGTGAGGAAGGGAGGCGGATGGCTCCCTTTTCTACCCCGGTTTCTTCAGGGGAAAACGTTGCCCGCCCGGTGCGGTGTGGCACCCTCTCTCCCCATAGCGGCGGTGCGGCGGGAGATGTGGGTGGGGGCAGCCGATCCGTTGTGCTGGATGTCGTATCTCTTGCGTCATGTTGGGGGAGGATGCGGTGCGTGAGCGTGCCACAACGGGGCGGATGCTGGCGAGGTGGTCTCGCTGTGCGGTAGGATGCGAGGGCGAGGCATCGGCATGAAGCGTGTATACGGGCATGGACCGGCGCGGCTATCTATCCATGAAGGAGCGCACGACGTGGCGTGGGGTGAGACGGCGGACACGCGGCGGGAGGATGGGGCGGGGGCGAGCACAGGGGCAGACGCGGCAGTAAGCACGGGGTCAATCTTCGAGCGACACGTCTTCGTCTGCACGGGCGGCGACTGGTGCGCCGAGCGGGACGGGGATGGGCGGGGCGTCCACGCGCGTTTCAAGCAGGCGGTGGCATGGGCCGGGCTGAAGGGGCGCGTGCGCGTCAATCACGCGGGATGCCTGGATCAGTGTGGCCACGGCCCGATGGTGGTCGTCTACCCGGATGCGGTCTGGTATTGGGGCGTGGAGCCGGGGGACGTGGAGGAGATCGTGCGCGAGCATCTGGTGGCGGGCCGGCCGGTGGAGCGGCTGGTCTATCGCAACCGGCCGGGCAAGAACAAGCTGCCTCGTGACGCGGACGACCGGCCGATTGGCCGGCCTGAACGGATCGGGAAGAAGAGGGAGCAGGCGGAGGCGCTATGAAGGTCTTCATCTCGACGGACTTCGAGGGGGTGGCCGGGATCGTGGATTGGGACCAGATCATGGTCGGCAGCCACGATTATGATATGGGCCGGCGCCTGCTGCTGGGCGAGCTGAACGCCGCCATCGCGGGCGCGCTGGAGGCGGGGGCGGATACGTTCCTCGTGAACGACTCGCATAGCACGATGCGCAACCTGCCGCCGGATTTGATCGCCGGCCACGCCTCGCTGCTCTCGGGCAAGCACAAGCCGATGTATATGATGGAGGGGCTGGACGGCTCCTTCGACGCGATCTTCTTCCTGGGCTACCACGGCTCGATCGGCGCCAGCGCAGCGGTGCTGAGCCATAGCTACAATCCACGCGCGATCTGGGAGACGCGCCTGAACGGACGCATCGTGGGCGAGACGGCGCTCAACGCGCTGGTGGCGGCGCACTACGGCGTACCGATCGCGCTGGTGACGGGTGATCAGGTGACGGTGGCGGAGGCGGGCGAGCTGTCTCCGGCGCCGCACGGGGTGGCGGTGAAGCGCTCGGTGACACGCTACGCGGCGGAGAGCCTGCACCCGGAGCTGGCACGCGAGCGCATCCGCGCGGGGGCGCGTGTGGCGCTGACGAGCTATCTGCCGGCGACGGCGCCGGTCTTCCCCACGCCCACGACGCTGGAGGTGACGTTTCTGACGGCGGATATGGCCGAGGCGGCGGCGTGGCTGCACGGGGTCGAGTTGACCGGTGAGGACACGCGCACCGTGCGCTACAGCAGCGACGATCCGCTGGCGATCTTTCGCACGTTCGTGACGATGGTGATGCTGACGCGGGCGCTGGTGGAGTAAGACCCTCATGGCACCCGCACAATCTTCTCGTCAGATGCCGAGCCATGCGGGATCGTCGGGTCGGCGCTGAGCTGGTCGAACGTCCCTTGATGCCAGAGGCGGATCTGGGCCAACACCGAATAGGCGCCCGGTACGAGCTGGATGTCGGCGTCGGGGACATTCTCGAGATCCAATGCGTATGACCACGTGTACGAGCTCGAAGCCGCCACAGGTGGTTGGTCAAATTGTGAACTCCCAGCGCAGAAATCGCCTGTGTCGGTCCAGAGGTAGTCGGTCGCCTGATGTCTGATTTCCAGGTGGATGGGCGGGTTGGAGTTGACCCGCTTTGGTGGACACTGGTAGAGTTGGGGCGAGAGCCCCGAGGAGGTCCGAGGAGGTGTCCAGGGTCAGAGCATCACGACCTGTGCAGCCCGCTCCGGAGGCGTTTCGGGCGGAGGCGATCCGGCTGGCTCGCGGCAGTGGCAAACCGCATCGCCAGATTGCTGAGGATCTGGGCATCACGGGCGAGACGTTACGCCGGTGGCTCAAGCAGGCGGATCGGGATGAAGGCAAGCGCAGCGACGGGCTGACGAGTGACGAGCAGGAGGAGCCGCGGCGGCGACGCGCGGTGCGTATCCTCGGGGAAGAGCGCGAGATCCTGAAAAAAGCCGCGGCGCATCTCCCGCTCGGCAGACCGACTCGACGCGGTGAGCGCGGCGGTGAGCGCGTACGAGTTCGTGGAGCGTGAGAAGGCCGCTCATCCCGTGTGTCGCCTGTGCCGGGTGCTGGGCAGACGGGGGGGTCTCCCCCAGCGGCTCCTGGGCGCTGGTGACGAGCGCGCTGGGCATCGGCTAAGCGCGGCGCGCGGATGGTGCATGGATGGCGAGGTACGCACCCCGCCGTCCATTTTTGTGCGCTGTGATCTGGAGCCGAGCGGCTCTCGGCATAAGAAGGGTAATAACGAGAAGTCGTCTCTCTGGCGTTTTGGATGGTGGTGTGGTAGTCTCTCCACAGAAACAGGCGGTCTGCCAGGCAGAGTGTGGGGCAGACCGAGGCAGACGGAAGCAGGCAGCGGAAGCATGAGCGCGGCATGAGCATGATCCAGCGCGCCTACAAGACCGAGCTTGATCTGAACGACCAGCAAACCACCGCCTGTCGCAAGCATGCGTGGGCGGCCCGCTGGGCGTACAACTGGGGCTTGCGACGCAAGCAAGAGGCATACACGTCCACTGGCGCCAGTCCTTCAGCGATAGACTTGCACCGGGAACTGAATGCACTGAAAAAGACGAATGTGCCGTGGATGTACGAGGTCTCCAAGTGCGCCCCCCAAGAGGCGCTCCGGAACCTGGACCACGCCTTCGAGGGGTTCTTTCGTCGGGTCAAGCTCAAGCAGGCAGGGAAGTACCCGGGGAGGATCGGCTATCCCCGATTCAAGAGCAAGAAGCGCGGGTTGGGCAGTTTCCGCCTCACTGGCACCATCGTGGTGTTCCCCAATGCCATCCAACTGCCGCGGCTGGGCCGGCTGCGCCTGAAAGAGCGTGACTACCTGCCTACCAGCGGCGTGAAGATTCTCTCCGCCACGGTGTCGGAGCATGCTGGGCACTGGTACGTGAGCGTCCAGGTGGAGCAGGACCAACCAGACCAGATGGCGCCAGTGAACACCAGCCCGGTCGTTGGCGTAGACCTGGGCGTGAAGAGACTCGCCACCCTTTCGGATGGCACGGTCATCCCCAATCCCAAGCCGCTCAAACGGCGGCAGCGCACGATCAAGCGTCTCCAGCGCGCCGTCTCGCGCAAGCAGAAAGGCAGTCAGAACCGCAAGAAAGCTGCCCGCAAACTCGGCAGCGAACACCGGAAGGTCGCCTATCAGCGGGCCAACACGCTCCATCAACTCACGAGTCGGCTGGCGAAAACCAAGGCAGTCGTGGTGAGTGAGGATCTCAACGTGTCGGGCCTGCTGAAAAACCATCATCTGGCGCAAGCCATTGCCGATGTAGGCTTCGCGGAGTTCCGGCGCCAGTTGGAGTACAAGGCCGCCTGGTATGGCTGCCGGGTGGTGGTGGTGAGCCGATGGGAGCCCACATCCAAGACCTGCTCCCGCTGCGGCTGGCGTGATGAGCGCCTGACGCTCGCCGACCGCACCTTCCGGTGTCCGTCCCGCGGTCTCGTCCTCGACCGCGGTCTCAACGCCGCCAGCACTCTAAGCAAGCTGGCCGGGAGTTCCTCGGACAGCCAAAACGCCTGTGGAGCGGAGAGCGCTGGCCGGGGTGGCGACGCCCCGGCGAAACTGTCCGTGGTGAAGCAGGAACCAGACACGTCTATCCCACGGGATAAACAGTAAGTTCTGGAGAACGGAAGCGGGAAGCCCGACGACGAGACAGACAGACGTGGGGGGTGGGACGCCGTGGCCGCTGATTTCGCGCACCTGCACGTGCATTCCGAGTACAGCCTGCTGGATGGTCAGTCGCGCATCAAGAAGCTGATCGAGGCGACCAAAGCCGGCGGCATGGACGCGCTAGCGCTGACCGACCACGGCGGCATGTACGGCTCCATCGAGTTCTACAAAGCCTGCCAGGCCGCGGGCGTCAAACCCATTATTGGGATCGAAGGCTATCTGGCTCCATCTATCGAGGAGAAGACCGGCCGTTACGAGTACAACCACCTGCTGCTGCTGGCGCGCAACCAGACTGGCTACCACAACCTCTTGAAGCTGACGACCATCGCGCACACCCGCGGCTACCATTACCGCCCGCGCGTGGATAAGAAGGTGCTGGCCGAGCATGCCGAGGGGCTGATCGTCACGTCGGGCTGCCTCTCCGGCGAGATTCCCGAACTGCTGCTCAAAGGCGATCTGAACGGCGCGCGAGCGGCGACGCGCTGGTATCAGGACGTGTTCGGGCCGGAGAACTTCTACATCGAGGTGCAGGACCACAACGCGCCGGAGTCGCCGCAGGTCAAGCTGAATCCGCTGCTGTACGAGCTGAGCCGCGAGACCGGCGCGCCGCTCTTGGCAACCAACGACCTACACTACGTCGCCGCCCGCGACGCCAGCGCGCAGGATGTACTGCTGTGCGTGCAGACGGGCAAGACGCTCGAAGACCCCAAGCGCATGAAGTTCGACAGCTCGGAGTATTACCTGAAGACGCCGGCCGAGATGGCGCGCCTGTTCCCCGAACTGCCCGAAGCCCTGGCGAACACGGTGCGCGTGGCGGAGCAGTGCGAGGTCGCCATCGAGTTCGGCGACAGCCTGATCCCCAACTTCGCCATCCCGGCGGAGTTTCGCTCGCAGGACGAGTACCTGTACCAGCTCTGCCTGGAGGGCATCAAGGAGCAATACGGCGCAATCGGCGAGGCGCTGCAAAAACGGCTGGACTACGAGTTCGAGATCATCCGCTCCAAGGGCTTCATCGCGTACTTCCTGATCGTGTGGGATTACGTGAACTACGCGCGCCGGCGCGGCATGCGCTGTGTGGCGCGCGGCTCGGCGGCGGGCAGCCTGGTGGCGTACGTGCTCGGCATCACCAACGTGGACCCGCTGCGCTACGAGCTGCTCTTCGAGCGCTTCCTGAACCCTGAGCGCATGAGCATGCCCGACATTGACATGGACTTCCCCGACGACCGGCGTGAGGAGGTCATCCGCTACGTCGCGGACAAGTATGGCTGGGATCGCGTCGGCCAGATCGTCACCTTCAACACGATGGCGGCAAAGGCGGCCGTGCGCGACGTGGGCCGCGTGATGGGCCTGCAAGCCGAGGCGGACCGCGTGGCGCGGCTGATCCCGACAGGGCCGCGCGTCACGATTGACGGCTCGCTGGAGTCGGTGCGCGAGCTGAAGCAAATCTACGAACAGAGCGCGCAGATCCGCACACTGGTTGACATGGCGAAAGACCTGGAGGGCACGGTTCGCAGCACCGGCATCCACGCGGCGGGCGTGGTGATCTCGCGCGAGCCGCTGGATACAGTGGTGCCGCTGCAATTGCGCGACTACAAAGACCCCAAGGATACCTGGCTGGTCTCACAGTATGAGCAGGGCCACCTCGAAGAGCTGGGGCTGATCAAGTTCGACTTCCTCGGTCTCTCGAACCTGACCATCCTGATGAACTGCGTCAAGTTCATCAAGGAGACGCGCGGCATCGAGATCAATCTCGACCGCCTGCCGACCGACGACGCGAAGACGTACGTGCTGCTGGGACAGGGCGAGACCACCGGCGTCTTCCAGCTCGAATCCGGCGCGATGCGCCAGTACATCAAGGAGCTGAAGCCGACCTGCATCGAAGACCTGACGGCGATGGTCGCGCTCTACCGCCCCGGCCCGATGGACTCGATCCCGCAGTTCATCAAGTCGAAGCACGGCGAGATCGAAGCCCGCTATCTACACCCAATGCTGGAACCCCTGCTGAGAGACTCCTACGGTGTGATCGTGTACCAGGATCAGGTGTTGCAGATCGCAGTGCAGCTCGCCGGCTTCACGTGGGGCGAGGTGGACAAGTTCCGCAAGGCGATGTCCAAGAAGATCCGCGAGGAGATGCTCAAGTACCGCGACAAGTTCATCGCGGGCTGCAAAAAGAACGGCATCGGCGAGAAGATCGCGGCCCAGATTTTTGACTTCATTGAGCCGTTCGCTGGCTACGGATTCAATCGCGCTCACGCCTGCGCGTATGCTTGGGTGGCATACCAGACGGCGTACCTGAAGGCGAACTACACGGCGGAGTTCATGGCGGCGACGCTGACCACCGAGGCCAGCGACGCGAAGAAGGTGGTGGCAGCGGTGGATGAGTGCCGCCGCATGGGCGTGGAGGTGCTGCCGCCGGACGTGAACCAGAGCCAGGCGGGCTTCGCGGTCGAGCGTCTGGCGCCGGGGGAGGACGGGCAGCCGCGCTGGGGCGTGCGCTTCGGCCTGCTCGCCATCAAGAATGTAGGCAGCCGACCCATCGAGGAGCTGATGGCGGCGCGGGCCAGCGGCGGCGCGCTCACCTCGCTGGCGGACGTCTTCGCGCGCACCGACAGCAAGAACCTGACACGCGGCGCGGCGGAATGCCTGATCAAGGCGGGGGCGATGGATGCGCTGGGCCGGCCGGAGGGTGTGTCGCCAGCGGCGTGGCGCAGTCGCCTGCTACACGGGCTGGACCGCGCGCTGGCGCTGGGCCAACAGCAGCGCAAGATGCGCGAGATCGGCCAGAACAGCCTCTTCGGCGGCATGAGCGAGACGCCGCACGACGATTTCGTGCCGCCGGAGGGGGCGGAACATCCGCAACAGCAATTGCTGGCGTGGGAGAAGGAGCTGCTGAACCTCTACCTCTCCGCGCACCCGCTGGCACACGTCGCCACCATGCTGACGAAGCGCGTGACGACCTACACCGCGTACCTGAACGAGGAGTGGGCGGGGCAGAAGGTGACGCTGGGCGGCCGTGTGACGAGCGTGCGCCGCATCATGACCAAGAAGGGCGACGCGATGGCGGCGGTTCAATTGGAGGACATGCAGGGCGCTATCGAGGTCGTGGTCTTCCCCAAGGTGTACGCGGCGACGCAGGCGAGCTGGCGTGAGGAGGCGATCCTGCTGGTGCGCGGCAGCGTCTCGCTGCGTAACGACGAGCCGCAGATCGTGGCCGATGAGGTCGAGGAGTTCGTGCCGACCGACGAGGAGATCAATCGCCAGGAGTACCTGCTGCGTATCAAGGTGCCGCGCGGCATGGCCGGCGGCGACGCCATCGAGCTGGCGCGCGTGGATCAATTGCTGACCGCGCTCAACCGCTACCCCGGCGATGACCACTACGAGCTGCTGGTGCGCAACGGCCGCTGGGAGGCGCGCTTGACGCCGCCGTCCGGAATACCCGGCGTGCGCTTCTGCCCGGAGCTGATGTCGCGGCTGGAAGAAATCCTGGGGCCGAACACCGTCGAGCCGGTGCCGGTGAAAGCAAGCACGGGATGACGGAGGTTGAACCGCGGAGGACGCAGAGGGCAGAGAGAGGGAGAAAGAAGGACGAGAACCAACATGGAGGCAACGGAGGCAACGGAGGGGAGCATTGGGCCGTC
>JAICVS010000271.1 GCA_025935195.1 Ktedonobacterales bacterium
AGAAAAAAAGACGCTGGCAGCCAGCGAGCGCGACGAGGAAGCACGTACCGCGTGGCGGGAGGCAGTCGCCCACCTCGACCCACAGCAGTTCGTCTTTGTCGATGAGAGCGGCACGCACACGTCCTTGACCCGCCTCTACGGCTGGGCGCCCCATGACCAGCGGGCAACGGGCTCCGTGCCGCGCCATCACGGCAAGAACACCACCTTGGTCGCGGCCTTGACGCCTGAAGGGCTGCGGATCCCCTGGCTGATTGAGGGAGCGATGAATACGCCAACCTTTGCGTGGTACATCGCGGAGCAACTGGGGCCAACGCTGCGACCTGGGCAAGTCGTCGTGCTCGATAATCTGAGCGTGCATAAGGCGGCCAGCATTCGCCAGGCCCTCACGGCGCGCGGCTGTGACCTGCTCTTTCTGCCGCCGTACTCGCCCGATTTCACGCCCAGTGAGCAGGCGTTCTCGAAGCTCAAAACCCTCCTGCGCGGCCTCGGCGCCCGTACCCACGAGGCTCTCTGGGAGGCGATGCATGTGGCGCTTGACGCGATCACCCCCACTGACGCGGCGGCGTGGTTCGCGCACGCGGGCTACACCTTGCCTGCTCAAACATAGTGAAAGTTGCTCTAGCGGACGGCTGGAGGGGGAAGGATCGAGCAACCAAGCGGTGACATGAAAATGCAATCCATCCAAAATATCCACGGAAAGCGCCCAGCGCCTCCGCGCTGCCGCCAGTCTATCACACCTCTGCTCTGGCTACATACCTACCTGGCGTAGCTCACGGTTTGGGCATGATCGGCTGGTGGAGCAACAGGACGGCGTCCGGAGTGGTCTCTCCAACCGGCGCAGGCCGGTTTTGTGGCGCAGCCTTCAGGCGCGGTTTCAACCGCCCGCCCGTGTGAGCAGCTCCATCAGCGCCGCGAGCGACACATCAGCATCCCTGCGCCCACTATACCTCATGCGCCACCGACCGGCGCCGAACCGCCATGCGCCGCCGCCTCCACTTGTGTTTTGCGAAACATTGTTCCATAATTCAATAGAGATGACGTTGGCTGGTGCGGATGTGGGGATGCGGAGGTGCAATGTGCCGCTCATATCGAAACGGGATGACCCCCGGCATGCATGCTGGGCGTTCTGCCCCATCCCTCCTCTCACCCCGTCGGGACGAATCCAGGCATGTGACGCGGTTGGCCCGGTGACTGACAGTCAGTCACCACGAAGCGGTACCACGCGGGCATTCATGCCCTGTCTCCGTCCGCTGGGCATTGATGGCCGCGCCAGCCGCCACCGTACACGGCCGGCCGTGTACGGCTGCGATCCCGGTCAGCGCGATTCCTTCCATTTCGCCTCCCACATTGCCCCATCCGCGACCGCCGGCAATGCCAGTGGCAACGTGATCGGCAAAAACGGCAAACATCCTTGCCACTTTCTTGCCGCTTTTGCCACGAATCGGTCGCCCGATCTCCGGCAAACCCGCTTGAATCCAGGAAACGCTGTCAAAACAACATCAAAAAACGGCAAAAACGGCAATGTTCACCACACAGGTCAACATTGCCGCCCCGACGGCTATGTCTCTCTCCTCAACCGACGCAGGTCGGTTTTGTGGCCGCGGGCCCCCAGGCGCGATTTCAATCGCCAGCCGGCCCACCCACCATCCTCTCCCGACTCACATCCCCACCCGCTCACGCTCGATCGCCGCCTCGATGGCCGCCGATCCGGTGGACTCATGCGTGGCCGCCAGCGGCAGCCGCACCGTGAAGCAGCTCCCCTCGCCGGGCGCGCTCTCCACCACCACCGACCCGCCCATCGCCTCCGTCAGCTCCTTGACCAGCGCCAGCCCCAGCCCCGCGCCGCCCTCCTCGCGCGCGCGCGCCTGCTCCGCCCGGTAGAAGCGCTCGAAGATGTGTGGCAGGTCATCCGCCGCGATGCCCTCGCCGGTGTCACGCACGCGCAGCACCACACCCTCATCCTTCTCATCTTCCTCCGACGTGACGGCCACCGCGACGATCCCGCCCGGCGGCGTGTGGCGCACCGCGTTGTGCAGCAGGTTGCGCAGAATCTGCTCGACACGGCTCTCGTCCGCCAGCGCCGCTGGCAGCCCCGTCGCGCACTCCGCGCTCAGCTCCACCCGTGCCGAGCGCCAGGCCAGCGGTGCCGCCGTCGCGACGACGCGCTCCGCCAGCGCCCCCACGTCCAACGGCGCCGGGCGCAGCTCCAACTGGCCGATCTCGGCACGGGCAAGCGCGAACAGATCCTCGATCAGCGCCTCCAGGTGGACGGCCTCGCGCTCCATCACATCCAGATCGGCGCGCAGCGTCGCCGGTGGTGTATCGCTCGCGTCCCAGCGTGCCCGGGTGGATTCCAGGTAGCCGCGCATCGTCGCCACCGGCGTGCGCAGCTCGTGCGAGACGGCGGCCACCAGCTCGCGCCGCGCCCGCAGCAGGTGCGCGACCGTATCACGCTCGGCCCGCAGCTCACGCACCGCCGTCTGCAAGTCGGCCGCCATCGCGTTGAAATCGCTTTGCAGCCGCGCCACCTCGTCCTCGCCCGTCACCGGCACGCGCACGGTATAGTCGCCCGCGCGCAGGGCCGCCGTCGCC
>JAICVS010000210.1 GCA_025935195.1 Ktedonobacterales bacterium
TGACCTCGCCTCGCTCCGCCATCGCAAACCCCTCTCCCGATGGCAGCCCATAGAGAATCGGCGTCACCTCGGCGGAATGGCAGCGTGGGCAGGTGGGGATTTGCTCATCTTCCGTGTGTCGCGTGTTCATGATCCCTCCTCTGTCTTGAGCCTACCGGGCATCGGCGCGCGGTGCCGCGTCGCGGCTGGCCTTGGGGTCCGTCGTGGGGGGCAGCGAGGCGAAGAAGTCGGTCGCGAAACGGCGGCTGTAGTCGTCCAGCAGGGCGGACACGCGCGCGGCGTCCGGCGCGGCGACGACCAGCCCGGCGTGGTGGCGCTTGACGATGCGCTGGGCAATCTCTGGATCGGTGTAGGCCGAGGTATCGGGCTGCTCCTGCCGTGCCAGTGTCAGGATGACGCCCGCATAGTCCCGCTTGCGCTCCGGCGGCGCGTACGCCTCGCTCTCCGGCCCAAGCTCCAGCCGCGCCCACTCGCGCCACAGGTTCACGCCCGCCGCCGCCTCGACCACATCCACGATGTTCGCGCCACCGACGCGCGCGCCCGCCTCCAGGAAGTAGATGTGCCCATCGGCCTCGCTCTTGATGAACTCGACGTGCGCCGCGCCGCGATCCATGCCGAGCGCCGCCACCACGCGCCGGTTCAGGTCCAGCAGCGCGCGGGCGTCGTCGGCGTCACGTGGCAGCGTGCGTGTCATGGCGATGCCGCCTTCGTGGAAGACCTCCAGCGGCGGGCGGGCGTAGCCGTGCGCCTCCGCGAAGACCACCGCGCCGTCCGCGACGAGTGAGTCCGCGTGGTAGACGCCGCCCGGCATGAAGCGCTCCAGCAGGAAGAACGAGCGCCGGTCGCCCAGCTCGTCCACCCGCTGCCAGAGATCATCTGGCGAGCCGATCTTGGCGATGCCGATGGTGGAGACCTCGGAGCGCGGCTTGAGCACCCACGGCGGCGGCACGCGCGCGGTGAACGCGCGGATCGCGGCGTCGTTGAGCAGGTGGACGAACTCCGGCACGGAGATTCCCGCCGCGCGCGCACGCACGCGCATCGCCAGCTTGTCGCGCCAGAGTCGCGCCCGCGAGGCGTTCATTCCCGGCAGCCGCAGGTGCTCACGCAGCGCCGCCGCCGTCTCCACGTCGTAGTCGTCCAGCGGCACGATACGGGTGATGGCGCGCGTGCGCGCCAGGTAGCTCACCGCCTTGACGACATCCTCCAGTTTCGAGAGGTCTGGCATGTGGAAGAACTCATCAATGCTCTCGCGCGGCCAGTCCGCGTGCTCCAGCGCCGTCACCGTCACCAGGATGGTGCGCCAGCCGAGCCGCTTCGCCGCGCGCAGGAACTCGCCGCCTTTCTCGTAGCTCGCCAGGCATAGCACCGTCTTGTCTGTGGCGCTTACGCTGCCCGTGGCGCCCGTGTTGTCAATCTCATCCGTCGTCATGGTGTCCGCTCCTGACCGGGCTGGGCCGATCCGCCCGCGACGACTTCTCCCACGATCCGCACCGCCCGCATCTCCCCCCACACTATACGCACCATCCGCGGACGGCGCGATCACGCAGGGAATCGGGGAATTTGCTGATACGTCCGGTGAGCGACGGCCACGACCTGATCCGGAAGGAAATTGCCCATCACCATCCGTAGTCCGACTTCACGGTCTGCCACGCTCCCCTCCACCCCAAAAAGCTGCGCGCCGTAGGCGGCGAGATCGGCCACGATGCGCTCATAGCGGTAGTAGGTGAGCGCGAGCGGATCGATCTCGGTCGAGCCGTAACCTTGGTAGAACAGCGATTCGTCGTGGGCGTCGCTCCAGGTCTGGCCGACGCCGCCGCCCAGGCACATCAGGTCGTGCTCCTTGGGCGCGAAGATGGGGTTGTCCCAGTCCACAATCGCCAGCGCGTCGTGCGCACTCACCAAGACGTTCCCAGGATGCAGGTCCGCGTGACACAGCACGAAGGCGCCCGGCTGCCGCCGCAACATCTGGGCGAGCTGGTCGGCGCGCACTAGCAGCGTGCGGATCGCGTCGCGTTGCGTGATCCAGAACGCCGCCAGCCGCGCCGCGATCGGGTCGTCGTAGCTGCGTGTGCCAGTCTGCCGGTCGAACTCCGCTACGATGTCGCGCCAGCGCGGGGAATAGTCTTCGCGCGGCACGCGCCGGCTGAGCGCGGGGGGCAGCACGGTGGCATGGACGGCGCGCAGGCTCCGGCCGAACGCGACCCATTGCGCATCTGAGAGCGCGGCCTCGTAGCCGTCGCGGCCCGCGAAGAACGGGTACAGAATCCACACGAAGCCATATCCGCTCGCCCACAGCCGATGCGTAGCCGCCGGCAGGGGCGCCATAACCTCTTCGATGCCCTGCGCGTGCAGAAAGGCGGGTACCGCGATGGCGGCTTCATCGAGGTTCCCGCGCTTTAGCTTGAGGAAGTACGGTGTGCCATCCTCCGCCACGACGCGGTAGACGGCGGCGTTGACATCCGCCCCGATCGGCAGGAAGGTCACCTCACGGATGCGCAGCCCGTAGTGTTCGCGCAAGCCGGCGCTGATCGCGTCGGCGGAGAAATCGGGGGGTGTCAGCATGGACGCTCCGTGCGTGGCGTCGTTTTCGTTTCAGCCCTATCTACCCTGGTCCAAAACGATCATGACGTCAGGTGGGGCGAGGGGTTAGGGGGTGAGGACTCCAGCCTACCCGCCGATGGTCTGCCCCGGCTGAATCTCCGCCACCTCGACGCTGCTCAGCCCCAGCTTGCCTAGCTCCTCGCGCAGCGCCGACGGCCGCCCCACCAGCGGCGGGAACGTCCCGTAGTGGCCGGGGATCACGCCCGACACCTTCAGCAGCCGCGTCGCGTAGGCCGCCTCGCGCGGGCCCATCAGGTAGAAGTCGCCGATCGGCAGAATCGCCACCTGTGGCGCATATAGCTCCGCGATCAGCCCCATGTCGCCGAAGACGTTGGTGTCGCCCGCCGCGTAGATCACCGGCCCATTCGGGAAGGTCATCACGTAGCCCACCGCCTCGCCGCCGTAGACGATGTGGTCGCCGTCGCTGATCCCGCAGCTATGGTCCGCGTGCGTCATCGTCACGCGCACCCAGCCCAGGTCCACCGTCCCGCCTTTGTTATAGCCCAGCGTGTTCTGGACGCCCTTGCTCTCCAGCCACGCGGCCGTCTCGAACACCGCCAGAATCTGCTCCGGCCGCGACTGCTGCGCCACTGTGATCGCGTCCGCGATGTGGTCGAAGTGGCCGTGGGTGATCAGCACCGCATCCAGCTTGCCCACCTGCTTCTGATCGTCCGGGCAGGCCGGATTCCCCTGTGTCCACGGATCGATCAGCAGCGTCTTGCCTGAAGGTGCGCGCAGCTTGTACGTGCCATGTCCGAGCCATGTTACCTGAACGCCACGCAAATCCATCGCGTCTGTCCTCCCCGGCGTTGCCGCCGGCCGGCTTCATCAGACTCACTCACTACGTCCACGCCTACGAGGGGATACGAATGGGTACGAAGGGGAATGCCATAGGCAGCGAGGGGATACGCGCGGACCAAGCCACGTGCATATCCTATCACGTCCTGGCATGCCCTATCACGCGCGCCGCGTCATCTCACACTTGACACACCCGCGCCGCCGCCGCAAGATCAGCGGGATAGTCATTGCGTCGCGTGTGACGCGGGCTGGATTTCAGGGAGAGGAGTGGCGCCACGTCCAGCGATCTCAGCCTCGCGCTCTCCCTGCTCTTCGGCGTCGCCCAGGTGGTTGCCGGCGCGGCCGTTGCCCGCGTGATCGTGCTGCGTCGCGGCTGGCGCGAGGCGCGCCTGTTCGTCCTGTTGTTGATCGCGGCATGGTTTGTGTGCAGCGGCCTGGCCGAACTGGCCGTCTCCGGCGGTGAAACCATCCGCCTGGTGTGGGGCACTCCCTCCGCTGCCGCGCTGGCCGCCCTCAAGGCGCGGGCCGATGCCGCCCTGCTCGCGACGACGATTGCATTGCTCGCCTGCCTTCTCGCCTATCCGCTCATTCTGAGACGCCTACCGGACGGCAGGCGGCGGGAATGAACTGGCGGCACGGGCGGCAACACAGGTGGCGATCCCACTGGCATGTGTGAGGATGGGTGGAAGGTGGCAGGACCGATGGCGCACTCCCGACGATTCCGCTTGGTGGCATCCGATCTCGACGGCACCCTGCTCGATCCCCAGGGCGACCTCTCCGCGCGCACGCTCGCGGCCGTCCAGGCGGTGCGCGCGGCGGGCATTCCCTTCGTCCTCGCCACCTCGCGCCGCCTCACCGGCGCCGCGCCCGTCGCCGTCGCTCTCGGCCTCGACGGCCCGCTGATCCTCTACGACGGCGCGCAGGTCCGGCAGCATCCCGCCGGCGACATCCTCGCCCAGCACACGCTGCCCATCCCGCTCGCGCGGCAGGCGGCCGCCATCATCGCATCCCACGGGCTGCGGCCCATCGTCCAGTATGGCGACCGCGACGGCGAGCGCCTTGTCGTCGGCGCACCCGCCGCCGCCCAGGAACACGGCCGCGAACGCGCCTATCTGGAGGCGTTCGCGCACCAGATCGTCGCGCTGCCCGACGGCGATCTGCTCGCGGACGGCGCCGAGCCGTTGCGCATCGTCGCCTTCGGCCCGCTGCGCTGGCTGCGCCCCGCCGCCACGGCCATCGCGGCCCTGCCGCTCGGCTGGCAACTGCTGCCGCGCGGCAACTATGGCGCCGCCGAGCTGAGCGTCTTCGCCACAGGCGCATCGAAGGGCGCGGCACTGCTCGCCCTGGTCGAGCGGCTGAGCATTCCCCGGCACGCGGTCTTCGCCGTTGGCGACGGCATCAACGACATCTCATTGCTGGATGCCGCCGGCTTCGGCGTTGCTATGGCGAACGGCGGTCCCAAGGTCCGCGCCGTCGCGCACGCTGTCGCCCCCTCGCATGCGGAAGACGGCGCCGCCTGGGCTATCGAGCGCTACGTCCTATCCACACCCGACGGCGCATCGGCCCGCTCCCTCGCCGGTCGGCCGGAGACGTAGCGGCTGCCGGGAACATAGAAGCGCCAGGGTAAATCCACCGCTTTGGAGATGCCGATGCGCGGCGAGTTGGCGATGGGCGGGGCGCCGCTGCCGCTCTCCGTCCCCGGCGTCTGGGCGATCCACAGGTCCAGCGGGTCTGGTCCGCGCAGGTCCGCGCCGTCGTCACTGAGGGTGATGGCGAGCGCCTGGCAGAGCCGCCCCGGCCCGCGGCACAGGTCGCGCTCGACAACCGCCGGCCCACGGCGCGCGCGCATCAAGTCCAGCCCGCACGACGGCGCGAGCGCGCGGATGAGCACGGCCGCCGCTGCCCCTTCCGGCTCCGTCACCACGTTCAGGCAGAAGTGCATGCCGTAGGAGCGGTAGACGTAGGCGCGGCCGGGCGGGCCGAACATGCTGCGCGTGCGCGGCGTCGGGCCGCCGTAGCCGTGCGCCGCCGCGTCCACCGCCGCGACGTACGCTTCCACCTCGACGATCACGCCCGCCGCCACACCCGCATCCGTCCGCCGCGCCAGCGTCTTGCCAAGCAGCGCCCGCGCCACCTCCAACGGCGGCCGCGCATAGAACGCTGGCGGTAGCGCTGGTGTGATCTGGATCGTCTCCATAACTCCTCTATAGTCGTACGCCTTCGGAGCGCGGGCGCACGGCGCGGTATACTAGACTGTGCCGCCGTGCGCTGCCGCACTGGAGCGCGGCAACCCGCCCAATGATACGCCGGACGATACACCCATTCGCGCCCGATGTGCCCGATGTGAAGGAGTGCGCATGTCCACCGTCACGACACTGCCCAAACGCCACGAGGTACCCGAAGAGTATACCTGGAACCTGGCAAGCATCTTCGCCACAGATGCCGACTGGGAGGCCGAGTTCGCCCAGATCAGCGCGCTGCTGCCGGCGATCCGCGCGTTTCAGGGCCGCTTGGCCGAGTCCGGCGCGACCCTGCTCGAAGCGTTGCGGACGCGCGACGCGGCGTACGAGCGCTGGGGCCGGCTCTTCGTCTACGCCACCATGCGCATGCATGAGGATAGCGCCAACAGCACCTATCAGGCGCTCGCCGACCGCGCCACCACGCTCGGCAACGAGCTGAACACCGCCAGCGCCTATCTGACGCCCGAGATCCTCGCCATCCCGGAGCAGCGCATCCA
>JAICVS010000160.1 GCA_025935195.1 Ktedonobacterales bacterium
CCTACACCTCCGGGCAGTGCGGCTCGATGCGGCAGTGCTCAGCCATCAGAATCGCCTTGAGCTGCTCGATCGCGTCTTGCAAACGGTCCTGCTGGTTGATGATCAGGTAATCGTACACCGGTAGCTCCGCCATCTCGCGCTCCGCGTTCAGCAGGCGCAGCGCCCGCTGTTCCGGCGAGTCCTGCCCGCGCTGATGCACCCGCTGCACCAGCTCGTCAATGGACTCCGGCGCGAGAAAGACGAACACCGCGCCCTTCGTACGCCGCCGCACCGTCTGCGCGCCCTGCGGATCAATCGTCAGGATCACGTCCACCCCAGCGGCCAACTGCTCGCGCACCGGCGCCGCCGGCACGCCGTACCAGTTGCCATGCACCTCCGCGTGCTCCAGCAGCTCGCCGCGCTCCTGCATCTGCTGGAATTGCTGCGTCGTGCGGAAGTGATAGTGAACGCCGTCCACCTCGCCCGGCCGCGGCCGGCGCGTCGTCGCCGTCACCACCACATGCCCCGTCCACCCCTCTGCCACCAGCGCCTTCGTGATCGTCGTCTTGCCCACACCCGACGGCCCCGACAGCACGACCAGCAGCGGGCAGCGCCTCACCTGAAGGTTGCTCGGACGCTCGTGCATGGAATGGCTGTCGCTGCTCATGCTCACCTCAGGCCGCATCGCTCTATCCGTCTTCCGTTCCGCTTTCACTATCACAACTTGTTATACACTGTGGCCGCGCGCCGCTGCCAAGCCGCCCCGAACACGGCGCGCAATAGACTCACCGCAACACGAGGAACATCCCGCATGCCCATAGACGCCCTCACCCTCGCCGCCATCGCCGACGACCTGCGCGCCACCCTGCCCGGCGCGCGTGTGGACGACGTCATCCAGCCGACACCGCAATCCATCGCCTTGCAGGTGTTCGGCGGCGGCGGGCGCAACCGCTGGCTGCTCGCCTCCGCGCATCCCCAGCTCGCCCGCGTCCACACTATCGAGCGCAAGCCGCGCAAGCTCGTCACCGAGCCACCCGCCTTCGTCATGCTGCTGCGCAAGCACCTCGAAGGCGCGCGCGTGCGCGCCATCCACCAGCCGCGCTGGGAGCGCGTCATCGAGATCGGCTTCGCGCACGGAGCGGAGGCCGCGCCGGTCTGGCTCGTCGTCGAGGCGATGGGCCGGTTGAGCAACGTGATCCTGCGCGACGACGCCGGCACCATCCTCGGCGCGCTGCGCCAGGTCAGCGCCAACGTTAACCACTACCGCGCCATCGCGCCCAACGTCCCCTACCGCGAGCCGCCGCCGCAGACGCGCGAGCTGGACGGTGCGGCACTGCCCCGGCTGGACGCCGAGAGCATCACACCCGACGACCTACGCCTGGCAGCCACGAGCATGCTCGCCCACCCACCGCTGGATCGCCGCGGCCGGCCCCGTCCACCCACCGTGACGGCCCTGCTCACCGCGCACCTGCTCGGCGTGAGCCGCGAGCTGGCCGAGGAGATCGCCTACCGCGCCCTCGCCGCGGCGGATGCCCCGCTCGACGCCGCCCTGCCCTGGCAGGCGCTCGCCGACGAGACACGCGCCCTTGCCTCCCTCCAGACCACCCATGAGTGGCGGCCGACGCTGGTGTATTCCGCGAGCGATCCGGCCGATGCTCCCGCCGTCGCGCCACTTGCCTACGCCGTCTACACTCCGCGCCGCTACCCGGACGCCCTGCTGCGCGCCGAGCCAGGCGCCAACGCGCTGCTCGCCATCTTCTATGAGGACGCCGAGTGGCGCGCGGCCGTCGAGAGCGCCAAGGGCGACCTGCGCCACATCCTCCAGACCAACCGCGACCGCTGCGTGCGCAAAGCCGAGACCCTGGCGGCCGAGCTGCGCGCGCTGGACGAGGCGGCGCGGCTGCGCGTCGAGGCCGACCTGCTGCTGGCGTTTCAGACCGAGGTGCCGGCACGCGCGGCCAGCTTCACGACGGAAAATCCCTTCGCGGCCAGTGACAACGACGCGACCACGATCACCATTGCCCTCGATCCGCGTCTCAGCGCCGTCGCGAACGCCACCCGCAAGTACGACCGCTATCACAAGCTCCAGCGCGCCACGCACCAGATTCCCGCGCAGATCACCGCCAACGAACTGGAGCTGGCGCGTATCGAGCAGCTCCGCACCGATCTCGCCCTCGCCGAGACGCCCGCCGAGATCGTCGCCGTGCGCGCCGAGGTGGCCGAGGCCGGCTACATCCGCGGCCAGCGCGCCGTCGCGGGCAAAGCGGCCGGGCCGGCGAAGTCTGCCAAGTCCGCCAAGAGCGGCAAGCACGGCGCCACCCCGAAAGGCACGCGGCCCGGCGGCAAGCCATCGGACGCCGGCACGCCGCTGCGCCGGCAATCAGCCGACGGCTTCACGCTGCTCGTCGGCAAGAACAGCCGCCAGAACGAAGCCGTCACCTTCCGCGAGGCCGGCGCGAACGACCTCTGGCTGCACGCGCGCGGCGTCCCCGGCGCGCACGTCATCGTGAAGTCCGGCGGCCGCCCCGTCTCAGACTCCACCCTGCGTGAGGCCGCCGCGCTCGCCGCCTACTACAGCCAGTCACGCGCCGCCGGCAGCGTGCCGGTAGACCACACCGAACAGCGTTACGTGCGCCACATGAAGGGCGGCGGGCCGGGCATGGTCATCTACGAGCGCGAGCGCACCATCCACGTCGCCCCGCGCGACCCACAGGCATGAGCCGATGACCAGTGGGAAGAAGACCGGCGTGAAGAAGGAAGGAAGAGATGCGGTCCCGCGTCTCGCCGCGCTGGATGTCGGCAGCAACACCGTCCATATCACCGTCGCGCGCATCATCAAGCGCCTGACCGAGATCGAGCGCCTAGCGGACGAGGCCGATCTCGTGCGCCTCGGCGCCGACGTCTCCGCGATGGGCAGCATCAGCGCGGCGCGCATGGACTGGGCCAGCGCCACCATCCGCCGGCAGGTGGCGCTGGCGCACGCACACGGCGCGAGCGCCATCCTCGCCGTCGCCACCGCGGCGCTGCGCACCGCCGCCAACGGCGGCGAGCTGATCGAGCGCGTGCGGCGCGAGACCGGCGTCACCATCGCCCTCGTCAGCGGCCCCCAGGAGGCCGCGCTCACGTATTGGGGCGCGACGAGCGGGCTGAAACCGATCAAAGGGCGCCGCGCCGTCGTGGATATGGGCGGCGGCAGCCTCGAGCTCGCGCTGGGTAGCGGCCGCGTGATTGATTGGCGTGTCTCTCTCCCGCTCGGCTCCGGCGCCATCTCGCGCCGGCACATGCTCTCCGATCCACCCACCGCCTCGGAAGAAGCCGCCGTCGAGCGCGTCGTCCGCGAGACACTGTTCGCACAGGCGCCGCCGCTGCCCGTGGCCCAGGCCATCGTCTGCGGCGGCACCGCCTCCGCGCTCGCGGCCCTCGCCGGCCGCATCGCGGGGAACGGACCGGACCGGCCCCACGACGCTCCACCCGCCCGCACCCGCTACCTCACCCGCGCGCAGCTCGACGCCGTTCTGCGCCTGCTCGCCGGCCTGCCCGCCCGCGAGGTCAGCCAGCGCTACACGCTCGACGAAGGGCGCGCCCGTCTGCTCCCCGCTGGCGGCTCCATCCTGCTCGGCGTGATGGATCTGCTCGACGTTGGCATGCTGCGCGTGCGGCGACGCGGCGTGCGCGAGGGCGCGATGCTCACCTACGCCCGCCAGGGCGAGCGCTGGCTCGATGCCGCCGCCGATGGTGCGCTGGCAACTCACACCGAATAGCCTGAACGCTTCACCGGAACCACCCTTCGCCTGGCACGACCCGCCAGCCCGCCCTTCCCGCTCCTCGCTACGGTCGCCCCTCTGGCTCCCGCGCCTCACGAGGCGAGGAAGTGGGGAGCGAGGACTCCCATTTTCCCACTTCCCGTAGTTGACCGCAACGGTATACTGGAACCCAAGCGCACGCTCGTCCCGCCGCCCAGGAGCACCCCCATGAGCGACGAACCCGATCTGCCACAAACCGAGATCCTCGATTCGCGCCTGCCGCAAACCGACCTCCTGCCGGAGCGTGCGCCCACCGAGATTCTCCCTGATCGCCCGCCCGCTCATGAGCAGCCACACATCACCAACCAGCCGGACGCCGCCGATGATGGCGGCGATAGCGATACGTCATCCCTGGGCATGGCCGAGCTTACCCGCCCGCTCCCTCTCGAAGAGCTGGCTCCCACCGCCATTCTGGATGAGCCCGCGCCTCGTCCGCCCACATCTCCCGCGCCCACATCCCCCCCGCGCGCGCCGCGCGCTACGCCCCTCATCAACCCAGCCATCTCGCACCCCGCCATCTCGCCGCTTGGCTCGCTCTACCCCACACCCGCGCCCGTGGCGGACGCCACTGCGCGGCGCGCCTCCGGTGCGCCTCCCCAGCGCCCCGGCTCAGTCTCCCCGCGCCATGCGCCAGAGAGCAGCGGCGTCGTGCGCGCCTACTGGCAGCGTGTCAAGCAGCCCTGGCGCACCCAGGCCGAGACCCCCGAGCTACGCCAGCTCGCGCTGCGCCGCTGCCTCGACATCGTTCCCGACGTCGAGCACGGCGATTACCCCTTCCTGGATGTCGAGCCGAAGCTCGATCGCGACGATATCGAATGGCTGCTGGCGCACCATGAGAGCGCCGGCGCCGCCGGCCCCGTGGACTGGAGCAACGAGAACCAGCGCGCCCGCCGCGGCCTCGATCTGCGCGGCGCCGATCTGCGCGGCGTGGACCTCAGCGGCCTCCCTCTCGCCCGCGCCCGCTTCGGCCTTTCGCATACCGAATGGCAGCGCTCCACTCCCGATCAGCGCGAGCGGGCCGCCGCCCACCTGGAAGGCGCCAACCTGGAAGGCGCCAGCCTCGAGCATGCCACCCTCGTCGGCGCCCACCTCGAACAGGCCCGCTGCGTCGGCGCCGTCCTCGAAGGCGCCGATCTGCGCTTCGCCCACCTCGCCAGGGCCGACTTTCTCGAAGCCCGGCTCGCCGAGGCCGACCTGCGCAACGCCGACCTCACCGAAACCGATCTCTGGAAGGCCACCCTCGACCGCGCCGATCTCACACAGGCCCGCCTGCCCAAAGCCGTGCTGCGCGAGGCTAGCCTGGACCACACCACCCTCACCCAGGCCCAGCTCCAGGGCGCCGATTGCATCAAGGCCCACCTGCATTACGCCATCCTCACCCAGGCCGACCTCACCGGCGCCGATCTGCATCGCGCCCAGCTCGCGCACGCCGACCTCACCCACGCCACGCTCGCGCGCGCCATCCTCACCCACGCCCAGCTCACCAGCGCCGACCTCAGCCACGTCAATGCCGAGGAGGCGCTGCTCGACGAGACACAGTTCGCCGGCGCCAGCTTCGTCGCCGCTCGTCTTGCCCGCGTCAATCTGCACCTCAGCCAGCTTGTCGGCGCCAATCTCAGCCAGGCCGACCTGCGCGCCGCCACCCTCACCGGCGCGCAACTGCGCACCGCCATCCTGACCGAAAGCGACCTCACCGGCGCCACGCTGCACCAGGCACAGGCCCGCTCCGCCGACTTCACCCGCGCCCGTCTGGAAGGCGCCGATCTGCGTGAGGCCCAGTTGCGCGAGGCGATCTTCGACCACGCCGATCTGCGCGGCGCCAAGCTCGCCCAGGCCGATCTGGTCGCCGCGCGCCTCGGCCGCGCCACGCTCGCCGCCGCCGATCTCAGCGAGGCCGACCTCACCGGCGCCGATCTGCGCCGCGCCATCTTCGACGCCGAGACCGATCTCTTCGGCGTCCACATCGCTGGCGACCTCAGCGGCAAGAAAGCCGCCATCTCCGTCGCCGATCTGCGCTGGGGCGACGCCAACCTCACCGTCGTGGACTGGTCCCCGTTGCGCCAGCTTGGCGACGAGCACACCGCCCGCGCCTTCCGCGACGCCGAGGGCAAGCCCAAGGACGCCCCCACCCGCCTCAGCGATTACGAGGCCGCCGTGCGCGCCAACCGCCAGATCGCCGCCGTCCTGCGCCATCAGGGCCTCAGCGAGCAGGCCGACCGCTACGCCCACCGCGCCCAGACCCTCCAGCGCAAGGTGCTCCTGCGCCGCCGCGCCGTCCTCGCCTACCTCGGCTCGCACTTCCTCAACCTGCTCGCCGGCTACGGCTACCGCCCCTGGCGCGGCCTCGTCTTCTATGTCCTGATCGTCCTCGCCTTCGCCGCCGCCTACCTGGGCCTCGGCGCCGCCTCCGGCCTCGCTCTCTCCCCGCTCGACGCCGCCATCTTCAGCATGCTCTCCTTCCACGGCCGCGGCTTCATCCCCGACCCCTCCATCACCCTGCACTCCCCCGTCACCATCCTCGCCGCTGTCGAGGCACTCGTCGGCCTGATCGTCGAGGTCGGCCTGATCGCCACCCTCACCCAGCGCTTCTTCGGCAAATGAGCCGCCCGCCTGCTCCAATGTGCTACAGTAGAGTAGCCACTTCTGAGCCAGACGCCTCACGAAGAAAGCGCCGACCCATGTCGAACGAGCCGACCGCCGAGAACCGCTGGTCCGAGGAGGCCTCATCCCTCTTCGTAGACCTCGCGGACATCTTCGTCCCCGCGCGCGCCGAGCAGATTGCCACGCTCACCCAGCTCATCCCCGCCGCGCCCGATGACGAGTTCACCGCCGTCGAGCTGGCTGCCGGTGACGGCACCCTCGCCCGCGCCATCCTGGACGCCTACCCCCGCTGCCGCTACCTCGCCCTCGACGGCTCCGACGTCATGCGCGCCCAGCTCGCCCGCGCCCTCGCCCCCTACGGCGCGCGCGTCGAGGTTCGCGACTTCACCCTCGCCGCCACAGACTGGCGCGACGCCCTGCCGCGCCCGCTCCGCGCCGTCCATTGCTCGCTCTCCGTCCACCACCTGGACGCCGCCGGCAAGCGCGCCCTCTTCGCCGACATGGCCGCGCGCCTCGAACCCGGCGGCGCCTTCCTGCTGGCTGATCTCGTCGAGCCGGCCTCGTCCCACGTCGCCCGCCTCTACGCCGCGCGGATGGACGAAGCCGCCCGCGCGCAGAGCCTCGCCCGCTTCGGCGATCTGCGCGGCTACGAGCGCTTCCAGGCCGAGCACTGGAACTACTTCGCCTATGACTACGGTGCCCCAAGCGACATAGACTTCCCCTCCGGCCTCTTCGAGCAGCTCACCTGGCTGCGCGACGCCGGCTTTACCACCGTAGACTGTTTCTGGCTGCGCGCCGGCCATGCCATTTACGGCGGCTACAGAGAGAACCCGTGAGGGAGGAGGGGCGGCATGCGCAGCTACGCGCTCTATCTCGAATCCGGCCCGCGGCGCCAGCGCACCATGGTCCACGTCACCGACCTGCTCGGCTGCATCGCCAAAGGCCCCACCACCGAGGCTGCCCTCGCCGCCACCCCCGCCGCCATCCGCGCCTATCTGCGCTTCATCCAGCGCCACGGCGAATCCGTCCACCCCAACAGCGACTTCCGTATCGAGATCATTGAGCACATCACCGTCGGCCAGTGGCTCGGCAACGGCGACCCCGCCCTCGCCTTCACCATTGACCGCGCCCCCTTGCGCCACGACGACGCCGAGCACTACATCCGCCGCCTCGAATGGTCCCGCGCCGACATCCTCGCCCTTCTCGAAGGTCTCAGCGACGACCAGATCGCCGCCGTGCCGCCCGATGGCGGCCGCCCCATCCTGGCGATGCTGGAGCACCTGCTCGACTCCGAGCATTTCTACCTCGCCACCCTCGGCCCCATCCCCGGCACGCCCGCCGCCGGCCACGTCGCCCAGAAGCGCGAAGGCCCCATCCGCGAGTGGATGGCCTATCTGCGCGCCCGCGAGCTCGAGCATATCCGCGCCCTCAGCGCCGACGAGCGCGCCAAGACCGTCGAGCGCTGGAAGCAGACCTGGACCGCCCGCAAAGCCCTGCGCCGCATGCTCGAACACGAATGGGAGCACCTCTGCGAGCTGAGCGACCGCCTCGGTCAGCCGCTCTAAGTCAGTTCTGAAGGCGAATATAACTCATGCGCGATATGTGTCCGATCTGAGGGAGGGGATATTGGATTCGTCGGACCTCGCTGATCACCTGTCCTTGTGTGAGCGCATCCACGCATATTGCCACCGACGCGGCTGGTACGGCTCGGATTGCGATCTGCTAGACCGCACCCTCGGCATTGAGTCCACTGAGGTATGGCGGGATGCTGATGGCATGCTGCATATGCGCGATGTAAGCGCCCAGATTGCGTTGGAGTATGGCTTTGCTTATCCACCGGCAACAGATGAGCAACTTGCCACTTGCGCGGCCCGACTTGGCTTTGCGCTTCCGCCTGTGCTTCGAGCCCTTTATCTTCAAGTTGCCAACGGCGGTTTCGGACCCGGTGA
Source organism: Ktedonobacterales bacterium (assembly GCA_025935195.1). Lineage (GTDB taxonomy): Bacteria > Chloroflexota > Ktedonobacteria > Ktedonobacterales > JADMIN01 > JAICVS01. The sequence goes on from JAICVS010000160.1 coordinate 8,333, forward strand.
CGGGTTGATCGGAGTCAGGGGCGGCCACCCGTGGCGAGGAGGAGACTGGCCTGACAAGACGATCGACGAGACACTGAGCACAGGGACTTGGCGACTCACCCCTGCCCTCGCTGAGGCCTTAGAGCAGCAGCCAAGTGCATATCTGATATGCCCGACGACACCGGACCGGTGGCTTGTGCTGTGTGACTGGGGCGACAGCATGGCGTCGGTATGGGATAGCTGGACGAGCTATGTATTTACCTCTGGAGTGGTGGATCGGCTGGATACTACCTCAGGTCAGAACCGCGAGTGGGCGCAAGGGCTGCAATTCCAGGCGCGGTCGCTTGAGGATTGGTTCGAGCGATGGCTGGCAGGTGAGTTGACGCAGTTCAATGCAACCAGACCGCTCCAGGGATTCTAACGTCGCTTTGTCCTGAGAGTTGTGGGGGTATATTCCATATGATCGCCGTCGTCTCCCTCCTCGACGACCAACACGACCGGCCCGTGCGCGACCTGTGGGACGAGCTGAAACGCGACTTCGGCGTGCGCCGCGTCACCGCGATTGTCCCCTACCCCCACGTCACCTACCAGGGCGCCGAAGACTACGACCTCAACCGGCTCGACACCGCCCTGCGCGGTGTCGCCGCCGCCACCGCCCCCTTCACCATCTCCACCACCGGCCTCGACATCTTCACCGGGCCGCAACCCGTCCTCTACCTTGCCGTCGTCCGCTCCGCTGCCCTCACCACCGTCCACACCGCCCTGTGGGACGCCTTCGGCACGGCCGGCCGCGACTACGTCCCCTATGACCCACTTTTCGCACGACCGCTTGACGTTTTTGGAGAATAGTACGAACACGTCTACAAATCCACCAATTGACCGTGCGGAAAGTGGATATGTCGTCCTACCCCTTTCTGGCGCGCACTGGCATGATAACGAAAAATTCGTTAGGATATCTGCCATGGAACAAGAAACGAACGCCGCCGAGCGGATCATCAGGCGCTTCGGCGGCCAGAGCGCACTGGCCGCCCTGCTCGGCAAGAGGCAGAGCACGATCGAACACTGGGCGAGGACAGGGCGGGTGCCGGCTCAATGGCAAATGCCGCTCATGTCGCTTGGCCGCCAGAGAGGTGTGATCTTGGAAGCAAAAGACTTCGTCGAACTCAAGCCCAACCCGATCCAGCCGGCAGAGGGCCGCCTCGGCATCCTGCTCGTCGGCCTCGGCGCCGTCACCTCGACGTTCATCAGCGGCGTCGAGCACGCGCGTCGCGGCAGCGGCCGGCCCGTCGGCTCGCTCACCCAGATGGACACCATCCGCCTTGGCAAGCGAACGGAAAATCGCTCGCCCCTCATCCGCGAGTTCGTCCCGCTCGCGAACCTGGACGACATCGTCTTCGGCGCCTGGGACCCCTTCCCCGACAACGCCTACGAGGCAGCGGTGAAGTGCGGCGTCCTCGACCGCCACGAGCACATCGAACCCATCGCCGACTTCCTCAGGTCCATCAAGCCAATGCCGGCCGCCTTCGACCAGTACTACGTCAAGCGCCTCAACGGGCCCAACGTCAAGCGCGGCACGAAGAGGGAGCAGACCGAGCAGATTCGCGCGGACATTCGCACCTTCAAGACCGCGAACAATTGCGACCGCCTCGTCATGATCTGGTGCGCCTCGACCGAGATCTACATGGAGGAG
>JAICVS010000081.1 GCA_025935195.1 Ktedonobacterales bacterium
GCCCGACGCCCCAGCCGCGCAGCGCACGCCCTGCGGCGCATGCCGCCAATGGCTCGCCGAGCTCGCGCCCGAGGCCGTCTATTACGTGGACGGCATCCCCGGTGCGTTGCGTCTGCCCGATCTGCTCCCCTACGCCTTCTCGCTGCCCCCCGAAGCCTGAGTTGCCTGAGACGCTTGCGCTTCCTGTGTGGATGGCTCCGCCAGCACGCGACCGTACTCTGCGGCATACTCGGCGTAGTGGCGCAGCCCGTTCAGCGCCCGCTCGCGCTCCGGCGCGGTGACAGCGCGGGCCACCCTGCCCGGCACGCCGACGATCAGCTCACCGCCGGCAAATCGTTTCCCCTCTGGCACCAGCGCGTCCGCCGCGACGATACAGTCGTCACCTAGCACCGCGCCGTTGAGCACCGTGGCGCTCATGCCCACCAGCACGCGGTCGTGCAGCGTCGCCCCGTGGACGATGGCGCCATGGCCGAGCGTGCAGTCCGCGCCGAGCACGCAGGGCATGCCCTCATCTCCATGCAACACACAATTGTCCTGAATGTTCGTGCGCGCGCCGTCACGGATGGGCGCGGCGTCGCCGCGCAGCACCGCGCCGAACCACACGCTCGCGCCGGATTCGATGGTCACGTCGCCCGCGATCACGGCCGTCGGCGCGATGAAGGCATCCGGCGCGATGGTCGGCCAGACGCCGCGATAAGGCAAGATAGGCATGGGAATGGACATCCTTTCACGCGCCTCGCATCATGTGCCTCGCACGCCTCTATGCGCCCGCTTCCGCTGGCGCGCACCAGGCATCCCACAGTGCGCGCACGGCCCGGCCGACGGTGGCGCGGGCGGATAGCAGGTGCGGCTGCTCGGCGGTGAGTATGCAGTAGACGCAGGCGCCGCCCGGCCCCGTGAGTATGCCGGCGTCGTGGAAGACGTCTTCGAGCGTGCCGGTTTTGTGGGCAAGCTGCGCCTCGGGCGGTAGCCACTCCGCGATGTCCTCACCAAGCCGCTGCGCCGCCAGCATCTCGCGCAATCGTGCCGCGCCGGGCAGCGCGCTGCCGCGCACCAGCGCCAGCAGCGCGGCCATATCGCCGGCACTGGTGAGGTTGTCGCGGTGGGCGGCGCGGGCGGCGAAATCCATGAAGCGCCGCGCGAGGCGCGTATGGGCGAGCGCGAGCCGGCTCATCGTCTCGTTCACCTCGCCCATGCCGACGAGATCGAGCAGGAAGTTGGCGGCTGTGTTGTCGCTGACGCCGAGCATCAGGAACAAGAGATCGCCCAGCGTCAGGCGTACTGTCGGATCCAGGTAGTCAAGCACGCCCCCGCCCCCGGCGCGCGGCTCGTCGCTCGTATCGAAGCGCTCGTCCAGGTCGAACTGACCCAGGTCGGCGCGGCGGCACAGCTCAACGGCGATACAGAGCTTGGCCAGGCTCGCGGCCGGGAAAACCTCGTCCGCGCGGATCGCCACACGCTCCTCGCTCGCGGCGGGCGGCGTCTCCGCGCGCTTGCCACCGCGAGCGGCGCCACTGGGTGTCCGGCCGGCGCGTGCCGTCCGCGCGGGCGCTGGGATGTGGTGCGCCGCGAGGGCGCTGCGGCCGCCGAGGGGATCGAGGGGATCGAGGATGGCGGCCAGGCGCGCGGTGAGTAGCGTGGTGGTGATGGCGGAAGATGGGCCGGAGCCGGCGGTCATGAAGCATCTCCAATGGCGGGATCGGGCGTGGGACCGATGCGTGGACGGCGCAGCCGCCCAGAATGTATCGGAGTATAGCATAGCGTGCGCGGCGCTCCGTCGCGGTTCATCAGGCCATCGAACTTGGAGCGGATATTGCGGCATGTGCGGGCTGTGGGGAGTTCGGCACGTGGGCAGCGGCGCGAGTCTACCCCTTTGGGGCCGGCGCATACGCGCTTCCCGGCCCACGCGCAACCGTGAAAGGGGCAATGACGATGCGCGACGACTCGAACCAGATGCCGGGAGCGCCAGATGAGCGGCCGGCGGGCGAGGGGCAGGGCTATCAGGAATATCCACAGCCGCCATACGGCCAACAAGGTGCTCCGGGTTATCCGCCACCACCCCCTGGCGGCGGTCAGGCATATCCGCCGCCTCCAGGCTACCAGGGCGCTCCAGGCTACCCTCCGCCTCCGCCGCCTCCTGGCTATCAGCCCGGCTACCAGGGCTATCAGGCCTACCCAGGCGGCGCGGCCGCCATGGGCACATATGGCGCGTATGGCGCTCCCTATGCGCCGACCCAGCCGCCGCAGCCCGCCGGATGGGCCGGCCTGCCGCAAAAGTGGCTCAATGTCACCACACGCCCCGGCGTGACCTCGTTCGTTAACGAGCTGCCGACGGCCAACTGGCGCGACATCTGGCTGCCGCTGATCGGCCTGGCCGTCCTTTCGGCCATCACCGGCGTCATCTCAGGGCTGTATACATCGAGCACCTTCACCGTGCCAGATGTGCAGACCGGCGGCTCGCGCGTGATCCACGTGCCCGCGGGCAGCGGGATCGGCAGCTTGATCGGCGTGCCGCTGGGCTTCTTCATCGCGGCCGGCGTCCTGTTTGTCTGCGCCAAGATCTTCGGCGGCAGCGGCTCATTCCTACATCAGGCGTACGCGATGTCGCTCTACTGGGTGCCGCTGGAGGGCATCACCGCCATCGCCGGGCTGATCCCCGTCCTCGGCGGCATCGTCAGCTTCGTCGTCGGCATCTACATGATCGTCGAGGCTGTCTTCGCCATCGCCGCCAGCCACCGGATCTCGACAGGCCGCGCCACCGCGGCAGTGCTGCTGCCGGTAATCGTCGTCGTGCTGCTCGCCTGCGCGCTGATCGTCCTGCTTGCTGGCCTGATCGCCGCCGCGGTGAATGGCGGCCGTTAAGCCGCCTCGCCTGTAACGGCGCGCGGCGTGCGTGGACTATAATGAGGCAGGCGGACCCATCCCGCTCGATGGGTCCGCCTGATAGACGAGCGCCGTCCGTGTGGGGCCTCGACCGCGCACGGACGGCGGCAAGACAAATGGACATGTTCAACATAAGGAGTATCAGAAGTCAAATGGAACAGATGGAACAGATGGAGCAGACACGAACTGAGAAGGCGACATTCGGCGCGGGCTGCTTCTGGGGCGTCGAAGCGGCGTTCCGCCAACTGCCCGGCGTGGTCTCCACGCAGGTCGGCTATGCCGGCGGCACGCTGGAGAATCCTACCTACCGCGACGTCTGCTCGGATCACACCGGCCATGCCGAAGTCGTCGAAGTCACGTACGACCCAGCGCGTGTCGCCTACGATGATCTGCTGCGCGTCTTCTGGGAGAACCATGACCCCACCCAGGTCAACCGCCAGGGACCGGACGTGGGCACGCAGTATCGCACCGTAATCTTCTATCACTCGCCGGAGCAACAGGCCGTGGCGAACGCCTCCAAGGTGGAGCTAGAGAGCGCGCACAAATACCGCCGGCCTATCGCCACCCAGATCGTGCCGGCCGGCCCGTTCTACCGTGCCGAGGAGTACCACCAGCAATACCTGGAGAAGCGCGGCCTGAGCACGTGTCACATTTAGCCTCGCCACCTGCCACGCCAACATCACCGCACGGCAACGACTCGACCCCTTGCCAACTGAGGCGAGGAGTCGAGTCGTTCAGGATCATGCGTCACACTGCCCGCTCGCCAGCGTCCCGCGCGCATTCCCGTCGCAACAGACTGGCACAGAACGTGCGTAGGATAGCCCACGCGACTTGCGCAAGCGGCAGGTCGAGGAAAAACCCGGACGGCATGGGCGCCGGCCCGGCGTAACGAACACTCAGTCAGTTCCACGGAGGGTGAGCGGCGCTTCGTCATCGCTCGCCAAGGAGGAAAACGGCATGGTAGGTACGATCATTGCGTGGATTGTCATCGGAGCTATCGCCGGTTGGCTGGCGAGCCTCGTGGTGCGCGGCACGGGCCTGGGGCTCGTCGGCGACATCATCGTCGGCATCATCGGCGGTATCATCGGCGGCATCATTCTGGAGTTCCTGTTTGGTGTCGGTGGTGTCAGCGGCTTCAACATCGGCAGCGTCATCACCGCCTTCATCGGCGCGGTCGTCCTGCTGCTGATCGTGCGCCTCTTCACTGGCAACCGCACCACCGCGCGCGTCTAGCCGTGCGGCAACGCTTCAACGAAGAACCTCCCGCGTGTCTCTGGCGAAGCCGCCGGGTCTCCCCGGCGGCTTCGTCGTGCCCGGCACACTCCGCCCATACTCCGCCCATACTCCTCGCCGCACCCGCGCCGGCATGCCTTCGCAAACCATCCTCCTCCGGCCGCACGCACGAGTGCGACAGGTCTTCCCGACTTTGATATACTGGCCGCGAGGCCGCTAGACCGGCCCGTAGCGAGAGCGGGAGAGCGGAGAAGAAGGAGTGACCATGGCGGGCGCACACGATCTCCCCGCGCGTTCTCACGATGCCGGCGCGACAGCCGGCCACGGCCACAATCACAGCCACAGTGATGGACACAGCCACTCCCACGCCGACCACATCGCGTCCAACACGAAGGAGGGGCTGCGCGTCGTCGCCGTCGCCACCGCCGGCATGTTCGTCGTCGCCGCCATCGAGCTTGGCGTCTTCGCCCTCAGCAACAGCGCCGGCCTGCTCTCCGACGCCCTGCACAACCTCGGCGACGTGCTCACCACCGCCGCCCTCTGGGTCGCCTTCATCCTCGCCCGCCGCCCGCCGACCAACCGCTTCACCTACGGCTTCCACCGCGCCGAAGACCTCGCCGGCGCCTTCATCGCCCTCGTCATCACCATTAGCGCCGCCGCCGCCGCGTTCGCCTCCTATCAGCGCCTCGTCACGCGCGCCCAGCCGACCCAGATCGGCCTCGGCATCGTCGCCGCGCTGATCGGCTTCGCCGGCAACGAGATTCTCGCTCAATACAAGATCCGCATGGGCCGCCGCCTCAACAGCACCCCCCTCATCGCCGACGGCCAACACTCCCGCGCCGACGGCATCACCTCGCTCGCCGCCGCCGCCGGCCTCGTCCTCGTCGCCCTCGGCGTGCCTGTGGCCGACCCCATCGCCGGCCTGCTCATCTCCGTCGCCATCCTCTACATCCTGTTCGATGTCGGCCGCGACGTGCTCGACCGCCTCATGGACGCCGTAGACCCCGACGTCGTCGCGCAGGTGTATCGCCAGGCCCGCGCCGTTCCCGGCGTCGCGCAGGTCACGGACGTGCGCGCGCGCTGGGCCGGCCGCCGTCTCTTCGTCGCGCTCACCCTCGGCGCCGATGGCGCGATCTCGCTCACCGACGCCCACGCCGTCGCCGAGCGCGTCCGCCAGGAGGTACTTTCCCACGTCCGCGGCGCCGCCACGGTGGATATCCACGTGGACCCCGTCGGCCTGCCCGAAGGCGTAGACCCCCACGCCTGGACGCATGTGGAGCACGACGACCACGACAATCATGATCATGAGCACGACGACCACGCGCACAATCATCATCACGGCCACGCGCACCCGCACTGACGTCCGGCCGGTAAGCTGGAAGGTGTACCGGTTCCCATGCCCGTTTCCAGCCGCGACCATGCGCGACCATGCGCGACCATGATGGTATGCATGACCAGGGACACATGCCCCCCGTCATCCCATCGGGCAGAAGTGTAAGCGAGTTCACACCTGCGCCACTGGTCCCGGCTCCCCGCCCGCGCTACCATCCATGGTGCAACGTGATGTTGCGCGACGCGGATTGCAACTCGTGAGCCGTCCGCATCGTACACAGAGCGGAGATGCGGCGCTGAGCGCGGAAATGCGCGGAAGCGCGCCACGCATCTCCTGCGCGGAGCCACACGGCGGAACGCGGTGACGAGCGCGCCCGAGACACGGGCGCACGCGAGCCCCAGGCCCGGCGCGAGAAGGAGGAAGAGCGTGGCTACTGGCGAGGCCGCTCTGGTTGCCGGGGCGACTGTTGGCAACACGTCGGGTGTCCACCGGGCAGCCGAAGGCGCCGGCGCCATCCGTACGGCCGATATGCAAGAGGACGTGACGCTCGTGCGGCGCACCCTCGCGGGTGACCAGCAGGCGTTCACCAGCCTCGTAGACAAGTACAAAGACTCCGTCTTCAACGTCGCCTATCGCATGCTCGGCAACCCAACCGAGGCCGAAGACGTCGCCCAGGAGACGTTCGTGCGCGCCTACACCCAATTGCGCACCTACAAAGACACCCACCGCTTCAGCACGTGGCTGCTCTCCATCGCCTCGCACCTCTCGATTGACCAGCTCCGCCGCCGCCGCTTCCTCGCCCTGCCGCTGGAGAACGTGCCCTTTCTCGAATGGATCGCCGATCTCAGCCTGGGGCCGGAGGAAAGCGCGCTGCAAGTCGAAGCCTCCGACGAGATGCAAAAGGTGCTGAGTACGCTGCCCGCCAAGTATCGCGCCGTGCTCGTGCTGCGCTACTGGCACGACTTCTCTTACGAGGAGATCGCCGAAGCGCTCAAGCTGACCCCCCCGCTCGTCAAGGCGCGCCTGCACCGCGCGCGCGAGCTGGTGGCGCGCACTATCAAGGCCCAGGGCCTGGATCTGCGCATCGGGCGCGGGGAGCCAGCGGGAGTCAAATGAACGGATAGGCCGGCCAGCCCGGCGGACCACATCAAGTCGAGGGGGCCCTTGTGAGGTGGCGCACACATGTCACGCTGATGCTGGGCGCGATGCTCGCCGGCCTCGCCGCCATCCTGCGCGAGACCGCCGCCACCGCGCGCGCCTGGCTGATTGAGCTCGCGCTCAGTCGCGCGCTCGTCTCGCGCGGCCTGCCCTTCACACCCTTCATACGTGAGCCGCGCCGCGACGATGAATGGCGCGGCCTCCCTCAGCTCCCGCCGCCCGCGCGCCCCATATCCTCCGCCCCCGACACCTTCACCGCCACCGTCATGGCCCGTATCGAGCGCCGCCCCGCCGTCGCGCGGCCCCCGTGGACCCATTCGCCCATGCGGATCCGCCGGACGATTCGCCTGATCGCCGGCACCCTCGGCGCCTCCGCCGCCATCGCGCTCTTCTCCAGCGCCGCGCTGGCGCTGCTCGCCCCCGCCGAGGCGTTGGGCCTGCTGGCCGCCCTGCTCAGCCTCGCCGTGCTGCTGCTCGCCCTGCTGCGCAACGCCCTCCAGCTCGCCGGCGCCGCCGCCGCCAACGACGCGCTCATGCTCGGCCTGGGCCTCGCGCTCGGCGCCGCCATCGTCATCTGGGCCATCATCTGGCCGCGGTCCGCGCGCGTCCTCCGCCCGCTACGCGAAGCGTGAGACCGCTATGATCCCCGTCCTGCCACCATCCCCATCTCCATCCCCATCCCCATCCCAGCCTACCTTCTCCTCCGCCTCCACGCGGCACCTGCCGCACCCACCTCGCCGTCTGCTCCCGCTCGTCGCCCTGGCGCTCGTCCTGCTCGCGCTCGGCGCCCTCACCGGCACGCTCCCACCCCCCACACCGCTCGTCCTCACGCCGCTTGGCCCGCCCCCGGCCTTTGCCTGGCATGCCGCCGCCCCGCCAACCGGTCTCGCGCCCACCGCGCCGCCATCCTGTACCAGCTCCGGCCGCAGCGTCGTCGGCGAGAGCGTCGTCGTCCATGCCGGCGAGCGCATCTGCGGCACCCTCGCCGTCTATGGCGCCAGCGCCACCGTCGAGGGCCACGTCAGCGGCGATGTCATCATCACCGGAGGCAACCTCGCCATCTCCGGCACGGTAGACGGCACCGTCACCGACATCGGCGGCACCGTAGACCTACGCCCCGGCGCGCATGTCGGCGGCGACGTGCGCCTGCTCGGCGGCGCGCTGCATCGCGCCCCAGGCGCCTCCGTCGCTGGCTCAGCGCAGCAGACCAGCGACCTCGGCTCCTTCATTCCGCTGCACTGGTGGGGCCTGCCCGGCGGCTATCGCTTCCCCTGGGGCAGCCTCGCCTTCTGGGCGCTGGCCGGCATCTTCCTCGCCGCGTTCTTCCCGCGCCAGCTCACGCTCGTGCGGCGCGTCGCCCACCGCGGCCTTGGCGTCAGCTTCGTCGCCGGCGTCGCCGCCTGGATCGTCGGCGCCATCCTCGCGCTCGTGCTCTTCGTCACCTGCCTGGGCATCCCCGTGGCGCTCGTACTCGTCGCCGCGCTCTGGGTCGCCTCAGTCGTCGGCACCGTCGCCCTTGGCCTGCTGCTCGGCGAACGGCTGCTCGGCGGCGCGCCGCGTGACAACCGCGCCGGCATAGGCGCCGCCGTTCTCGGCGTCACGCTCATCACCTTCGCCGAAACCATCCCTTGCCTGGGCGCCCTCATCACCCTCTTCGTCGCCAGCGCCGGCCTCGGCGCCGTCCTGCTCGCCATCCTCTCCGCCCGCGCCGGCCGCTATCGCTCCGCCTCCTACATCTCCTGACATCTCCTGATCGCCTGCCCTTCCTCCTCGCCTCTGTCCGGACAGGTGACCATATGGCACGGGCCTCCCGCTAGGCGCGAGGTGTTAACGATATGTTACAATTGCCGCAGACGACCGAAGGGATACGTGTTCGCCAGGCAGGAATTCCGCAGCGGTTATGTGGCGGCGAAGAGGAAGTGATGACCAACGGCTACAGCGGCGTGTCCCGGTCCTCCCGCCCCGGCGATGCGTTCGACGAGAGCGCGGGCATCAACGGAGCGCCTGCCGCCACGGATGAGGCGGCCTCCGACGGGCCGATTCTCGAGCTGGAGCTGGCCGACCTCGCCTACGGCGGCGATGCTGTCGGCCGCTACCAGGGCCGCGCCGTCTTCGTCTCCGGCGGCCTGCCCGGCGAGCTTGTGCGTGCCCGCCTCACCCGCGAGCGCAGCAACTACGCGCGCGCCACCCTCGTCGAGGTCTTGCGTCCCTCCCCCGACCGTGTCGAGCCGCGCTACCCAGAGCTGGGCGAGTCCGGCGGCTTCCAGTGGCAGCATCTCGCCTATCCCGCGCAGCTCCACTGGAAAACCCGCATCGTCCGCCAGCTCCTCACGCGCATCGGCCATTTCCCCAATCCACCCGTGCAGCCGGCCATCGGCATGCCCAACGGCTCCGATCCCTGGCGCTATCGCACCGTCGCGCAGTTCGCCATCGGCCACGACGGCGCCATCGGCTTCCGCCGCGCCGGCAGCCACGACGTGCTCGACATGCCCACGTGCCCGCTCGTGCATCCCGCGCTCGACGCCCTCTTCCGTAGCGTGCGCGCATGGCTGCGCGACAACTGGGGTGAAGACGCCTCCGCGTATGCCGAGCGCTTCACCCTGCGCGTCGCCGCCTCATCCCCCGCCGCCAGCATCCCCCGCGCCGTCCAGCCGGAAGGCATTCGTCGCGCGCCCGGCCTGCTCGCCATCGAGACCCGTCCCGGCAGCGCGATTGACCTCGCCGGCGGCCCGTACGCGCTAGGCGAGGCGCTGCTCGAGGCCATACCCGGCCTCGTCGGCGTCGTCATCCTCGGCATGCCCGGCGGCCGCGGGCGCGTCGTCGTCGGCCAGGATTTCGTCCACGAGCGCGTGCTCAACCGCACCTTCCGTATCTCCGCCGGCTCCTTCTTCCAGGTCAACGCCGCCCAAACCCCCGTCCTCGTGCGCCAGGCGTTGCAGGCGCTGCGCCTCCGCCAGGGCGACTGGGCGCTCGACGGCTATAGCGGCGTCGGCCTCTTCTCCCTCTTCCTCGCCGAGCATGTCACCCACGTCCACGCCGTCGAGTCGCAGCCCAGCGCCGTCGCCGACGCCCGCGCCAGCGCCGCGCTCAACGGCATCATCAACCTCACCGTCACCGAAGGCGTGCTGGAGCGTGTGCTCGGCACACTGCGCCGCCAGGGCCAGCGCCTCGACGTCGCCCTGGTTGACCCCGCCCGCGCCGGCTGCCACCCGCGCGCCCTCACCGAACTGCGGCAGATCGGCCCGCGCACCCTCGTCTACATCTCCTGCGACCCCTCCACCCTCGCGCGCGACCTCAACCTCTTCTGCGCCGACGGCTACCGCCTCGTCTCCGTCCAGCCCGTCGACATGTTCCCCTTCACCTCCCACATCGAATGCGTCGCCGTCTGCGAGCGCATCCGCTAACCGCGCCGTGACACCGCTCCATCGTTCCGCCTCTCCCTCTCCCCTCGGGGAGAGGGGGTTGGGGGGTGAGGACTTCCCGCTGGCATCAACCATCCACGGCAGCCGGGAAATGCGGGGAACTATCAACCGGTGCAGGGGATACCCAATCCGCCACAGGTCGCGGTAGGCACAGCCCCCGGCGTCGGGGTGGTCGGCAGCCCCACCGGATTGACCGGCATCACCGTATAGTCCGAGGCCGCGAAGGTGCCGCCGCTGAAGAACGGGAACTGGAACGTATACACGTAGTCCACGCGCACCCCAATCGAATCCTCGGTGAACGGCAGATTATTGCGTGAGGTGGTCGGGTAGCCGTTGGTGCCTGCGGGCGTCACCGTCGTTCCCGTGCAGATGATCGGCGGCCCGCTCGTCGTCGTCGAATAAACATCCGTCGGCCCCGCCGACTGGCCGCTCGCGTTCGCCTGGTAGACCGTGATCTTCGTCACCTTCACGTTCGCCAGCCCCGCCATCGCCGCGTTGACCGCGCCCACCACCGCGCAGTCCGCGTTCACCTGCTGGCCCAGCACCGCCGCCGTGCGCGCCCCCTGCCGCGTCGCGTACACAATGCTGAGGTGGTCGTCGAGCAGCCCGCCCACGTTCACCACTCCCTGCACCAAAAACAGCAGGAACATCAGGAACGCGAGAAACTCGACCAGCGCCTGCCCTCTGCTGACCCGCCGCCGCCGCGGCCATGCCAGCAGCCCGCGCAACCCGCTCACAGGCTCGCTCCGTTTCCATCCCGCCGCCGTGGCGCCAGCGCGTCCGCTCCGCCGCTCCACACGGCCAGCGTCGCCGGCGTGGCGCTTCCCAGCGCGCTCACACCGGCCGGTGGCCGCGCCAGCGCCGTCACGACACGCGGCCGCGTGTTCTCGCCCTGGAAGTCCTGCGGCTCGACCCGCTGCACCGAGGTCGCCGAGAGCGTCAGCGCCGAGAGGCCGCCAGAGGCGAACGAAGTCAGGTACGTGTATTGGTACGTAATCTTCACGCCCAGGTAATCGGCGTTGAGCAGCGTATCGTTGCGCGAGCACGCCGGCCACGTGCCGGCGGTGATGGATCCGGAGCAATTCTGCGCGCCGCATGACCAGCTCGGATCCGTGATCGGATCCAGCGCGAAGTTGAACGGCGGCGTATAGACGCATTCCGGCGTCGTACCTGCCACCGGCGGCGCGCCGGTCTGATCCGAGCGATAGACCTCGACTTTGAGCATTTTGGCGACGACGAAGCCCGCGCTGCGCGACGAGATATCCTGCACGATCTGGAAATCAACATCGGCGCGCGTGCGCCCCAGCAGCGAGCCGACACGCGCCGAATCCTTGGCCGCGAAGTTATACGTCGCCACCGACATCCCGATCAGCGCGAATTCGAGCAAGCCGAAGAGCAGCGCGAAGAAGATCGGCGCGATCATCGCGAACTCGACGATCGCCTGGCCGCGCGAGCGGCGGCGCCGCATGCGCTGTGTGCCTCCCACGGGAACATCCTTCTCCACGTCCACGTCCGATCCCCTCGCATCCCCTCGCCGCCCACGAACGGCAGCCGCGCCCGATCGCCTCGCGGCATTGGCAACAAGCGAAATTCATTCTAGAAACCGCTCACACGCGCGTCAAGCCAGTAGGCCGTCTGGCTACCCAGTTTCTTCATGGAACCATCCCTCGCCTCGCCTCGCCGCCGCCGCTGCTCTCAGCTCCCCCTCGCCGCGCGTCGCCGATTGATCAGCGGATAGTGATACTCGCGGCCCAGCAGCGCGTAGAGCGCGCCCAGCCCCGCCGAGGCCACCGCGTACAGCGTCGCGCAGAACGGCAGCACCGCCAGACAGAGCAGCCCCGCGCTGAACTGGAAGACGGCCCTGGTGGCGTCGTGCTGGGGCGACGTAGTGATCGCCGAGCCAAACGACACGGCCACGATCACGATCACGATCAGCGCCATGATGCCCAGCATCACGTTCGAGAGAATCTGCCACAGCACCGCCTGCCGCGCCTGCCGCGCCACATAGGGCGAGCGCCGCCGGAAGACCAGCCAGATCAGCGTCGCGCCCAGCGTCCCCAGCAAGCTGAAGAGCAGCAGCACATGCGCCGTCGCCGCCAGCAATCGCTCGAACGCCGACGGCCGTGACGCATCGCCCGCCACCACGGCCACAGCGCCGCCGCCTGCCCGCTCCCGCGCCACCGCCCGCTCACCGCCCGCGTCCGCCCGCGCCACCGCATTGCCTTCCAGACCGCCCGACCCATCCGACATACGCTATCCCCTCCGCGGCGTCTCTCGCCGTCGCGCAACAGCATCACTGGCCGCCGGCAGCATACGCCCCACCATCGCCTCCGTCAAGCCGCACCCAAACGACAACGCCCCCTGCCACATCACCGCGGCCCCGCGTCCCATCCCACTCCAGCTCCGGCCGGACGTCGCGGCGGCACGCCCCCAGGCGCAATTTATGCTCTTTGACAACCCGAACGGGCGATATGATTGACCCGCACCACACGAACGCCTATCATGCGCAAACAGCGAAGGTATCCTCGTGCGTTCTGGCTCCCCCCTTCCGCGCAAGGAGAGGGGGCCGGGGGGTGAGGACTCCATTTCACCCATGATCACCGCATCCACCACCGACCGGGCCTACGCGCCCGCGCGCGCCTCGTCCCCGCCCCACCTGCCGCGGCGGGCGCTCGCCGTTGTCGCCTGTGTCGTCGTCCTGGCCGGGCTGGCGCTTGCCGTCGGCCCCGTCCAGCCCACCGTCGCGCAATACCTTGCCGCCGCCGCGCGCGATCGCGCCATCCAGCGCTACGACCTCGCCCTCGGCCAATACGCCGCCGCCCACGCCGCCGCGCCCACCGATCCCCGCCCGCTCTGCGACACCGCCGCGGTGCGCGCCTTCCAGCATGAGTGGCCGGACGCGATTGCCTCCTACCGCGCCTGCCTCGCGCGCAACGGCGCGAACGGCAGCGACAACGGCGCCGTCTGGCTTGCCCTGGGCGATGCCCTCGCCGCCTCCGGCGACACATCCGGCGCGGCCCAGGCGTGGCAGCGCGCCGCCGACCGCGGCGCGCGCGACGGCCCACGCCGTCTCGCCACCGCCCAGGAAGCCGCCGGCCACGCCGCCGCCGCCGAACGCGCATGGCAGCTCCTGCCACGCAATGACCCCCAGGCAGTGGCACACCTGGGCATGCTCGCGCTCTGGCGCGGCGACCTGCCCACCGCCCAGCGAGACTTCCTCAGCGCGCTAGACCGCCCCAGTGGCGACCTGGACGCCATCCGCTCCGCCGGCTTCCTCGATCTCGCCGCCGCGCCTCCCGACCAAACAAACTGGCCGGCGCGGCTCGGCTTCGCCTTCCTCGCCATCGGCCTGCCCCAGCTCGCGCTCGACCCACTGCGCCACGCCGTCACCGCTGGCTCAACCGGCGCACCCGCCCACGCCTACCTTGGCTGGGCGCTCTGGCTGACGGGCGCCCAGGCTGCCGGCGCCGCCGCAATCGCCACCGCGCGCGCGCTGGACCCCAAGCTCAGCTTCGCCTGGTTCGCCACCGGTGAGATCGCCGCCGCCAGAGGTGATCTGGCCGCGGCCGACACGGCGCTCCAACAGGCACTCGCCCTCGACGGCAACAACTCCGCTATCTTGGCCGCCGAAGCGCGTGTGCTGCTCGCCAAGCACATCTACTTCCAGGCCGATCTCGCCTTCGGCGCCGCGGCCCGGCTCAGCACAGATCCCAGCGCGACCATCGAATGGCTCCAGTTCTATCTGGATTACGGCTACGGCATAGACGACCGCCGCGCCGTCACCGCCGCGCAGGCCGCTGTCGTCCGCTGGCCGCAAAACGAGCCACTCCGCTTCCAGCTCGCCGAAGTCTACGCGCAGATGCGCCAGCCTGCCTTCTCCTTCTACGCCGCCACCCAGGCGCGCGCGCTCGACCCCACCGACCCCGGCCCACACATCCTGCTCGCGCAATCCGCCCTGGCCGCCGGCGATCTGGTCGCCGCCGCCACGGAGCTGCGCACGGCGCTCGCGCTCCGCCCCGATAGCCCGCGTGCCGGCGAAGCGCGCGACCTGCTCGCCCCCATCGCGGACATCACCGTCTAAAGCGTATCTGAAGCGCATCTGAAGCCATGCGTCAGCCATGCGTCACCACGCCCGCCATCCTCGCCGCCCCGCCGTTCCCTTGACACCCCATCAATCCAATGGTAAATTAGTTCCACTGACACGAGGTCACTCGGCCTCGCGCGCACCTGAGCAGCTCCATGGGGCGCAAACATGCCAATCACACCCACACGCCGCCACCGGCCGAGCGACATGGACCCTGCCATCCTCCCGCCAAACCGCGCCGTTTTTGCCGCCGACCGTGCCACTTTTTGCCGTTTCTTGCCGTTTTTGCCATCCAGAACACCAAACGTCACGGTGCCGATCCTCACAAATCCCCTTGAATTCCGCATGCGAGAGGATGCTACTTCCAACACACCGGCAAAAAACGGCAAAAACGGCAATGGTGACCATCCCAGTCAACTTTACCGCCCGGTCATAGCTCTCCCTCGCCGCGTGAAGAGAGCGGGTTGGGGAGTGAGGGCTCCCCGCCATCCCCTTGCTCACGACGCGGCAGGTTTCTTCTCGCCGTGTGACATATCGGCGCATTTCGCGTTGATCAGGATAAGGCAGTATCGCGACCATGTCGCGGGATGGGCCATCCGGCAGCGGGATGGGCATGCGCCAACGGCTGTGATAGAATACGCACCCAACGGGCAAGCGCATTCCATGGCGCGGAAAGGGGTCCGCACCCGCGCGCGCGTAGTGGCCAGCGTGCGCGGCGGCGAGCGCGGTCGCGCCGCGTCGGCACACGTCTTCAGGGAGTATCCGGTACACACGTCATACACGGTACACCGCCATCCGGTCCGCGTCTGGCGAGTTGGGGGGTAGCGTAGCATGGTGGATTTTCGCAACGGAGCGTCAAGCGGCGGCGCGGGCATCGGCGGCATCGGCGGCATCGGCATTACGGGAGGCACGGGGAACATGGGCGGCAGGGGCGCCGACGACGACACGGCCCGTCTCGCGCAGGGCCCCTATCAGCTCGCCCTCGGCACCCTGCTACAGCAGGGGCGCTACCGCGTGGAGCGCATCCTTGGCAAGGGCGGCATGGGGCACGTCTACCTCGTACGCGATGAGCACTTCCCCGGCACACAGTCGCTGCGCTCGCTCAAAGAGATGATCCCCCGCCTCAACGACATGCAGGCCAGCATGTCCAACTTCACGCGCGAGGCCATGGTGCTCGAATCGCTGCGCCACTACCACATCCCGCGCGTGTACGACTCCTTCAAAGAGGCCCGCCGCGCCTATCTCGTCCTCGAATACATTGAAGGCCAGGACCTCGAACAACTGCTGGAGCACAGCCCCAGCCTGCTCGATCCCGATCTCGTCACCAGTTGGATCTTGCAGCTCTGCGAGATCGTCGCCTACCTGCACAACCACAACCCACCCATCATCTTCCGCGACCTCAAGCCCAGCAACGTCATCCTCACCCCGCGCAACGAGATCTTCCTGATCGACTTCGGCATCGCCAAAGTCTTCCTGCCCGAAGACATGCAGACCAACATCGGCACCCAGGGCTATGCCGCGCCTGAGGCGTACGAGCGCAAGGCCGAGAGCCGCTCGGACATCTACTCCCTCGGCGCCATGGCCCATCACCTGCTAACCAAGAGCGATCCGCGCTTCCAGCAGCCCTTCTCCTTCTACGAGCGCCCGCCGCGCGCGCTCAATCCCGCTGTCACCCCCGCCCTCGAAGCCATCGTCATGAAGTGCCTGGAGCAAAAGAAGGAGAACCGCTACCAGACCATCGGCGAGCTGCGTCGCGCCCTCGAAGCCGCCTCCGGCCAGGGCGCCATCATGAGCACGACCCACATCCGCCAGAACGGCCGCACCGGCAACACGCGCACCGGCCCCTGGGGCACCGGGCCGGTTCCCACCAACACCAACCTGTTCGGCGGCGCCTCCAAGATCCGCTGGCAGTTCGAGACCGAGGAGGAGGTCCGCGCCACGCCGACCGTCGCCAACGGCGTCGTCTACATCGGCTCCTACGACCACAACCTCTATGCCCTGGACGCCCACACCGGCACGTTCCTCTGGAAGTTCGACACCGAAGGCGGCATCTGCGGCCAGCCCGCCCTCTGGCGCAATCTCGTCATCATCGGCTCCGAAGACTTCAACGTCTACGGCATCGAGGCCGCCACTGGCAAAGAGGTCTGGCGCTACCGCGCCTGGCACCACGTCCGCTCCTCGCCACGCATCTACGATGACCGCCTCTACATCGGCTCCGACGACGGCCACATGCACGCCATAGACCCGCGCACCGGCCGCCACCTCTGGCGCTACCGCACCTTCCGCGAGGTGCAGTCATCCGCCGCCTTCGCCAACGGCACGGTCTTCTTCGGCTCCGGCGACGAATACATCTACGGCGTGGACGCCATCACCGGCGAGCGCAAGTGGAACCACCGCACCCAAGGCCCCGTCATCTCCTCGCCCGCCGTCGTCGATGGCTACGTCTACTTCGGCTCGTACGACTTCGCCGTCTACGCGCTCGAAACCAAGTCCGGCTGGCTCGCCTGGCGCGAGATGACCGAGAAGTTCATCATCTCTTCGCCGCTCATCTATCAGGATAAACTCTATATCGGC
The DNA here is from genome assembly GCA_025935195.1 of Ktedonobacterales bacterium. Classification (GTDB taxonomy): domain Bacteria; phylum Chloroflexota; class Ktedonobacteria; order Ktedonobacterales; family JADMIN01; genus JAICVS01. The sequence continues at coordinate 16,688 of JAICVS010000081.1, forward strand.
TCCACCGACAAGCACCTGCATTGCCTCGAACGCCGCACCGGCAGCCCGCTCTGGAAGTATCCCGCCGGCGGCCAGGTCAACTCCAACCCCGCCATCGCCGACGGCCACGTCTACTTCGGCTGCGTGGACGGCGCGCTCTACTGTGTGGATGCCGTCACCGGCAAGCTGCGCTGGCGCCACGCCACCCGCGATATGATCACCGGCTCGCCCGTCGTCGCGGATGGCCTGGTCTACATCGGCAGCACCGACGGCAGCCTCTACGCGCTGGATGCCACCACATAGAAGGTGCTAAGGTGGAAGCGGATTCGGGAGTTCAGGGATTCGGGGCGACGACCGCGGCTCGCTACGGCGGCTGGGTAGGGAGAATTGCGTGAATCAGGGCGACGAGCATAGCGCCGGCACCGCGGCGGCCAGTGACGCGAACGAGGCAGAGACACAGCGCCTGCCGGCCACCGCCGGCACGCGCGTGAACGGAAAAAGCGGCACGCTCGCTCCCGGCGACCGTGTCGGGCCCTACGTGATCGAGCGCGCGCTCTATACCGGCGGCGACGAAAGCGGCTCCCTCGCGCGCACCGTGAGCGACGAGGGCACCAGCTACGTAACACTCGTCGCCCGCCCGCGCGGCGGCTTCGCCGAGATGGAGCGCGTCGTCGCCCTCAACCTGCGCCACCCCCGCCTGCTCGCGCCGCGCGCCGTGCTCACCCATGGCGACCGCGACGTGCTCGTGCTCGACGCCCTCGCCGCCCCCGACGGCACCGTCGCCATCAGCGCCAGCCAGGGCGCCCGCCTGGATGCCGCATCCGTGCTGCGCGCCGCCACCGGTCTCGCTGACGCGCTCAGCTACCTGCACCGCAACGATGTCGCCCACCTGCACCTCTCCCCCGACGCCCTCGCCGTCTTCGACGGCCGCGCCTTCCTCGCGGGCATGGAGACGGCAGAGTACGTCGGCGGCGTCGCCAGCGACCCTACCCCCCTCTTCGCCCGCGACGCCAACTTCCTCGCCCGCTCCCTCGGCGTGCTCGCCGGACTGGAGCCCGAGCGCGCCAGCGATGAGAGCGACGTCATCGAGAACCTGCGCCGCATCGTCGCCCACGGCGCGGCCGATGGCTTCGCCTCCCCGGCCGATCTCGCCGGCGCATGTAGCGCGGCCCTGGATACCACCACGCAGATGCTCCCCTTGCCCGCCGCCGATCCCCTCACCGCGCCGCTCCACCTCGACTATGGCACCGCCACCACCATCGGCCGCGTCCGCTCACAAAACCAGGATGCCTGCGCCGCCGTCCTCTTCGACATCCGCGACGACCACAGCGACGATCTGCCGCTCGCCGTCTTCCTCGTGGCCGACGGCATGGGCGGTGAGGCCCACGGCGAGCTTGCCAGCCGCATCGCCACGCGCATCCTGTCCGTCGAGATGGCTCGCTCCCTCGCGCTGCCCGCCATCACCGGCCCCGCCCTAGCCGCCGCCGCGACCCCCGCTGAGGCCAACGGCCAGGGCGAGGCGAAAGAGGCGAAAGAGGCGAAAGACGGGAAGGAGGCGAAAGACGGGAAGGAGGCGAATGGCGAACAGCCCATGCTGACCGACGCGCTGACCGACGCGCTGGCGCGTGCCGTCGAGGCGGCCAACCGCCAGGTGCGCGCGCTGGCCCATTCGCTCGGCCAGGCCACCGGCACCACCCTCACCGCCGTCGCCATCAGCGGCCAGCGCGCCGCCCTCGCCCACCTGGGCGACAGCCGCGCCTACCTGCTGCGCGGCGACGTCATGGTTCAGCTCACCGAGGACCACTCCGTCCTCGCCCGTCTCCAGTCCGTAGACCACCCGCTGCTCAACGATCCAGACATCTTCGTGCCGCGCAGCATGCTCTACCGCTCGCTCGGCCAGGAAGACGAGATCGGCGCCGACACCCTGGACTTCACCATCGCGCCAGGGGATCGCCTGCTCCTCTGCTCCGACGGCCTCTGGGACGAGGTGGATAGCCAGGAGATCGCCCAGGCGCTGGCTGGCGCCGCGGCGCCGGCCGCGTGCGCCGAGCAATTGGTCGCGCTCGCCAACGCCGCCGGCGGCCACGACAATAGCACCGCCCTCGTCGTCTTCGTCCGCGCCGCCACACCCGATGAGACCGAGCGCATCCCGGTAGCTGGCGAAGATGGCGAAGCCGGCTCCGTATCCGCCATCCAAGAGCGGGAAGGGAGCGTAGAGGGGAGCGTAGAGGGGAGCGTAGAGGAACAGCGATGATGCAATCTGACTTCTATAGCGCGCTCGGCCTCAGCCCCTCGGCATCCCTCGAGGAGATTCGCCAGGCGTACCGCGTGCTGGCCCGCCAGTATCACCCCGACTTCAACCCCGATCCGGCCGCCGCCGAGCAGTTCAAGCTCATCGGTGAGGCCTACCGCGTGCTCAGCACGCCGCAGACGCGCGCCGTCTACGATCAGGCCTTGCGCGGGCCATACCCGAATGCCAACGCCGCCATCCAGCGTGCCAACGCCACCCAGGTTCGCCCAGCCATGCGGCCCCGCGAGACCTCCGGCCCCGTCCGCACCGTACCTACCGGCGGCGCCGCCACCGCCGCGCCGGTCACTCCCTCCATCCTGCTCAGCGTCACCCCCGGCCAGCGCACACTCACCCCTCCACGCGAGCCGACGCGCTTCTACGTGCTGGCCGAGCTTGGCCCCACCCGTGAAGCCGCCGTCCTCGATCCCCTGCCGCTCGACCTCGCCCTGGTCATTGACCGCTCCAGCTCGATGAAAAAGGACGCCAAGCTCGTCGAAGCGAAGAATGCCGTCCGTGCCATCCTCGACAAGCTGCACATCGAAGATCTGCTCACCCTCGTCTTCTTCGACGACCGCGCCGAGGTCATCGCCGACGGCGAGACCGTCAATGGTCGCGCCGGCATCGAGACCGCGCTCGACAACCTCAGCCCGCGCGGCGGCACCGAGATCGCCAGCGGCCTCAGCGCCACGCTCGACTGTCTCGCCGCGCGCAAAAAGCGCACGCACGCCGCCACCATCGTGCTGCTCACCGACGGCCGCACCTACGGCGACGAACCGCGCTGCATCGAGCTCGCCGCCCAGGCGCGCAACCTCGGCGTCTCCATCACCGCTCTGGGCATGGGCACCAAGTGGAACCGCGATCTGCTGGACCGCCTCGCCGCCATCAGCGGCGGCAGCTCCGACTATGTAGAACGCCCGCGAGAGCTGCAAGACCGCTTCGAGCATGTCGTGCAGCGCCTGCGCGCCACCCTCGCCGCTGGCATGCGCCTCACCCTCCAGCCCACTGAGGGCGTGCGCATCGCCCGTGTCACCCGCCTGGCCCCCGACATCGCGGAGGTCTTTGCCGTTCCCACCAACTCGCTCGCCGCCACCGCCGCGGCCATCCC
>JAICVS010000163.1 GCA_025935195.1 Ktedonobacterales bacterium
ACGCGCCGGCCCGTCACGCGCGACGACATCCTGGCGACCTACGCCGGCTATCGCCCGTTGCTGAAGCTGCAGAAGGGGCGCACGCCGGCCCGCCTCTCACGCACACATGCCATCGTCGAGGGCGACGACGGGCTGCTGACGCTCTCCGGCGGCAAGCTGACCACCTACCGGCGCATGGCCGAAGAGCTGTTGGACCGCATTGATGCGCGCGAGGGGCGGTCAGGGGCAGAGCGGCGGCATCCGACGCTCGCGCTGCCGCTGGCAGGAGCCGAAGGGTGGGAGCGGGCGCGTGTGGGCATCCAAGAGCGGGCGGCTGCGCTGGGGCTGGAGGGGGATGTGGCGGAGCATCTGTCGGCGTATGGGACGGATGCCGCGGCGCTGCTGGATCTGGTCGCGGGTGACGCGGCGCTGGGCGCGCGACTGGTAGACGACCTGCCCTACATCGCGGCTGAGGTCGTCTGGGCGTGCCGGGCGGAGCTGGCGCTGACGCTGGAGGACGTGCTGGCGCGGCGCACGCGCATCGCCATCGAGGAGCGCACGCGCGGGCTGGACGCCGCGGCGATGGTCGCCCGGCTCATGGCCGTCGAGCTCGGTTGGTCGGACGCCGAGCGCGCGCGGCAGATCGAGGCGTACGCCGGCTACGCGCGCGAGCAGGCGGGACCGCTGGCGGATGCCCTGGATGCGTACGCGCGGCCGTGAAAGGGCGATGCGGGCGCCGGGCGGAATGCGCCGCTCAATATACGTCAATCTCTGGGCCCCAGCTCTCCAGACGGCGCTTGATCGCGCCAAGAAAGCCGGCCGCGGTCAGGCCGTCGAGGATGCGATGGTCGAATGAGAGCGACATGTACATCATCGAGTGGATGGCGATGGCGTCGTCTACGACGACGGGACGCTTGGTAACGGCATCCATCGTGAGGATGCCGGCGTTCGGCTGATTGATCACGGCCATCGAGATCAGCGTGCCGAAGACGCCGGGGTTGTTGACGGTGAAGGTGGCGTCCCGCACGTCGGCAGGCATCAGCCGGTTGGCGCGCGCGCGCGCGACGAGATCGGCGACGGCGCGGGCGATGCCAGCGAGGTTGAGCGTGTCGGCGTTCTTGATGACTGGGACGATCAGGTTGTTCTCCAGCGCGATGGAGATGCCGATAGCGATCTGCTTGCGCAGCAGGATTTTGCCGTCCTCGGTCCAGGAGGCGTTGAGATAGGGATGCTCTTTGAGCGCCTCGACCACCGCCTTGATGACGAAGGTCTGGAACGAGATACCGTAGCCCTCACGCCGCTTGAACTCGTCTTTGTTGCGATCCAGCCAGCGCGATAGCCCGGTGACATCCACCTCGACGAGGGTGTAGGCGTGTGGCGAGGTGTGCTTGCTGCGCACCATGTGCTCGGCGATGGCGCGGCGCGCGGGCGAGGGTGTGACCAATTCATCGCCGGCGGCTGGCGTAAGCGCGGGCGCGAGTGGGGCGGGGGCCGGCGGAGTGGAGACGGCGGGAGCCGTTGCCGCCATGGGCTGCGCGCCGCGCTGCTCGACATAGGCGAGAATGTCTTCTTTGCGCACGCGCCCGCCCTCGCCGGTCCCCTGGATCGCGCCCAGGTCTACGTTGTGCTCCTGGGCGAGACGGCGGGCCAGCGGTGAGACTTTCTCCTGCACGGCGACGCCGCGCGCCGCGCCGCCGCCATTGGTCACCCCATAGGCCGGCGGGGCCGCGCTCAGCGTAGCGGTTGGGGCCGCGCTTGTGATCGAGGTGGTGGAAGCGGGCGTGGATGCGGCTGGGGCTGGCCGCGCTGCATTGCCAGCAGCGGCGGGAGCGGCAGCGGATGTGGAGGAAGATGCGGCGGTGGAAGCGGCAGCGCCGGCTTCTTCGATCTCGGCGATCGCGGCGCCGACCTTGACCGTCGCATCCTCTTGCGCAAGGATTTTGACGAGCCGCCCCGCCACCGGAGATGGGTACTCGGCCGTGACCTTGTCGGTGACGATCTCCACCAGCACCTCGTCGCGCTTGACGGTGTCGCCCTCGTTCTTGAGCCAGCGTCCTACGGTGCCTTCGCTGACGGACTCTCCAAGCTGGGGCATGGTGATCTTAGTCGGCATTGCCGCGCTCCTCCGCTCATCCGAAATCGCACTGCGTCGTGCTGTATTGTGCTGGCGCGGGCCGCCAGCGGAGTCTTCGCCTCCGGCATAGCGGTACACCGCGCGGCCCAGGCAAACCGGCAATCCCTTTGATGCTACCATTCACGCCCGTTTGTGTCAATGAGAAGCGAGCGGGCGTCATGGCTGCTCTCCGGCGACGACGACGGCGCGACGGCCGCGTGGCCGCGCGACACGCCCGGCGGCAGCCGGCTCCGTGCGCGGGGAGAGCGGGCGGGCGGGCGCCAGCGGCGCGGTGTAGGCGGCGGGGCCAAGCTCCGCGTGGGCCGCGGGAAAGCGGGCGGGCGGGCAGAGGGCGACGCCGAGCACCTCATCCATCGTCTCCACCGGCACGAAGGCGATGCGGTCGCGCACCTCGCCGGCTAGCTCGTCCAGGTCTTTGAGGTTGCGCCGCGGCAGAATCACGGTCGAGAGGCCGGCGCGGTAGGCGGCCAGCACCTTTTCTTTGACGCCGCCGACAGGCAGCACGCGCCCGCGCAGCGTAATCTCGCCCGTCATCGCCACGTCGTGGCGCACCGCGCGCCCGGTGAAGGCGGAGATCAGCGCGAGCGCCATGGTGACGCCAGCGGACGGCCCATCCTTAGGGATGCTGCCAGCGGGCAGATGGACGTGGATGTCGCTCGTCTCGTAAAAGCCCTCGCGCAGACCGAGCACGTCCGCGCGGGCGCGGGTGAAGGTGAGCGCGGCCTGAGCGGATTCGCGCATCACGTCGCCGAGCTGGCCGGTGAGCAGCACGGAGCCGCGCCCCGGCACGACCATCACCTCGACGCTGGTGAGGTCGCCGCCCGCCGCCGTCCAGGCGAGGCCGGTGGCAACGCCGACCTCATCGCCGGCCTCCGCCTCCGGCGGGAAGAACTTCTGTGGCCCAAGGTAAGCGGGGAGGCGCTGCGCCGTGACGATGGCCTTGTGGCGCCGGCCTTCGGCCACACGCCGCGCGACACGGCGCATGATGGCGGCGATCTCGCGCTCCAGGTTGCGCACGCCGGCCTCGAAGGTGTACTCGCGGATGATGCGGCTGATCGTCGCGCCTTCGATCTCGACGCGGTTCACGCTCAGGCCGCTCTCGCGCAGTTGCCGTGGGATGAGGTGCGCGCGGGCGATCTGGACTTTCTCTTCCTCGGTATAGCCGGAGATTTCGATGACTTCCATGCGGTCGCGCAGCGGCGCCGGGATGGCGGAGAGGTCGTTGGCTGTCAGGATGAACAGCACGCGCGAGAGATCGTAGGGAACTTCCAGGTAGTGGTCCGAGAAGGCGACGTTCTGTTCGGGGTCCAGCACTTCGAGCAGGGCGGCGGCGGGGTCGCCGCGAAAGTCGGCGGCGAGCTTGTCTATCTCATCGAGGACGAAGACGGGGTTGACTGTGCCGGCGGTCTTCATGCCCTGGATGATGCGCCCCGGCAGCGCGCCGACGTAGGTGCGGCGATGGCCGCGAATCTCGGCTTCGTCACGAATGCCGCCGAGCGAGACACGAGCGAAGGTGCGGCCGAGCGCCTCGGCGATGGAGCGGCCGAGCGAGGTCTTGCCGACGCCGGGCGGGCCGGCCAAGCAGAGAATCGGCGCGCGACCGCCGGGGGCGAGCTTGCGCACCGCCATGAAGTCGAGGATACGGTCCTTGATGCGCTCCAGCCCGTAGTGATGGGCATCGAGCACCGCGGCGACGTGGTGCAAATCCAGCGAATCCGTGGAGACGCGCTGCCAGGGTACGGCGATGAGCCAATCCAGATAGCCGCGCAGCACGCTCTGCTCCGGGGCCATTGAGGGCATAGCGAGCAGGCGCTCCAGCTCTTTGTGCGCCTGCTCGCGCACGGCGGCGGGCATAGCGGCGGCCTCGATGCGCTCGCGCAGCTCCACACTCTCGCGCATGGCGGGATCGTGCTCGCCAAGCTCGCGCTGTATCGCGCGGAGCTGCTCGCGCAAGAAGAGCTCGCGCTGGCCGCGGTCGGCCTCCTGCTGGACCTCGTCGTGAATCTTGTGCTCCAGCTCCAGCACGTTGAGCTCGCGCCGCAGCAGGCGGCAGGTCTTGGTGAGCCGGTCAGCGATGTCGAAGCTCTCCAGTAGCTCTTGGCGCACGGCCAGCGGCGGTTCGATCTGCGCGACGATGAAATCGGCGAGAGCTCCTGGCTCGCTCACGTTGAGCGCCTGCACGTAGGCATCTTCGCTGAGCCGCTCGCTCAGACGGGCGCAGGTCTCGAATGAGGAGAGCGCGGCGCGTGCCAGCGCCTCGATATGCTCATCGCGGGCCGCCGTGTCGGTGTGCGGCGCCGCCCGCACCACGCCGAAGGGCGCCTGGCCGAGCCAGGAGATGATGCGCGCGCGCTGTTGGCCCTGCACCAGGATGCTCGTCGCGCCGTCGGGCAGCCGTAAGACGCGCTTGATGGAGCATTGCGTGCCGACGTGATAGATGTCCTGAGCGGTCGGGTCGTCCGTCTCCTCGGAACGCTGGGCAACCACCAGGATGTCCTGGTCGCGCGTGATGGCATGCTCGACGGCGGAGAGCGCCGGCTCGCGGTCCACGAACAGCGGCACCACCATATTTGGCAGCAGCACAGTGCCTCGCACGGGCAGCACGGCCAGCTCGATGACGCCGTCGCCGCCGCACCGCGTCTCCTGGCCGGATGGGATGTCGCGCGGGCGCAGCCCGGACGAGCGCGGCCGGCGCGCGGCGCGATGACGGCTATCCATGAGGTTCCTCCCGCGGAGATGTCGGGCGTGCCGTGCCGCGCACCACACGCGGTTCGCCAGCGAGTCGCCGGCGGGATATGGGGCAGGTGAGGCATGTCAGCCTGCTATGCTCCAGTATAACCCAGTGAATAGTGAAACACAATTCCCTGGATTCTGGCGAGACAAGCGGGCTGGTACGGCGGCGTCCCACGCTTTTCAACGGATGAGACGCCCGCCTGGACACGCCGAGGCGAGATGAGGAGACGATAGGGTGCATAAGAGCCCATCGGGCGCTGAGAAGATGGCCCGAAACTTGCGAGCAAGCCGCACAGATGCGCCGCCCACAACGCGGACAGCGGCCGGGCGCCGGAGTGTGTTATACTGTTGAGACGGCATGAGCCGCGCTTTCCGGAGTAGCGGGCACTGAGGTGGCAGCTCTGCTAGTGGGGGACTCGCGCCGAGTGGCGGCGCGGGCGGGCAGATGAGACCTGGAGCGGCGGCGCAGAGCTGAAGGAAGGGGAGATGGGAGTGGAATTCGAGTTTCCGCGATGTCGGAAGTGTGGCGCTGGGGATTTGGTGCCGTTGTCAGATTTTGGCAGCCAGGGCGCATCAATCCAGTTCAAGGCATGGGTGTGTACGAATCCCAACTGCCTGTACAACGTCAAGATCCGCAACGGCGACATCATCATCAACGAGCCGGTAAGCGACGGCTCGATGCATAGCTATCGGACCGCGCGCTAGCGGCCGTTGGCATGGATGGCCGCGCCTCGCCGGGCGCGGGGGGCGTATCGCGTGAGCCGGGGCCAAGCCAATCCGGCGACCGCGAGCACGCCCTTTCGCTGTGTTCCCGTGTGTTCCCGTGTGCGGTGTTGGAATGCCGGGAATGCGGCGCCGTGGCACATCATCATGGCGTATCATATCGGCTTGGCGGGGCCGTTGACGTGTCCGCGCTCGCGGCGGGCGCTCCAAGCGGCGGCGCACGAGGGATAGCCGCCCGCTCGCGGCACTGACGTGCCGGCGCACGGGGACGGGGGACTGAAGTCCCTGGGAATGTCCTGGCGTGTCCGGCACGGGTCGGCATCATCAGATAACCTCCCGAGTATCATGAGGAAGATAGCGTGTTCAAACGATTGCGCGAGAACCTGTTTGGCCGCGGCGAGCAGACGCCGGAGGAGCAACAGGAGCTTGAAGAGCTTGAGGAGCAACCGGGACAGCCTGTTCCCGCTGAGATAGACGGTCATCAGATCGCGGTCGAGACGCCGCCGCGCCACCTGGAGGAAGCGGTTGCGCTTGAAGCGCCGGCCGCGTCAGTGAAGGAACCGGAGGTGAAGGCCCCTGTCGCGCGGGCCGAAGCCGCGGACGAGGAGCTGGAAGACTTCGACGAGTTCGAGGAGGCCGAGGAGGCGGAAAGCGTTCCCGTCGAGGGCCGGCGCGGCTTCTTCAATCCGTTCAAGCTGGGGCTGGGCCGCACGCGCCAGCTCTTTGGTCGTGTCAACGCGGCGTTGGAGGCCGACGAGCCGATCAGCGACGACCTGTGGGATGAGCTGGAGGAGACGCTGATCACCAGCGATGTGGGCGTGCAGACGACCGACAAGCTGCTGGCGCTGCTGCGCGAGCGGGTGGCGGCGGAAGGGCTGACGCACGGGTCGCAGTTGCGCGCGGCGCTCAAAGAGGAGCTGGAGATTCTGTTGGGCGACGCCGAGCCGCTGATCACATCGGAGACCTCGCCGATCTCGGTCTACCTCGTCGTCGGCGTCAACGGCGTCGGCAAGACCACCAGCATCGCCAAGCTCGCCAACCAGCTCAAACGGCAGAAGCACCGGGTGATGCTGGCGGCCGGCGATACGTTTCGTGCCGCCGCCACCGAGCAGATCCGCACCTGGGGCGAGCGCATCGGCGTGCCGGTGATCAGCCACCAGCACGGCGCGGACCCCGGCGCGGTGGTCTTCGACGCCATGCAGGCGGCGCAGGCGCGCGGGGCGGACGTGCTGATCGTGGACACGGCGGGGCGGCTGCACACCAAGTTCAACCTGATGGCCGAGCTGAAGAAGATCATGGGCGTGCTGCAGAAGTACGATGCGGAGGCGCCACACGAGGTGCTGCTGGTGATGGACGCGACCACCGGCCAGAACGGCTTCGCGCAGGCCAAGCAATTCGTGCAAGATTCCGGCGTCAGCGGGGTGATCCTCACCAAGCTGGATGGCACCTCGAAGGGCGGCATCGTCTTCGCGGTGGCCTCTGAGCTGGGGCTGCCGGTCAAGTTCATCGGCACCGGCGAGAAGGTGAACGACCTCGCACCGTTCGATCCTGATCAATTCGTGGATGCGCTTTTCGAAGAGTGACAACGCTCCTGGCCTACCAGCCAGGGCACTCAGTTGGTTTCTGTGGTAGGCTTGGCGCAAACGATCCACAGCGACAGGCCCCATGCGCGGCGGCGGAATAGCTGCGCGCCTGTTGACTAGCTACATAATCTGGGCGAAGATAGGGAAACGAGCCGAAAGGCGGTCAGCCGGCGCGCGGGGCAGGATGTAGACGCCGCGCCGGTTCGCCCGTAGGGGTCAAGGGGGCAGAGCGTGAGGGATGAGTCGCGGCCGGCACTGCCGGTGAACGGCCAAAATGGCCTGAATGGCTTGAATGGCCGCAATGGCGCGCACGCCGAGGCCGCCACTGCCGCTACCGCCGCCACCAAGGCCCTACCGCGGAACCTGGCGGTGAAATGCCCGAACTGCCGGGAGCTGCTGGTTGGCAAGGACTGGGAGAAGAATCTGCGCGTCTGCGTGCGCTGCGGCTACCATTCGCGCCTGAGTGCGCGCGAGCGCATTGAGCTGCTGTTCGATGACGGGTCGTTCGAGGCGTTCGGCTCCGATCTGCATTCGGCGGACCCGCTGAGCTTCGTGAGCCGCACGCAGCCCTACCCCGCGTATCTGGCGGACTATCGCGCACGCGCCGGGATGGACGAGGCGGTGGTGGTTGGCCGGGCGCACATGGATGGGCTGCCCATCGTCGCCGCCGTCATGGACAGCAACTTCGTCGGCGGCAGCATGGGCTCGGTGGTGGGCGAGCGCGTCACCCAGGCCATCGAGCGGGCGGCGGAGGAGCGCGTCCCGCTGCTGATCGTGGCAACGTCCGGCGGCGCGCGCATGCAAGAGGGTCTGTTCGCGCTGATGCAGATGGCGAAGACGGCGGCGGCGCTGGCGCGGCTGGCGGAGCGTGGCGTGCCGTTCATCTGCCTGCTCACGGACCCGACCACCGGCGGCGTCTGGGCCAGCTTTGCGGCGCTGGCGGACGTGATTGTGGCGGAGCCGGGCGCGATGGTGGGCTTTGCCGGCCCGCGCGTCATCGAGCAGTTCATGCACCAACGGTTGCCCAAGGACACGGCGACGGCCGAGTTCGCGCTGAAGCATGGCATGATTGACGCGGTGGCGCATCGCCGCGATGTGCGCCCCACGCTCGTGCGCCTGCTGCGTATGTTCGGCGCGGCACGGCCGGCCTGAGAGCAAGCGCCCGAACGCGCTGCGCGTTGTGGGATGAGAAGCGCCGCCGTGGGCGGCAGAGGGAGCGGTGATGGCCTACGATCTCGAGTTCGAGCGACCCTTGAGCGACATCGAAAAGCAGATCCACGGCATCGAGCGCAAGGGGGAGAAGATGAAGGCCGAAGACCGCACGCAGGTGCGCGAGCTGCGGCAGCGGCTCGATCACCGGACCGACGAGATCTATCGCGCGCTGACGCCCTGGCAGCGCGTGCAGGTCGCGCGCCACAAAGACCGCCCCTACACCCACGACTATATCAAGCTGATGTGCGATGATTTCTTCGAGCTGCGCGGCGACCGCCGCCACGGCGACGACCGCGCCATCCTCGGCGGCATCGCCTCGCTCGATGGCAAGACGGTCATGATCCTGGGGAACCAGAAGGGCCGCGACACCAAAGAGAAGGTGGAGTGCAACTTCGGGCTGGCGCACGCGGAGGGCTATCGCAAGGCCCAGCGCATCATGCGCCAGGCGGAGCGCTTCCACCTGCCGGTGGTGACGCTGATTGACATCTCCGGCGCCTCGCCGGACCTGGAAGCGGAGCAGCGCGGCATCGCCGGGGCGATTGCCGAGAACTTGCAGGTGATGGCCGTGCTGCGCACGCCGGTGCTGGCGATTGTGATCGGCGAGGGCGGCAGCGGCGGCGCGCTGGGCATCAGCGTCGCGGACCGCATCCTCATGCTGGAGCATGCCATCTACACGGTGGCCTCGCCCGAGGCCGCCGCGTCCATCCTCTGGCGCGACGCGGCGTTCGCTTCCAGCGCGGCGGAGGCAATGAAGATCACCGCGCCCGATCTGCTGGAGCTGCGCCTGATCGAGGAGATCATCCCAGAGCCGCGCGGCGGCGCGCACCACGATCACCGTGCCGCGGCGGATGCGGTGAAGGCCGCCATCCTACGCAACATCGGCGAGCTGGAGCGGCTGCCCGTGGAGGAGCTGCTGGAACACCGCTACCGGCGCTACCGCGATATCGGCGCGTACACGCGCGAGCCGATCGGCGCCGCGTCTGTGTGAGGGCAGGGCGCCGCGCGAGCATCGAGCAGAATGGGACCGCGGTATGGGCCGGGTGCGTGCGCACATCCGGCCCGTGCTATGCCTCGCCACGCTGTGCCATGCGCGAGCGCCGGCCCGTGAGCGGTGTATGCTTGTGTTACCCCACGCCGTCTTAACAGTGGAGGTATGGTGGTCTGGCCACATCTCCGTTATCGAAGGATATTGACTTATCGAAAGTTAGGCACTATAGTTTCCATAGTCCTCGGCATGTAAAGGACGGCTTGGCCCATGCGGCCCATTAGTCAAGGGGAGTAATGATGCGACTCTTCGGCAGACGGCAAACTGCGCCCGTAGCAACGATGACACCGTCGAAAGCGGCGGACGCGCAAAGCCTGTACAACCGGCTCGGCGGCGTCTTCGCCATCGCGGCAGTCGTTGACCGATTCAGCGATGCGGTCGTGCAGAACCCCATCGTTGGCCAGCAATCACAGAACCCACAACTCCGGGAATGGCACACCAACAATCTGGGCAGACTGCC
>JAICVS010000005.1 GCA_025935195.1 Ktedonobacterales bacterium
GAGGACCAGGGGCACGTCTTCCGCAATGAGGGCTTCCAAAAGTGCTTTCCAGGCTTCCCGGTCCGCCGTCGGGTTCTCATCGGCGAGATTGACGAGTTCCACGCCCTCCTCCCGAGGGCGAGCACGAGCGGGCCGCGCGCCAGCAGCGCCCAGGCGAGCGCACCGAAGGCGCGCAGGGTTTCGTCCGGTCGGCGGTTGAGGTGAGGCACGGCACGCACGAGACGGCGCGTGTGGGCGAGCAGCGAGGGACGCGGCGGCGGCGGCTCCGGCAGGTCGCGCAGGGCGGCGGCCACGGTCATGCGTGTCACCGTCCAGGCGGCGAGCCAGATCGTCGCCAGCGTGAAGACCAGCCCCAGGCAGAAGGCGACGGCCACACTGCGCGGCTCAATCGCGATGCGCAGCGGGAAGCCGATGCGCGTGATGGTTGGGCTGACGAGGTGGACGATGGCGACGCCCAGCCCCAGGCCGGCGAGGATGCCCGCCGCCGCCGCGCCCGCGTCGTAGGCGGCGCCCTCGAAGAGCAGCATGCGCACGATATGCCCGCGCCGCAGGCCCAGGGCGCGCGCCATGCCAAGCTCGGCGCGGCGCTCCGCCGCCAGTAGCACGAAGAGCAGGAAGATCAGCATCAGGCCGATGGCGAGGGCGAAGAGCGTGTAGAGCGTGAGGATGCGGCCTGAGACATCCTGCGTGCGCACGGCGAAGGTGACGCCATCCTGCTTGACGGTGCTGACGCCGAGCAGGCCCGGCAGCGCGCCGACCATGCGGCTGGCGATCTCGTCGCTGTAGCCCACGCCGGTCAGGCCGTCACCAGTGTTGGCGACGTAGATGTGGTTGATGAACCCTTCCGCCCCGGCGAGGCGCCGCAAGACCGGCAACGGCAGCACGATGGCGGGGTTGTCGCCGAGCGGCCCGCCGGTGACGAGCGCCTTCACGCGGAAGGAGTAGCGCTCGCCCTTCCAGAGCGTCGAGTAGAGGTCTACGGTGTCGCCGGGCTGGGCGTTGAGGAGTTGCCCAACGGCGCGGTTGAGGTACAGCTCGCTCCTGTCAAGCGCATCCACTGGCCGGCGCGCGCCCGCTGAATCGCGCAGATCGCCGAGCGGACCCGCATTTTCCGGCTGAATGGCGAACGCTGAGACGCCGCCGCGCACCTGCCGCGCCGTGACGTCCGCCACCAGCAGGTTCGGCACGACCAACGCGGGCGCGACGCCGGCGACATGGGGATCGTCGGCCAGCGCATGGGTGACGATGCCGCCATACGAGGCCGGGTATTGGGTCATGGAGTCGCCGCCCGCCGTCACGTCTTCGTCAATACGGCCCAGACTGAACACGGCGACGGTCTTGACCGCCAGCGCGATGGTGTCGTCAATGGCGATGGATGAGGCGACGAACGAGGTGGAGAGCATCAAGCCGAAGACGATCAGCGCCGTGCGCGCCTTGCGGCGGCCGATGTGGCGCAGACCGGCGCGCGCGAGGTATGGCGTGCGCCAGGCGAGGACGCCGAGCAAGACGGCGCTGGCGAGCGCCGCGAGCAGCAGCGGCGCGAAGAGACGGGATGCGGAGAAGGTGAGGATCGTGTCCACGGGGTGCCGCCGTCAGGTATGGGATGGCGCGGGCGCTGTCGGCGTCGCGCGCAGGGCCGCCGCGAAGAGATCGGCCAGCCGGCGCGCGCCGGCCGCGGACGGGTGGAAGCCATCGCCGCTGATGTATTCGGGATGCCGCGCTAGCTCGCTCCATGCGCTGTAGAGGTCTACCAGCGTGACGCCGCTCGCGCGGGCGGCGGCGGCGATGGCATCGTTCCAGTGGCGAATGGTGGCGCGCAGCGCGGTCGTGTCCGCGCCGTAGAACAGGGGCAGGTAGGTGAGGTCGGGCAGGTTGCCGGCGACGATGCGCGCCTGGGTGTGTTGCCGCAGCGTGGTGAGCAGCTGGCGCAACTGGGCCGCGTAGGATGTGAGCGGCACACCATCCAGCAGGTCGTTCACGCCCAGCCAGACCGTCACCATGTCGGGCCGTGCGTCCATGGCGATGGGCAGCTCGGTCTGGAGCGCCTGCGCGGTGGTGGTGCCGGGCACGCCGAGGTTGATCAGGTGGACGCGCGGGCCGAGCGTGCCGGAGAGGACGCTGGGCCAGCTCTGGCGCGGCGGGTCATCCGTGCCCATGCCGAAGGCGTCCGACGCACCGATGGCGACGTAGGTGGTCGTGTAACTGCCGGCTGGGGCGGCACGCTCGGCGGGCGGCGCGGCGGGGCGGGCGGTTGAGCAGCCGGCCAATATGAGGCACAACGCGAGCAGGGCGGCGACCGTCACCTTATATATCCGCGATTGCAACGAGATGGTGATCAAGAAGACTGCCTGCGATCCTTGGTGGTGTGTGGGCGGGCGTCGCGCGCGACGGTACGTGTGGACGAGCGATTGTAGCACGCCGAGCCGCCCGGCCGATCACGCCACATCCTTGCGCGGTTCGCATGGCGCATGCGGCGTGCCACGCGGTCGTAACGCGCTATTCCGCCGCGCCATCACCCACCTGCCAGCCGTTGGCGGCGAAGACGGCGAGCGTCTGCTGGTCGCCGGGCAGGTAGGTGACGATGGAGTAGTCGGAGGCGCCACTGAAGACCGTCGCCGTCGTGCGCAGGGTCAGCGGGCCGAGGCGGGAGTGGCGCATCTGGAAGACGAAGCTGGGCGCGGTGGTCGGCCGTGCGCTCGCGGCGGAACTCCTCGACGCGCGCCAACTGCCGCCGGCACGAGAGGTTATGGGCTAGAATCAAGGTCTGGAAGCGCAGGTGTGATGCCCAATGTTGCCGACCAACCTGCCGCATCAAGCGGATCGACTCGGGTGTCGAGCGAGGTGATACTGAGCGTTATCTCGGACATGAGGCAGTGCTGTCCAGCCTCGAACGCCTGCGTCGCGAGCCCATGGATCGAGAACCGCACGTTGTAGACGTAGAAGCGACGTCCAGCGTCTGACCCGTGGAGACAGCCAGGTACTCTGCCACAATAGAAGAGCTGGCAATACCATGCATCATGGTTCAGCACCTGCTGCAAGTGGTGCACTGTCTCACTGTCCGTGATGGTTCGGTGGTAGACGACAGTGGCACTGCCGAGCAGTGAGCTAGCGTCGCCGACACGGCTGATAGTCACTTCGGCAGATGTCGCGTAGCTTGATGCCACGACGAGCGCCCCTTCCAGAGTCGCCGTGAGGAGCACCAACGTCGCTAGCGCGAGAAGTATTCGATGTCGCATCAGGAAGGAGCGTGGCCGGGAGGGAGTCGGAGCGGTCGAGGTGGTCATGGCAGAAGCTCCTATTCTACAAGACTGATACTTCAAGACTGATACTTCCCCATCTCACCGCCTATGGGCAGGATGGATGGATGCTCGCCCGAGGTCGATACGCTTCCGACAACCTTGTTTACAGCTCTCTGCCTTCAACAGTTCATGTCAGAGGGATCACGCTCCTCCGTAAATGTCGAGTTGGGCCATTTCGGGTCGTTGGGATTGCTGGGTAGATCGGACCAGGCACACCGGATGAAATTCCCGCTTGGCTCATCCGCCCAGAATGCTGCCGCATTGTAGTTGGCGAAGCCTGTCTCGACATTTGCGCCAAGCGAAGTATCCCAGTGGCTCGCGCGGCAGAACTCGACGGGCGTTGGGTCATGGAACATGGCGTGGAAGAAGCCGACGTTCTGCGTCATCTCGAAGGTGCAGATCGCACTGTATCTGTCTGCCGCAGGGCCACCAACATAGTGTGTGAAGTAGAAGTTGCTGCTACCCTGGGTGAGGTCAGCGATGTGAACATAGTTACAGTCGGTATTGCCAGCACAGCCCAGCCCAACATAGACGAGGTCTCCCCCATTGAGTGACCAGTTCAGGCCGCTGTCGCTGCGAGTGATATCCTGTTCGGTGCATTCCGCTGCCCACCCGGTGTTCTCCCAGTAGGCATACGAGAGGTTCTCCAGGTAGCCGATAGTTTTCATATGAAAGCCGGATTGGATCATCATATTGCTGTCGAGATGGGGCATGCAGGTGGCACATCCCAGCCGCCACGCCCTAGCCATCTGGCGACATCCTGGTTTGGAGCCGCGCCGTTGTTCCAGTTGGGAACGTGAAGGTAGCCTTCCATCGACGGATACGCATAGTACGAACTTTCCTGGCAATCGCCATCCGAGTCGCTCATCCAGCCCCAGTACGCAGGTGCCTGCATGTTGATCATGTACGAGCAGAACGTCAAGCGCGGGATCCGCGCAGTCATCGGCTTGGAGGGTACGGAGGTAGATCTGGTTGCCTGGCCGCTGAGATTCCCGTCGATCACGGGCAACCCATTCATGTATCGAGAATGATAGCCGCAGAGACGCATGCCGGAGTTACGTACGATATTCGTCCACTCGCCACGGTCGGTGTTACCGCGCCCCACCCACTCGGCCCAGGTAGGTAGTCCGTAAGCCGCAAGTTGCGCATCGGTGTACATGGCACGGTCCACTGGTCCGCCTTGCCGGGGTGCGGAAACGCAATTCGGGATCGTCTTCGTCGGGCCGAATGATTCTCCCATCGGCTTTGGATGGAAAGTGGGATCGATGGCTGTATCCTCGACAGTTGCCCCTGTAGTAGTCAAGTTATTATCATCCATATAGAACACCCGCCCCTGATAGGTATACGGGTGAGTGTGCTTGGCATCTGGGGGCGCAAATTGCGAGACAGGGAGCGGGCTCGCTGCGCGCACTTCGTACGCACTGCTCGAACCCAACACCGTTTCGAGGACTACCGCCAGCAATAGGATGACCCTCGCCCGCTGTCGGATATGTCGCATGTGCGGAGCCTTTGTGTTCACCTGTGGTCCGCCTTTCTCACCTGTATACTCGCCACTGCAAGCCAAGCATTCACACCACCTATATTACTGTTCAGGGAGCCTGCTGTCTAGTACCTAAAGTCGCCTAGTCAGAGAAATGAATGTGGCAGAGTCCAATTGCTCGATTTGGCGGCATGGCTGCCCACCTTCGACGCCTAGATCGTGTGGCAACCAGAGCAGCCGCCGGCGTGGCGAATCATTTCTTCCTTGCCCATCTGGTCGCGGGCGAGATTGGTGCGGGCAGCGGGCCGGAGTACACGCCTGCCTACGCGCATCGCGGCAGATATACGCCGCTGTGGGTTTCCATCGCGGCGCTGCCCGATCTCGATATGCGGCCCGCGGCACTCGGCCACGCGCTCGCCGCTGGACTCCTCGACACGGATCGGCCGCCGCTGGCGCTGGATGACGAGCCATGATGACCGATGCGACAGGCGAGAGTTATTCCGCCGCGCCATCGCCCACTTGCCAGCCATTGGCGGCGAAGACCGCCAGCGTCTGTTGGTCGCCGGGCAGATAGGTGACGATGGAGTAGTCGGACGCGCCGCTAAAGACTGTCGCCGTGGTGCGCAGGGTCAGCGGGCCGAGCCGCGAGTGGCGCATCTGGAAGACGAAGCTGGGCGCGGTGGTCATGCCGGCGTCGGACGAGTCCGCGATGCGCTTGAAGTCGGGCAGCGCGCGCAGCGAGCGCCACAGTTCACGGTATTCGGGCAGGTAGGTGAGGCTGCGCGTGAAGTGCTTGAAGTCCGCGACCAGCCGGCGCGCGAGGCCCTCCCACGGGCGGAAGTGCGCGCGATAGGCGGGATCGAAGACGACGGCCAGCAGGTTGCGGCTGTGCGTCTCCAGCGTCTCGGCGTCGATCTCAAACAACTCGACCGAGGGCGCGTTCCATGCGGCGAGATTCCAGAGGCGGTCCAGGCTGTGCGCGGGGAAGGCGGTGTTGTGGACGAGCAGCGCGGCCAGCTCGCGCTGGTCGAAGAGCTCCTGCCCCTCCGGCTCCTCCTCCAATGGCTGGCCGGTCAGCCGTGTGAACGCCGCGGCCAGCCGGCGCCGGTCCTCGCCGTGCAGCTCCAGCGCGCGCAGCAGCGCCCGCGCGACACGTGCGGAGGGCGCGAGCCGCTGCCCCGATTCCAGGTGATAGACGTAGGTGCGCGAGAGGCGCGCGGCGTGCGCGAGCTGGCCCTGTGAGAGGCCGCGCCGCTGGCGGAACTGGGCGATCAGGCGGCCGAACTCGCCCGCCGATGCCTGCTCCGGGGCGGGCGAGTTCGGCCGTGTATGCGGCGCGATGCTGTGGGCGGACATAATGGCGCACCTCCTCCCGATCGTGTTAGCTGGTATCAAGTATACCCGCTCCATGATGTTAGCTGGCAATACGACAACGGGCGCCGCCAGCACGTATAATGCTGGCGACGAGGCACGTGTTCTCACTCGACGAGGAGTGCTCGCATGGACGATCTGTCTCAGAATATGCCCGGCGCGGCGGCTTCCGCTCCGCAGGCGGTGGAGCGGCCCTGGCTCGCGCACTATTCCGCCGGTGTGCCGCGGACGGTTGCCGTTCCCGATCAGCCGCTCTCCTGGCTCCTCGACGAGGCCGCGCGCCGCTATAGCGCCCACACCGCCATTGATTATTACGGCACGCGGCTCACCTACGCCCAGCTCTCGTCGCTGGCGGACCGTTTCGCGCGGGCGCTGATCCGCCTGGGCGTGCGGCGCGGCGACCGTGTCTCGCTGGCGCTGCCCAACATCCCACAGTTCCCCATCGCCTTCTTTGGCGCGCTCAAGGCGGGCGCCGTGGCCGTGCCGACCAATCCGCTCTATACGGAGCGCGAGCTGGAACACCAGTTGCGCGACGCGGGGGTGAAGGTGGCGGTCGTCTTCGATCAGCTCTACCCGACGATCGCGGCCGTGCGCGCCAACGTGCCCGTCGAGCACGTCATTCTCGCCAGCCCCAGCGACTATCTGCCCGGCGCGCTGGCGCTCGCCTATAACGTGAAGACAGCGGCGGAGACGCGCGGCAAGCCGCACGCGGACGCGAAGGCGCTGCGCGCCGATCCGACGCTGCACCACTTCAAAGACCTGCTCGGCCACACACACGACCGCCAGGGCTTCGAGGTCTTCCCGCTGCCGGAGCCGGCGCGGCCGGGCGATCTGGCGGTGCTGCAATATACCGGCGGTACGACAGGCGTCGCCAAGGGCGCGATGCTCACGCATCACAACCTGCTCGCCAATGCCATGCAGGCCGCGGCGTGGATGGAGCTGCCGGTGGGGCCGGATCACATCTCGCTGTGCGTCGCGCCCTTCTTCCACGTCTACGGGCTGACCGTGGCGATGAATCTGACGGTCTTGAACGGTGCGACGATGGTGCTGCTGCCGCGCTTCACCGTCAAGGACACGCTCACCGCGATCGAGAAGTACAAGCCGGACCTCTTCCCCGGCGTGCCGACGATGTATCTGGCGCTGGCGCGCGAGGTCGAGCAGCACAAACGCGACCTCAGCTCGATCAAGGTCTGCATTAGCGGCTCGGCGCCGCTGCCGCTGGAGGTGCAGAAGCGCTTCGAGGCCGTCTCGAGCGCGAAGGTGGTCGAGGGCTACGGGCTGACCGAGGCTTCGCCGGTCACGCATTGCAACCCCGTTTTCGGCGACCGCCGCATCGGCACCATCGGCCTGCCGCTACCCGCCACCGACGCCGCCATCATCAATCCCGAGACGTGGGAGTTCCTGCCGCCGGGCGAGCAAGGTGAGATCGTGGTGCGCGGGCCGCAGGTGATGCAAGGCTATTGGGAGCGGCCGGATGAGACGGAGCAGGTGCTGCGCGAGGGCTGGCTGCGCACCGGCGATCTCGGCTTCATGAGCGACGAGGGCTATTTCACCGTCTCCGACCGCGCCAAGGACATCATCATCGCCGGCGGGCTGAAGATTTTCCCGCGCGAGGTGGATGAGGTGCTCTACTCACATCCGAAGGTGCTGGATGCGGCAACGGTGGGCGTGCCAGACGAGTATCGCGGCGAGACGGTGCGCGCGTACATCGTCGTGAAGCCGGGCGAGAAGCTGAGCGCAGAGGAGCTGGAGGCGTTCTGTAAAGAGCGGCTGGCGCCGTACAAAGTGCCGAAGCAGTTCGAGTTCCGCGATTCGCTGCCCAAGACGCTGATCGGCAAGGTGCTGCGCCGCGCGCTGCGCGACGAGTACATCGCCCAGCATCCGGCGCACGCTGGCGGTTGATTGATTCACGCTGATTCCCCCTCCCGCGAGGGAAGGGGGGATACTGGATGGGGCGAGATTGGTGTCGTTCGCGGGCTTCCCGGCATGAATGCCGGGGGTAATCCCGGCCCATCACGAGTGGGAGACGGGAGAGCGGCTAACGATCCAGACCAGAGGAGTTTCATGCGCGTCCGGCGCTGTGCCGGTGGGCGCGACCGCATAGTCCACGCGCGCGTGGAGGAGGAAATTCATGGCGACCAGCGCCAAAGTGGAGATGGGGGCGGCGTATCTGACGACGCCCGTCACCGAGGAGCATTTCCTGACGCCTGAGAAGTTCGACGAGGAGCAGCGGCAGATTCAGGAGGCCGCCGCCACCTTCATCCAGCGCGAGGTGCTGCCCAAGACCGAGCGGATTCGCCACCAGGAGGAGGGGCTGGTGCCGTCGCTGCTGAAGCTGGCCGGCGAGCAGGGCTTGCTGATGATTGACGTGCCGGAGGAGTACGGCGGCGCGGACCTGGGGCTGGTAGTGAGCGGGCTGGTGGCGCACGAGATGCGCGAATCGTCGTTCGCGGTGGCCCACGGCGCGCACACCACCATCGGCACGCTGCCCATTGTCTATTACGGCACCGACCGGCAGAAGCGCGCGTACCTGCCCAAGCTCGCCACCGGTGAGTACATCGGCGCCTACGCGCTCACGGAGCCGGGCGTCGGCTCCGACGCGATGTCCATCCGCACGCGCGCCACGCTCTCCGCGGACGGCACGCACTACATCCTCAACGGCGCGAAGCAGTGGATCACCAACTCGGGCTTCGCCGATCTGTTCGTCGTCTTCGCCAAGGTGGATGACACGAAACACACCGCCTTCATCGTCGAGGGCGCGTGGCCGGGCATCTCCACTGGCGCCGAAGAGAAGAAGATGGGCATCAAAGGCTCGTCCACACGCACGCTCTATCTCGACAATGTGAAGGTGCCGGTGGAGAACGTGCTCGGCGAGATCGGCAAGGGCTATAAGATCGCCTTCAACATCCTCAACATTGGCCGCCTCAAGCTGGGCGCCGGCACGGCTGGGGGCGCGCGCTCGGCGCTGGATATGGCGGCGAAGTACGCCGACGAGCGCAAGGCGTTCGGCCGCCCGCTGCACGGCTTCGGCATGATCAAGAAGAAGCTGGCGCACATGGCGTCGGATGTCTACGCCGCCGAATCGCTGGTCTTCCGCACCATCGGCGCGGTGGAGGATGCGCGGGTGGCGGCGGGCGAGGACCGGCAGGCGCAGCTGCGCGCCATCGAGGAGTACGCCATCGAGTGCTCCATCGCCAAGGTCTTCGGCTCGGAGGCGCTGGCCCACTGCGTGGATGAGGGCGTGCAGATCTTCGGCGGCTACGGCTTCATGGACGAGTACCCCATCTCCTGGGCATACCGCGACGCGCGCATCAACCGCATCTTCGAGGGCACCAACGAGGTCAACCGCCTGGTGGCCGCCGGCACGCTCTTCCAGCGCGCGATGGAGGGGCGCGTGGGCCTGATGCCCGCCGTCCCGGAGATTCAGGCGCAGGTGGCGAGCGGGACCGCGCCTGACTTCGCGGCGGCCGATACGCCAGCGGCGCTGCGCGAGAGCGTGAATCTGGTCGAGCGCGCCAAGCGCGCGGCGATCTATAGCGTCATGAAGGGCGCGGCGAAGTTCATGGCGACGATGCGCGAGGAGCAGGAGTTCCTGGAGGCGACGGCCAACCAGCTGATCACGATCTTCGCGATGGATAGCGCGGTGGCACGCGCGCTGGACGCGGTGCGCTCCGGCTCAACCGACGCGCACGCCCACGAGCTGCTGGCCCAACTGACGGTGCTGCGCCTGCTGCCGGAGATGCGCGCGGCGATGGAGGCGGCGATCACGATGTCCACGACGGGCGACGAGCGCCGCGCGGAGCTGGCGAAGGTGCGCGGCTACCTGGGCGATCCAGAGCTGGACATCGTGCCGGTGCAGCGCGAGCTGGCGGGCATCGTCGCCGAGCGCGGCGGCTACCCACTGAGATAACGAGAAACGAAGAACTACCACAGAGGTACACGGAGGTCAGAGGAGGAGAGTGAGTGAGATGGGCAACGGGGCGCTTATCGGTCAGGCTGTGAGGCAGAGAAGGGCCGTGGTGCTTCAGCCCGCGATGCCATGGCGGCTGCCCTGTTATTGCTCGGTTGATCTCCTCCTCTCTCCTCTGTGTTCCTCCGTGTCCTCTGCGGTGAAATGTCCTCTGGAGACGTCCTGAGCGAGATGGACACAGAATAGGAGCGTTCCCATGCCGGAAGCTGTCATCGTCAGCGCCGTTCGTACCCCTATCGGTCGCGCCAACAAGGGCGTGCTGCGCCAGGTGCGCGCCGACGACCTGGGCGCTGTCGCCGTGCGCGGCGCCGTCGCGCGTGTTCCCAACCTCGATCTCTCACTGCTCGAAGACGTGATCATCGGCTGCGCCTTCCCAGAGGGCGAGCAGGGCATGAACGTCGCGCGCATCATCACGGCGCTGGCCGGCCTGCCGACCGATGCCGGCGGCACCACCGTCAACCGCTTCTGCGCCAGCTCGTTGCAGGCGTTCAACATGGCCGCCTCGGCGCTGATGCTCGGCCAAGGCGATCTCTTCATCGCCGGCGGCGTGGAAAATATGTCGCGCGTGCCGATGGGCGGCTTCAATCCCAGCTTCAATCCCAAGCTGATCAACAATCCTGAGGGCGTCGAGGTCTGCGGCGTGCCGGGCAGCTTCATCCCGGAGTGGGCGCAGTCGTACATCCCAATGGGTATGACCGCGGAGAACCTGGCGAAGAAGTACGGCATCGGCCGCGAGGAACAGGACAAATTCGCGCTGCGCAGCCACCAGCGCGCTGTCGCCGCCCAGGATAACGGCGTCTTCGCGCGCGAGATCGTCCCCGTTCCCCTGCCCGACGGCACGATGATGACAAAGGACGAAGGCCCGCGCCGCGACACCTCGCTGGAGAAGCTGGCCGCGCTGGAGCCGGCCTTCATCGCCGGCGGCACCGTCACCGCCGGCAACAGCAGCCCGCTCAACGACGGCGCGTCGGCCAGCGTGCTGATGTCCGCTGAGAAGGCCAAGGAGCTGGGCATCCCCGCCAAGGCGCGCGTGATCTCAATGGCGGTGGCCGGTGTCGCGCCCGACATCATGGGCATCGGCCCGGTGAAGGCTGTCAAGAAAGCGCTGCAGCGCGCCAACCTGAAGCTCTCCGACCTGGATGTGATCGAGCTGAACGAGGCGTTCGCCGTGCAGAACCTCGCCGTCATCCGCGAGCTGGGCATTGACGAGGAGAAGCTGAACCCGCATGGCGGCGCGATCGCGCTCGGCCATCCGCTCGGCTGCTCCGGCGCGCGGCTGGTCGCCACGCTGCTCAACGATCTGGAGACGATGGACAAGCGCCTGGGCATGGCGACGCTGTGCGTCGGCGGCGGCCAGGGCGTGGCGACGATCATCGAGCGGCTCTAGCCAGCCGGCGGTTGAAACCGCGCCTGGGGGCGTGCCGCCGCGACGTCCGGCCAAGCCGGACTGGGATGCGCTGACGGGTCCACGGCAATTGGTACAAGAACATCAGCGCCGCGATAAGGAGCCATCTTCATGAGCTACGAGATCAAGCGCGCCGCGGTGCTGGGTGCGGGCATCATGGGCGCCGGCATCGCCGCCCATCTGGCGAACGCCGGCATTCCCGTGCTGCTGCTGGATGTCGTCCCAGCCGCCGCGGCAGGCGCGACCGATGCGGCGGCGCGCAACCGGCTCGCGCTCACCGGCATCGAGAAGGCGCTCAAAGCTAAACCGGCATCCGCCTTCTACACGCCGCGCGCGGCGAAGCTCGTCACCGCCGGCAACATCGAGGACGACCTGGCGAAGCTGGCCGAGGTGGACTGGATCGTCGAGGCCGTCTTCGAGCGGCTGGATGTGAAGCAGAGCCTCTACGCGCGCGTGGAGGAGCATCGCCGGCCGGGCGGCATCCTCAGCTCCAACACATCGGGGCTGCCCGCGACGATGCTGCTGGAGGGCAGAAGCGACGACTTCAAGCGCCACTTCCTGATCACGCACTTCTTCAATCCGGTGCGCTTCATGAAGCTGCTGGAGCTGGTGCCAGGGCCAGAGACCGATCCCGCGCTGATGGCGTTCATGGGCGAGTTCTGCACGGAGCGGCTGGGCAAGGGCGTCGTCTATTGCAAGGACCGTCCTAACTTCATCGGCAACCGCATCGGCACCTACGGCTTCATGGCGGCCGTTCACCGCATGCTGGACGAGGGCTACAAGCCGGAGGAGCTGGACGCGATCTTCGGCCCGGCGATGGGCCGGCCGCGCTCGGCCGTCTTCCGCACGGCTGATCTGGCCGGGGTGGATACGCTGCTGCACGTCGCCGACAACCTCTACGAGAACCTGCCCGACGATCCACAGCGCGCGCTGTTCAAGATGCCACCGTTCGTGCGCGAGATGGTGGCGCGCGGCTGGACCGGCGACAAGGCGGGCCAGGGCTTCTACCAGCGCACGAAGCAGACCGGCGCCGACGGCAAGCGCGAGGTGCTGGTGATCGATCCGGTCGCGCTGGAGTATCGCCAGCAGGAGGCGGTGCGCTTCTCCTCGCTGGACACGGCCAAGATCAATCCCGATCCCTTCGAGCGCATGCGCGCGCTGATCACCGGCGACGACCGCGCGGGCAAGCTGGCGTGGGAGCTGACGGCCGACACGCTGCTCTATAGCGCGGCGGTGGCCGAGGAGATCGCCGGTGACATCGTCAACATTGATAACGCGATGCGCTGGGGCTTCAACTGGGACGCCGGCCCCTTCGAGACGTGGGATGCTTTGGGTGTCGAGACGCTGGCGAAGCGCATGCGCGCCGAGGGGCGGACGCTGCCGCCGTTGGTCGAGCGCGTCTTGAGCCAGGGGCAGGGCCGCTTCTACGTGGACACGCCCACGCGCAGCTACTTCGACTTCGCCACTGGCGCGTATAAGCCCGTTCCTGATACCGGGCTGTCGCTCAGCCTCACGCTGCTCAAAGATGCGGGGAAGACGGTCAAGGCCAACGGCAGCGCCTCGCTGGTGGACCTGGGCGACGGCGTGCTGGGCCTGGAATTCCACACCAAGATGAACGCGATTGACGACGACCTGACGGCGATGCTGCGCGCCGCCGTGGAGGAGGGGCAGCGCAACTGGCGGGCCGTCGTGATTGGCAACGAGGCGCCCGACTTCAGCGTCGGCGCGAACCTGCTGCAAGTGCTGATGGGCGCGAAGATGGGCATGTGGGAGGCCATCGGCAGTGGTGTGAGCGCCTTGCAGCAGGCGCACCTGCTGCTCAAATACAGCCCCGTCCCGGTGGTCGTCGCGCCGGCCGGGCGCGCGCTGGGCGGCGGCGCCGAGATCGTGATGCACGGGCAGAAGGTGCGCGCGGCGGCGGAGAGCTACATCGGTCTGGTGGAGGTCGGCGCGGGCGTCATCCCGGCGGGCGGCGGCTGCAAGGAGCTGCTGGCGCGCTGGCAGCAGCTGGCGCCGGAGAAGGGACCGTTCGCCGCCTCACGCCACGCCTTCGAGATCATCGCCGTCGCCACGGTCGCCACCAGCGCCTTCGACGCCATGCAGTACGGCTTCTTGCGGCAGACGGACGCGGTGACGCTGGACCGCGCGCGCCTGTTGGCGGACGCCAAGGCCGATGCGCTGGCGCTGGCCACCGCCAAAGATCAGGGCAAGTGGGCGCCGCCGAAGCCGCCGACCTTCCGCCTACCCGGTTCCGGCGGGCGCATGGTGCTGGAGCAGCAGGTGGAGAACCTGCGCCTGCAAGGCAAGGCCGGCGAGCACGACGCGGTAGTCTCCGGCAAGCTCGCCTACGTCCTGACCGGTGGCGAGTGCTCCCCGCTGGACGAGCTGACCGAGCAGCACATCCTGGATCTGGAGCGCGAGGCGTTCCTCAGCCTGTGCGGCATGCCCAAGACGCAGGACCGCATGGAGTATATCCTGCGCACGGGCAAGCCGCTACGCAACTGAGGGGGCGTGAGCCACTCCACGCTACGGGCCGGCGTTCCGTGTCTTGCCGACGCGGGCGCCGGTTTGGCGTTTCATCCGCGCGGCACTGCCAACCATGCGGCACGCAAGGATCGCGTGGATCGCGTGGATCGCTATGTGGGATCGGAGTCGGAGAGGGTGGGCAGCGGCGTGGCGGCGGGGGGGCGCAGGCGGTCGAGCGCCTGTGTGACGACGGTGACCAGCGCCTCTTTGCTGAAGGGCTTGGGCAGGATGCGAACGGAGACGTGGCGCAGCAGATCAATGGACGTTTCGGGGAAGGTGCTGACGTCGGCGGTGATGACGATGAACTCGTGCGCGGCGAGCGGAGCGCCTTCGGCGGCGACGGTCTGGAGCACCTGCCAGCCGTCCATGCGCGGCATGTGGTAATCGAGCAAAACGACCTGGGGCGCGGGCGCGGCGCGCAACGCGTCTATCCCGTCCACGCCGTCGGGCGCCTCGCTGACCAGATAGCCGGCAGGCTCGAGCATCGAGCGGACGAGCTGGCGCATCGTGTCGCTGTCGTCTACGACCAGCACTGGTGTCATCTCCGTATTCTCCCTGTTCTCCTCACATCACATGACAATACAACACATTGAAACGGATAAGGACTGAAAAATAGGGGCGTTCGTGGCGGACGGGTGATGCCTCACTGGCCGTGGCCGCCGTCCCCCGCCGCCGCGCCAACCGTCTCGGCGGCGCGGCGCACGAGGCGGGCGAGCGGGGCGCGATTGATTGGCTTGGTGAGGATGGCGACCGAAAGCGACGTGAGATCGGCGACCAGATCGAGCGCGGCGCGATTGTCGTCCGCCGAGATGAGGATGTAGCCATGGGCGGCGAGCTGCCCGCCTTCGGCGGCGGCGCGCTCGAGCACGTCCGCGCCGGTAAGGCCGGGCATGAGGTGATCGAGCAGCACGACCAGCCGGTCGGCGGACTGGCGCAGGATGTCCAGCGCCTCGGCGCCGCCCGGCGCCTCCGCGACGGCGTAGCCATCCGCTTCGAGCATGACGCGCAGCAAGCGCCGCACGTCGGCGTCGTCGTCAACCACCAATACCCTGGTTGTCATGGCTCTCTCCTTGTCTGAGCACGTATGGACGCGCACGCGCTAGGAGATACGGCACGAGGCAACGCGAGGCAGCATATGGAGCGCGCCGCCGGGGCGGGGATCACAGAGGATCACAGGAGAATGCCATACCCTCATCCTAGAAGCAAACGTGCGTGAGGCCAAAGGATAACATGGGGGCCATTTACGGCCACGGAGATTCAGTTGGTGAAGCGGAAGCGGAGCAAGGCCCAGAGCGCGGCGAAGGCGTCGCGCCAGGTGATCTTCTTGCCCTCGGCGTAGTCGCGGCCGGCGTAGTAGATCGGCACCTCGTAGATGCGGTAGCCGTGCTTGAGCACTTTGGCGGTGATCTCCGGCTCGAAGTCGAAGCGGTTGCTGCGGATGCGCACGCCTTTGAGCACAGGAGCGCGAAACGCCTTGTAGCCCGTCTCCATGTCGGTGAGGATGTTATTGTAGAGCACGTTGGTGATGAGGGTGAGCAGCTTGTTGCCGATGTAGTGATGGAGCATGAAGGAGCGGTGCGTGCCGAGGAAGCGCGAGCCGTAGACGACATCGGCCACGCCATCCAGGATGGGGCGCAGCACGAGGGGGAAGTCAGTCGGGTTGTATTCCAGGTCGGCATCCTGGATGAGGATGATGTCTTTGCTGGCGGCGGTGAGGGCCGTGCGGATGGCGGCGCCTTTGCCCTGGTTGCGCTCGTGATAGAAGATGCGCACATCGTCGGGCCAGGCCGTCTCGCGCAGCAGCTCGCGCGTGCCGTCGGTCGAGCGGTCGTCCACGATGATGATCTCTTTGGCGTACGGCTGCGCGCGCACACGCCGCACCACCTCCTCGATGGTGGCGCGCTCGTTATAGACCGGAATGATGATGGATAACTCCACGTCCCTCGACCTCTTCCGCTTGACCGTGTTAGACAGCCCTGGCCGCGTGCTACCGGCGGTTGCGCTCACGCACACCGCTCTCATCATCGCAGGGTATCATAGTGGGCGCGCCGGCGAGCGCGAGTGGCCCGGAAGGGCCAGGCGCGGAGCGGGTGGCGCGGCGCTTACCCGGCCGGCACGACATCATCCAGGCCAGCCGAGACGCTAGATGCGGACGGGCGAGGACGCATCCTGCCGGTGATGAAATCTATGGAGGCGAGCAGCACGCCCGCGAGCATGGCCCAGTCGACTGGGAAACGAAGTCGGTCGAACGATTCGTAGTCGCCAGCGGCGGCGACGGCGATATGCAGGACGGTCACTGCCAATAGCGTGAAGATAAGAATGGCGCTGGTCTGGGTGGGACGGCGCCAGGCGAAGATGGCGTACACAGGCAGCAGGAACAGCAGCGGCCCATAGGTAAACTGTGGGAGGTGGGAGAACTGCAGGAGGGCAACGATCCACAGAGGGGTGTACCCGTAAGGCACGAGAATGGACGGCGTCAGAGAGGGAGAGATGGTCGTGGAGAAGTCCTGATGGTCGCCCAGGAGGGCGCTCAGGGGGTGATGGGCGAGTACCTGGAGGCTGAAAGTCGCATAGAGCGAGCCGGAGGGGCTGTCGTACTCGGGATGGGCCTTGAGGAAGCCCCAGGCATCGCCACGTGGGCGATAGCGCTCGATATCGGTGACGAGCGGGGCGAAGCGGGGATCGGCGCCGGTGAGCGGCATGTGGTCGCGCCTGTTTAGCTCCATCACTTTGCCGAGTAGATCGATGCTGGAGACCTTGGAGAGGCTAAAGAGGCCCTGTTCGCGCGCATTGGCGCCCATGTACGCCAGGATGAGCGCGGAGGTGACGGCCAGCGAGACGGCCAGTGGCCGCCAGAAGCGGTGGAACTGGCGGAGGCGCGCGGCACGGAGGGCGAGAATTGCGATGAAGAGGATGGGAAGGTAGATGAACTGGGGGCGGATGAGAATCGCCAGCGTGGACAGCAGGGTGAGCGCGACAACGAGCTGGGGGTGAGCCATCATGCGCTTCCGTCCCGCGCGTCACGCTCCGGCCAGCACGCCCGCCAGCGCCTCCGGCTCGACGTTGCCGCCGGAGAGGATGACACCGGCGCGCGCGCCGTATGGGCGCAACTTGCCGGTGAGCGCGGCGGCGGCGGCCACCGCGCCGGTCGGCTCGACCACCAGCTTGAGCCGCAGCAGCAGGAAGCGCATCGCCGCGCGCACCTCATCCTCGCTCACCAGCACCACGTCGTCTACTGCCGCGCGCACGACCGGCCAGGTGAGCGTGCCAAGCTGCTGCGTGCGGATGCCGTCGGCGATGGTGTCGGGCGGCGCGATGCGCACGCGCTCGTCCTGGCGTTTCGAGAGGTAGGCGTGGTTGGCCGCCGCGGTCTCGACGCCGACGACGCGGAGGCCCGGCCGCAGGCCGTACGCCGCCACGCTCGTGCCAGCGATCAACCCGCCACCGCCGACTGGCGCCGCGATCACGTCCAGCTCCGGCGTGTCCTCCAGCAGCTCCAGCGCGGCCGTTCCTTGCCCGGCTATGATCGCCGGATCGTTGTACGGCGGCACCAGCGTCAGCCCGCGCTCTTCCGCCAGCCGCCGCGCCAGCGCCTCGCGGTCCTCGGTCAAGCGGTCGTACGTCACGATCTCGGCGCCGTAGCCGCGCGTGCCGGCGACCTTGACGGCCGGCGCATCGGTGGGCATGCAGATCACCGCCGGGATGCCGAAGATGCGCGCCACCAGCGCGACGGCTTGGGCATGGTTGCCGGAGGAGAAGGCGATCACGCCGCGCGCGCGCTGGTCGGGGTCGAGCGTGGCGATGCGGTTGTACGCGCCGCGGAACTTGAAGGCGCCGCCGCGCTGGAACTGCTCGCACTTGAACGCTGTCTCCATGCCTGCCGCGGCGTCGAAGTTGCGCCCGCGCATCACCGGCGTGCGGTGCGCGACGCCATCCAGGCGCGCGGCGGCGGCGCGCACGTCCTCGAAGCTGATCGCCAGCGGCTCGGCGGCCGTCTCGTCCGTCTCGTCCGTCTGCGTCATCGCGCACCTCATCCTCTCTATCATGCCAATAGCATCCGTCCGCGCTGTCACGAAGCAACAGCGTTCATACGCCATCCACGCCGGCTCTCATTCTACTCCCGCGCCGCCAGCGGTCCAGCGGTCCAGCGGAACTTTGTGGCCGTGCGTGGCGTCTCACCCATATGAGGATACGTCGCGATCCGCTCTCGATGCGCTCGCGGACACGCCTGATGGAGGATAGTCTGATGCGGTTCGCACATTCGCGCGATGGCCGGCGCGCTCTGCCTCTCTCCGTGGGCCTGACTGTCGTACTCGTCATGCTCTTCGCGCTCGCCGCGTGCGGAGTGAGCGGCCCCGGCGGAAGCAGCGCCGGGCAGGGTACGCTGGTGGGCGACGTGAGCGCCGGCCCCACCTGCCCGGTCCAATCTACCGACCATCCCTGCCCGCCGAAGCCCATCGCGAACGCCAGAGTGACGATTGAGACGCCGTCAGGCGGCGCCGTCGTCGCGACAGCGACCACCGACGCGCAGGGCCACTTCAGCGTCTCGCTGCCGCCCGGTGACTACCGCGTGCGCGTTGAGCCCGGCAACGGCGGCCTGCCGCGCCAGGATCAGCCACAGAACGTGACCATCCGCGCTGGCGCGACCACATCCGTCAAGATCCAACTGGACACTGGCATCCGCTGACGGCGGCTCGCCAAGCGGCTAGGCCGGTTCCTCCGGCCCCGGCGTTCGCGGCGGCTCAGGCATCTCTGGTCCGGGAGTCTCAGGGACGCTGGGCAGCTCTGGCGCTTCGGGCGTGGGTGTCGCCGATGGGTCTGGCTCCTCCGGCGGGAAGGGATGCGGCTCGGCCGGAATCTCCGGCTGGGGAGTCTCTGGCAGATTCGGCTCCTCCGGCCCCGGCACGTCCGGCACGCGTGGCATCTCCAGCTCGTCTTCGTCTGCCATATCCAATCCTATCCTCTTTGCTTCTCCCCGTACCTTCCGCGTCCTTCGCGGTTCAAATCTCCTCTCTCTGCCCTCTGTGTCCCTCCGTGTCCTCCGTGTCCTCTGTGGTAGTTCTCCGTCTCCTCTTCTCTTCCTCCGCGACCTCCGCGGTTCAATTCTCCCTATTCGCAGGTGCCGTCACGCGGCGCCGGGCCGGCGATGCGTCAGGTCGGGCCGGCCACCCGCACGCCGAAGCGCTCGTCCGCCCAGGCGAAGTAGTCCGGCAGATCGCTCGCCGCACCGGACGCCACGCCTTCGTCCAGCCACTCCAGCGCATCTGTCGCCGCGCGCGCTCGCGGCCCGCCCGCCGCGACCAGTGCCCGCAGCCGCCGGCGCACTCGCTCCACGCCCGCCCGCGCCGCCTGCTCCACATCCACCCCGGCGCGCGTCTCCGGCGTCGCCGTGCGCGCCCGCCAGATCAGCAGCGCGTCGTCGGGATCGGCGTAGCGCGCCACCGCCGCGATCAGCGTGTACAGCGCCTCACGCGCGCCGTGACCCGCCGCCTCGTGGGTCGCGATCTCGTGTTCCAGCAGCCAGCGCGCGATCTCACGATCCCCCGGCCGCAACGACCCCGCCAGCAGCCGCGCCACCTCCGCACACAGCCGTGTATGCTCCTCACGCTCGTTCGGCTCGCCGGTGTGCGCCAGCGCGACCTTCGCCCGCTCTGCCGCCGCGCCGCCGGCCCGCAACGCCGCCAGCGTCTCTTCCGGGCTCATTCGCCGCCGTCCGCATCCGTGAGCGGGCGCACGTCCGCAAGCTCGATGCCGTGCGTGCGCATCAACGCCTGGATCACCGCGTCGCCACGCACCTCATCTTCCAGCGAGCGGGCTGGCGCCCGCATGCGCGCGGCAGGTGGCCGCAGCGGCGTGATGTTCGACGCCGCATAGCTCACGTCGTCGCTCATGCGCTCGCCGCCATAGTCCGCCGCTGGCTCGCGCACCGCCGTGGGCGCGATCATGCGCTCCGCCGGCAGATGCCGCACGTTGCTCGCTGCGGGGGTGACGTTCCCGCCGCCGGGCCCATTGCCATTCGCCGGCGCGGCTGGATGCGCTGAGCCATCACTACTGCCGTTACGGCCCGTGCTTGCCGCTCCATTCAGCGCGGCCGGCGGACGCACCGGACTCGTTCCCCGCGTTGGCCCGCCCGGCCCTCTGCCGTTCCCGTCGCCGTTGCCGCCGCTCGGCCCCGGCCGCGATCCCGGCCCCGCGCCGCCGGACCCGTTGCTGGAGCCGTTCCCCGATGACCCCGCCGTCAGTTTCATGCGAACTGGCTGCTGAAGTACCTGCTCCAGCGCCCATTCTACCGCTGTCTTGCTGTTCGGCTCGCGCAGTTTGTCGAGGTGGAATTTGAAGTCGGCCTGTACCACCAGCACAGGCAGATCGCCTGGCTCGATCTCTACCGGCCGAGCTGAATGCAGTAGCGCCGCCACACTTCGGCTCTTCTGTTTGCAGACCTGCTTGATGAGTTCCCAGTGGCCTTGTGCTTCACCCAGCAACGCGGTGAGGCCGTCGCCGCCGTCATATGCGTTCGCGGCCTCCGGGGTGTCTGGTGTCTCCGCTTCCGTCGCGCTCGGCCAAACGTCCGGCGCTGGCACGGCCGGAGTTGCGGCGGCGCGGGTGTGTTCGGGTATCGCGCCAGTATCGCGTGTATCGTCGCGCGTCCAGATGTCGGGCGCGGGCGCGGCGGTACCGCGCTCGATGGCATCCAGATCCAGCTCCTCGACCGGAGCCGGCTGGATAGTGGGTGCGCTGGCAGCCACAGGTGGCGCTGGTGGTTGGCGGCTCGCGGTGGGAGTGGGTGTAGGCACAGCGGCGGGCGGCGCGGGGCGCGGCTGAGCTTGTCGCTGTTGCGGCGCGGGCGATTGAAGCACGGGCTGCGCACCGACCGGCAGGCCCTTGCGCTCGCGGATGCCGATGCACTCCAGAAAGGAAAGCTCCAGCCCAAGCTGCGGGACGGGCAGCCCGCGCGCGGGCGTCTCGTTGCGCGCGAAGACACGCGCGCAGGCCGCCAGCTCTTCCAGCGAGAAGTGCGCCGCCAGCGCCGCGATCTCCTTCGCATCCTCGTCAGTGCGGTCCATCAGCGCCGCGACATCCGCCCCCGCTCGCGCCAGCACCAGCGCGCGCCACTCCTCGCCAAGCTGCGCGTTGAGCTGGCGCAGGTCCGCGCCCGTCGTCACCAGCTCGTTGATCAGGTGCAGCCCCTCGGCAGCCTGCCCCTCTGCGACAGCGATGACGAGCCGCCGGATCGCGCCGGAGTCGGCCAGCCCCAGCATCGCGCGCGTCCGCTCCAGATCGATCTGGGCACCGCAGTAGGCCATCGCCTGATCCAGCAGACTCAGCGCGTCGCGCATGCCGCCCTGCGCCGCCCGCGCGATCAGCTCCGCCGCCGCCGGCTCCAGCTCCAGCCCCTCGCCCGCCGCCACGTGCTTGAGCCGCGCCACGATGTCGCGCATGCCGATACGGCGGAAGTCGAAGCGCTGGCAGCGCGAGACCACCGTCGGCAGCACCTTATGGGCCTCGGTCGTCGCCAGCACGAAGATGATGTGCGGCGGTGGCTCTTCCAGCGTCTTCAAGAGCGCATTGAAGGCAGAGGTGGTGAGCATATGGCAATTCGCCACAAGCATATCCCGAACGAAGTAGTTGTGATTGTCCTCGACTTCGATATTGTAGACAAACTCAGGCATTGGAACAGGTTCAATGGACTTTACAACACTCACAGCCAGACCGCTCGATATCCCATCATCCTCCCGCGGTTGGAATTGGCCTCGATATGCTGGCAGGAGTTTGTACTCCATTGTAGGGGGTACATGCGGAGCAATGATTTGATGCAAGCGCCTAGTTCCGGCGAGTGTGAGCCAGACTACAGGCCCACGAGCGGTAATGGTTACACCACTCTCGATTCCCCAACGTTCCTGATGCCATGCGCAGATTATCCGCGCCTCCTCTGCTGTGAAGCCATACGTGCTAAATGTAGATCGCGTGGCGGGGTATATGGAGGTGCCGCCACTGACACGCTGATACCGGGAATTCTGGGTGGTAAGTGAGCCATCATCCAGATACCAGAGTGCCAGCCCAAGCTCGTCAAGTTGATCGAGATAGGTCTGCGTGATGCGCTTGCGGCCATTGTCTCCGTAGAGCTCTCGATGGATTTGTGCGATCTCTGGGCGGCTTAGCGTGGTCGCGCTGTATGTTCCGACCTTGGAATATGTTCCTGCTCCATCATGGTATCGTGATGGACTTTGAACAAGGTCGCCCAGGAGCCTGATCTTGTATTCGAGATATTCTCTCTGTGCGACTCCATGCACCAAACGCAATCGGCCGCGCATTGCGCTACCGGTAAGGCTGACATGTCCATCGCCGAGGGCAGCTCCCATTACGACAGCCCGCTGCGCTTTTGTAATCCGCTCGCGATTCGTGTAGACAAACTGTCCAAGCCGCAGATGCCCAGCACACACCTGACCTTCCGGTGTATAGAACTTGTGATTGATCGTGCATGTGATGGATCGGTTGTTGTCGAACGTCACACGCACGGTTGGCACCGCGGGAACTTTCTTCATGTGCCGAACAATACGCTTTGGCTCGATTTTGCCCGTCTCAACGTTGTAGGAAAGTACTTCGCCTTGCCACTGTGATTCGACCAGTTTACCAATCGGCATCTTGGAGCCATCGGCGAGAGTAACCAGTTCACCATAGCCGAAACACTCGTCTACGATATAGAGCTTGAAGTGTCCACCGCTGCC
Source organism: Ktedonobacterales bacterium (assembly GCA_025935195.1). GTDB lineage: Bacteria > Chloroflexota > Ktedonobacteria > Ktedonobacterales > JADMIN01 > JAICVS01. Next base: position 22,778 of record JAICVS010000005.1, read on the forward strand.
GAGCAGATTCACCGTCTCACGCAGATCGCGGATGTTGTCCACGCCGGTGTTCGAGGCGGCGTCAATCTCGATCACGTCTGGCGAGCGCCCCGTCGCGATCTCGCGGCACGAGACGCACTCGTTGCATGGCTCGCCGTCCTTCGGGTTGGCGCAGTTGACCGCCTTCGCCAGCAGCCGCGCCGCGCTCGTCTTGCCCGTCCCGCGTGGGCCGCAAAAGAGGTAAGCGTGCGCCAGCCGCCCGTCGCGCACGGCGTTGAGCAGGGTGCGCACGACCGCCTCCTGGCCGATCAGGTCGGCGAAGGTCTGCGACCGCCACTTGCGATAGAGCGATTGTGACGCCATCTGCTGCCTCAAAAGTGCCGTGTGGGGAACGTGCGCGCCGCGTGATCCACCTCTCCATTAAGCCGCGATCCGTGGGATGCGCGCAAGCTACATGCTAAGACGGGCCAGGACCAGCTATCGGCGCGGATGACCATTGGGGATGACCGGCGTTGATGGAACGGGGGATCGCCGGCACAGAGGATCACAAGGGGGAATATGCCGGCGTGCGCGCGAGAATACGCGATAATTCCAACTGTTCGCGGGCATGAAAAATCGGCCGTGCACCCGCCGTCGCTTCACGCCATCGTCTCCTCAGTACGCTCAGGCTCAGACCCGGCGATCCCACGGCACCCAGAGAGGCCCACTTACCGCTGCTTCCTTCCGGACCTGACGGGGTTCGCAAGCATCTGCCGCGCGGGGACCGAATCCTCATAACCGTCGCGCACCCTGGAGCCGGCTGGCGTAGAACCTCGGGCGGGAATTCAGTCCCGCATATGAGCGTTTCGGGTACAGGGCAGCCCAGGCTCCCCACCTAGCACGACCTCGCATCCATTGTATGACGCGCGCCCGCCTCAGTCAAACTCAGCGGGACCGCCTCGGCACAGTTCAGCCGTCGTCTCAGCCACCACACAGCCCCGCTTCAGACACCCGCGGCATAACGTCGGCATGCCCTATGCGGGCATGCGCGCATGCCCTTGTTTGGGCCGCGCGGACTACGCGAATGATGAGGCGTAGCGATGACGATTGGCACCCCGGCGCTCTGGATCGCCTTCAACCTCTTCGTGCTGGCGATGCTCGCCCTCGACCTCGGCGTCTTCAACCGCAAGGCCCACGCGCCCTCGCTCAAAGAGGCGGCGATCTGGAGCGGCGTCTGGATCGCGCTCGCGCTCGCCTTCAGCGCCGGCCTCTACGTCTGGCAGGGACCGGAGATTGGCACTCAGTTCCTCACCGGCTACCTGATCGAGAAGTCGCTCAGTGTGGATAACATCTTCGTGTTCGTGCTGATCTTCTCGACCTTCGCCGTTCCCGCCACCTACCAGCATCGCGTCCTCTTCTGGGGCGTGTTCGGCGCGCTGGTCATGCGCGGCGTGTTCATCGCGCTGGGCGCCGCGCTGCTCGACGCCTTCCATTGGATCATCTACCTCTTCGGCGCGTTCCTGGTCTTCACCGGCATCCGCATCGCCCGCCACAAGGAGCAGCAGCTTCACCCTGATAAAAACCCGCTCGTGCGCCTCGCGCGCCGCTTCGTCCCCATTACCACGGAATACGCGGGCGCGCGCTTCTTCGTCCGGCAAGCCGGGCGGAGCTGGGCCACGCCGCTGCTGCTCGTCCTGCTGGTGATCGAGAGCACGGACTTGGTCTTCGCCCTCGACTCGATCCCGGCGATCTTCGCCGTCTCGTCGGACGCCTTCATCGTCTACACGTCGAACGTCTTCGCCATCCTCGGCCTGCGCTCCCTCTACTTCGTGCTGGCGGGCGTCGTGCGGCGCTTCCGCTACCTCAGCCTGGGCCTGGCGGTGGTGCTGGTCTTCGTCGGCGTCAAGATGCTGCTCACCGACCTCTACCACATCCCCAGCGTTCTCTCGCTCGCCGTCGTCGCGGTCATCCTCACCGCCGCAGTCGTCGCCTCGCTGCTGCGCGAGCGCGCCACGAATGGAAAGCGGGGCGGAGAACCGGGCGCGCATACCGGCGCATCCACCACCGAAGAGTCGCGAGAGACGCGCGTTCCGCTCGGCGAGTCGGGATAGGCCACGTTGAGCGGCACGGCTCGCGCGCCCGACCCTCAGTTCAGCCGCCTCACAGCCTCGCCTCAGTTTCATGGCGCATAACAGGAGAGGGGATGTCACACCACAGCGCCCCAGTTACCGGCGGGTACGAACTATGCACCCCACGGGACCGATCGAATCCGATTCAGTCATGAAAGGAGCGCCCAGATGTTGCGGCGAATTCTCGTTCCTCTCGATGGCTCGGAACTGGCCGAAGCGGCTTTGCCCGTCGCGGCGCGGCTCGCCCGCAGTGCCGGTGGCACCATCCTGCTCGCCCGCGTGATCCGCGCGCCCGCCGAATACGAGGCCAACCTTGCCTCCACGGACGCCTGGATTCCGCCGGCGCGGCCGGAGGAGCGCGACGAGGCGACGGCCTACCTGACACGCCTGGCCGGCTGGGAGGTGCTCGCCGGCATCCCCACGGAGATTCACATCCGCCCCGGTCCCGTCGCGCCGCTGCTGCTACGCCTCATTCGTGACGAAGGGGTGGATTTCGTTGTCATGACCAGCCACGGGCGCGGCGGGCTCTCGCGCTGGCTGATGGGTAGCGCCGCCACGGCCGTCGCCCGCGAATCCACCGCCCCCGTGCTGGTGGCACGCGCCAATCCGCGTTTCACCGACCCGCTGCCGGCTCACGGCGTCTCCGGCACTCCCTTCCGCGCCATCGTCGCCCTGGACGGCTCAACGCTCGCCGAGACGGCGATCCAGCCGGCGGCCCGCCTCGTCGTCGCCCTTTCCGCCGCCCAGCCCGGCACGCTCTGCCTGCTGCGTGTGGTAGACATCGCCCCCTTCAGCGCCGCCGCAGCCTACGCTTCCGGCGTTCCCGGCGGCGATGATCTGGTCGCCGATGCGCGCACCGCGCTCGTGCGCGAGGCGCGCGACTATCTGGAAGTGACGGCCGCGCACCTGCGCACGCAGCCCTACGCGGCACGGCTCACCATCTCCACGTCGGTCGTCGGCAGTGCGGACGTGGCCGGCGCCATCATCCGCGCGGCGGAAGGCGACGCCCACGAGAACGGCGCGGGCGAGCGCGCCGACCTGATCGTGCTGGCGACGCACGGCCACGGCGGCTTGCGGCGACTCGTCGCCGGCAGTGTGGCCGGCGAGCTGATCGGCAAGGCGCGGACGTCGTTGCTCGTGGTGCGTCCGACAGCCGTCTCCGCCAATGCGCGCGCGGATGTGGCAGGCACGAGCCGCACCTTCCATACGGAAGCTGCCGAAGCGCCTGAAGCATCTGAAACATCCGTCTAATAACCGGCCCGCGCCTGGCCCGGATTCCTCACCTCTGGCCTCTCCTCACGGGGAGAAGGACCAGAGGTGAGAATGGTGATCCCTTTGGCCTGAACGCTACCATCGGCAGCCCATCCGCTAGCACTCGCCAGCATCCGCCACCACTCCGCGCTTTCTTCCCCCACGCGCTCATCACCGCCCGCCTCATCCGTTCCTGCTATAATGAGGGCTGAATCGCTCCCCAATCGCCATTCGCTGCGCCCGTGTCGCCGCATCTTTCGCGCCCGCCGCCGCAGATTCCGCGCGTTTTCCGCTTTTCGCGTTCCCATACGGAACGGATTGGTGGGAGCGCTCCAAGCTGCCGGCCTGAAGGCCGATGACAATCCGCGTCCGGCCAGCACGCACATGGAGAGATACCGCCAATGGATGATCCCGAGACCACCGCCGCGCAGCCGAAGGGGCGGCGCCGCGCCAACAAGTCAAGCAGCAACGGAGGGACCGACGCCATGCCGACCGTCACACGACGCGCCGCCGTCGCACCCGCTCCACCCATCGCGCCATCCGCGCTCGATATGCTGCCGCTGGACGCTGCCGCGCATGCGCCGCTCTCTCACTCTCAGCCCGTCAATCCCCCTGAATTGCCCGATCCGCTCGACCCGCGCGACCCAGCGACACTGGCACGCCTGAAGCGCCGCTCGCCCAACGGCTCCTACGAAGTCACGGAGGCCGCGCTCGTCCGGCTCATCCGCGTGTGGGACCAGCGCGGCGAGACGGAGATCGTGCGCGAGCTGTGCGGTCTGCTGATCGAGCGCTGCATGCCGGAGTTCCAGCGCCGCTCCTGGGGCCTGCGCCACCGGCCGGACCTGATGGAAGACGCCGTCATGGGCATGATCGAGCAGGTGTTGCGCGAGGCGCGCGACCCCAGCGAGACCTTCATGACGCTCAACTTCGTCCACTACCTGCGCTGCTGCGCCGCCGATAATTTCAACCGCGTGCTGCGGCAGGAGGGGCTGAGCTACAAGCGCGACGAGCAGGGCCGCCCGTCCGGCCGCCCGCAGCACGTGCCGCGCGCCCTCGTCGAGCGCATTGACATCGCCGCCGAGGATCGCGAAGATGCCGCCGCCACCGCCTCAGTCATCGCCGACCCGCGCGACTCGCTTGAGGAGCGCATGGCCGCCGTCGAGGCGCAGCGCATCCTCCACTATTTGACCGACCCGCTGGACCGCCGCATCATGGCGCTGCGGGCGTTGGAACACCTGCGTTGGGACGACATCGCGCGCATCTGCGGCAAGACCGAGCGCACGATGCGCCTGCGCTATGAAAAGGCGATTGTGAAGCTGCGCCAGTGTATTGAAGCGGAAACCGCGGCGGCTCTGCGCTGAGGCCGAGGCTGAGGAGAACGATCATGACACACGAACCACATCAGACCAGCCGCGGCCCACGCCGCCCCGCGCCTCCCGCCGCGGCCGGCGTCGCGCGCGACGCGCTGAAAGAATTGATGCGCGCCAAGATGGAGCTGGTGGCCGCGCGCGAGCGCGGCGAGCGCGACACGCTGGTGCGCCTGCTCACCGCCCACTCCGTCCACGCGGCGGAGCTGAGCGACTTCAGCGCCGCGCTCGTCGCCACCAGCGGCTACGAGCGTGAGGAACTGACGCCGGAGACCGAGCGCATTGCCCAGCGCGCCCTCGCCCGCGCGCTGGCGAATGTCTTCCCGGCGCAGGCGCCCACGAAGCCGGCCGCCGCGGCCGTCGCCGTCGCGCAGGGTGCCGCCGCCTCGCTCAAAGTCCTGCGCCGCGCGCGCGGTCTCTCGCAGATGGACCTCGCCCGCCGGCTCGGCCTCGGCCCCGACGTGCTGAGCAATCTGGAGGCTGGCCTCATTCGCGCCGCCAGCATCCCGGAGCGCTTCATCCATGCGCTCGGCAGTGCGCTGGACGCCACGGTGGATCAGGTCAATCGCGCCATCCAGCTCCAGGCAATGGCGCTGCCCGCGCTCCTGCGCAGCAGCGAGGGCGCCAGCAAAGACGCCGGCGAGCAGCCCCAGCAAGATTTCCTGGACGCCGTGCGTTTCAGCCCGGATATGACCACTGAGCAGAAGGCGCGCTGGCTCGACGACCAGAGTTGATCCCGCCGCGCCTCACGGCCTCATGTCCACCTCTCCTCGCTCAGCACGCACACGATAGCACGATGCCCCTTCTCCTCATGAGGAGAAGGGGCATCGCATTTCCTTATCCCTACCGCTCGTTCGCTATCGCTCGTTCGCTATCGCGGCCTCGCGTGTGGCGTCTCGTGAGACACTCCATAAGCAACATGTGAAATTGGGCAAAAAATGGCGTCGGGAATCTCCTTCCACGCGCATCTCAGAGACAGACTCTCGCGAAGGGAACGAGCGAAAGGGAAACATCGCCATGCAATCGCCGCACTCAGACCCGGCACTGCCATCCGTGGCACAATCGGGCATCGCCGCCGTCAATGGCGCGCGCGTATATTATGAGACATACGGGGCCAGCGCCCCGCTGGTGCTGCTGCATGCCGGCATCGCCGACCGCCGGCAGTGGGACGATCAGATCGCGGCGTTCGCGCAACACCATCTGGTGATCCGCTACGATCACCGCGGATGGGGCCGCTCCGACGCACCGGCTGGTCCGGTCGCGTTCCATGAAGATCTGTACGGCCTGCTCTGTGCGCTTGGCATCGCGCGCGCGGGTGCTGGGCATCTCCATGGGCGGGACGATGGCGATTGACTTCGCGCTAGCGCATCCACACATGGTGGACGCACTGATCCTCGTCGGCTCGTGGCTCAGCGGCTTCCCGACCGAGGCCAGCCCCGCCGAGGAGGCGGTATGGCAGGCGTACGAAGGGGCGCTGCGCGTGCGGGACTTCGACCGTGCCAATCGCCTGGAGGTTGACCTGAAGCTGGCCGGCATCTACCGCACGTCCGAGCAGGTCGCTCCCGCGGTGCGCGAGCGCCTGCTGGCGATCCACCGCGACGCCTTCGATCGGCTCGACGAGCGCGAGCGGATGCGCCCGTGGCTCAAGCCAGAGCCACCCGCCGCCGCCCGGCTCGGCGAGATTCGCGCGCCAACCCTTGTCATCTATGGCGACCTGGATGTCCCCACCGTCTCCCAGATCGCAAGCCACCTGGAACGCGAGATTGTGGGCGCGCGCGCGGTTGTGATACGCGGCACGGCGCACGTGCCGAACATGGAGCGGCCGCACGAATTCAATCGCCTCGTGCTCGACTTTCTGGCTGGCGAGCCGCAGCGTAGGGAGGGAGCTCGGTGAGCATCACATCGTCTCCCATCAGTGTGGCGCCCACGATACCCCTGGATCAGCTCCTGCGCCAGGCGCAGCCCCGCCTCACGCGCATCGCGCGCTCCTACCGCATCTGCGCCGACGCGGCGGACGACATCGTGCAGGAGACATGCATCCACGCCTGGCGCCATCTCGAACAGGTCCGTTCCGCCGACCGCTTCGACGCCTGGCTCGGCGCCATCTGCCGCAACCAGTGCCTCATGTATCTGCGCACGCAACAGGCCGCACGCCGGCACATCACCCCGCCGCTCTGGAGCGCGCGGCCGTCCACCGGGGATGCGTCGCGTGTCGCCGATGTCGCCGATCCGCTTGCCCACGAGGGGTGGCCCTTGCGCGCGGCGCTCGCGGCCGAGCCGTGCGACGATCCATATGACGAAGTGGAGCGTCGTGAGTTGGCGGAGTTGCTCGACCGGGCGCTGAGATGCCTGCCCGCGCAGACGCGCACGGCGCTTGAGCTGCGCTATCTCCACGGCTTCTCGCTCGCCGAGGTCGCGGCGGCGCTGGATACGGATGTGGTGGCGCAGGAGGCACGGCTGCGCCGCGCGCGTGCGCGCCTGCGCACGACGCTCCTCGGCCCGCTGCGCCATGATGCCGCCGCGTTCGGCCTGGCGCCTGACTCTGATGACACAGACGAACGCCAGGCCACCTGGCAGACAACGCGGATGACCTGCTACCTCTGCGGGCAACGTCCGCTAGAGGGCCGCTTCGAGCCGCTGCCCGACAGGCGCCGGGAGCTGCGTCTGCGCTGCCCGGTGTGTTCGCCGCGGCTTGACGCCGATGTCTTCCGCAGCAAGGGCCTCGCGCCGCTCGATCACCTGCGCGCGTTTCGCCCAGCCCTGACTCGCTCGATGCGCGCGCTCGACGCGCATGCCCGGCGCACGCTCGCCTCTGGGCGCGATGTCTGCCTGCACTGCGGCTCTCCCGTCCGGCGAGAGGTCGTCACGCCTGATGCCTTCCCCGACGCGCTGGCGCACTCGCCGTGGCGCCATTGGCTCGTCGCGCCCTGCCCGCGCGCGGGTTGCCCCGGCCTGGGGGCATGGGCGGCGGCAGCTCCGGCGCTGTGGTCGGATGTGGATGCGCGGCGGTTCATGGCCCGCCATCCGCACTGGGTGCTCGCGCCCGAAGAGGACGCGATCTGGCAGGGGCGCCCGGCAATTCTCGTGCGCATGGTCGAGCGGTCCGGCGCGGCGCGGCTCACCCTGCCACTGGACCGTGCCACATTGCGCGTGCTCGCCGCGTGCCAGGTGTGAGCGCGACACAGAGAAGGGCGCGCATCGCGCTGGGCATGCCGGATGTGCGCGGGCGGCGCTCCCTCGTGGCGGCCATCCTGATTGATAGCCTCGGGAGTGGCCTGTTCCTCCCCTTCGCCGTGGTCTATCCGAGCGCGGTAGCCCATATCCCCCTCGGCGTCACCGGTACGATGCTCTCTCTCGCGACGCTGTTCGCCCTGCCGATCCCGCTGCTGGCTGGTCTCGTGGTTGACCATCTGGGTGCCCGTGTTCCCATCGTCGCCGCGAATCTGGTGCAGGCGGTGGGTTTCGCCGGCTATCTGGCAATCGCGCATCCCTGGCACCTATTCGCCTGCGCCCTCTGCGTGGCGATTGGCAACCAGGCATATTGGGCAGTGAACGGGGCGTTCCTGTCGGCGGTCGCCGGACCGGCGGAGCGCACTCGCTGGTTCGCGCTCCAGGGTGCTTGTCGCAGCGCCGGGCTTGGCGCGGGAACGGCGGCGGCTGGGCTGGCCGCCGCGACATTGGCGAGCGGGCAAGGCTATCGGCTGCTCGCGGCACTCAACGCCATAAGCTTTGTGGCGGCGGCGGCGCTCAGCGTGCGCGTGCCGGTCATGCCGGTCATGCCAGTCGCGGCGGATGCCCGCCCAGATCAGGTGGCTCGCGCTGGTTCGCGGCGCTGGGCAGCGCTCGGTGGCTATCGGCCCATCCTGCGCGACGGCCCGTTCCTGGGGTTCACCGCGACCAACGTGGCGTTCTCGCTCTGCGTGCTCTCATTCGCGCTGATCCTTCCACCCTTTGCGCTTGGCACATTGCGTCAGCCGCCATGGATGGTCGGGATGCTCTTCGCGATCAACACGGCCGTCGTCGCTACGACGCAGACGGTCGTGACCGCGTGGATCGGCCGCTTCCGGCGCACACGAGCGCTCGCCTGTGCGGCGGGGCTGTTTGGGCTGGCTTTTGTGGCGCTGGCGCTGGTGTCACGTCTGCCGGAAGCATACGGCGAGCCGCGTAGTTGGGTTATCGCGGGGCTGATCGCGGCAATGGGCATCTACACACTGGCGGAGTTGGTGATGGCGCCCCTCAAGAATGCGCTCGTCGCCGATGTCGCACCTGAGACGTCACGCGGCCGCTATCTGGCGTTCTACCATCTGTCGTGGTCGGCGGCCTCCACAGCGGCGCCCGCGCTGCTGACTAGCCTCCTCGCCCGCGGGGCGCTGGCGCTCTGGCCGGCGCTCGCCGTCGTCGCCCTGCTGGCAGCCCTGGCACTGCTACGGCTAGATGCACTGCTTCCGGCACACGCGGTGCATCCGCCGAACGCCAGCGCGATGCGAAGCGGACGCCTGGGCGATGCGGGATCGGATGCGGGATCAAGCGACGCGCGACCATGCGATGGTGGTGCCGTCGAATAGTCCGCGGCAGTTCTCAGGGCGACAGGGTGGGCGCATGCTCCTTGGATGAGTGGCGCGCACGCGAGCATGCGCGCCACTCGACACTACGGGAATGTGCTACGGGAGGGTAATTCGGGGACGAAGGCGCTTGCCTGGAGCGCCTGGTGGATTACGGCCGCACGGTGAAGATCGTTACCATGCCCATGAACGCATGCGGCAGGCCCGTCATGATGTCAGGCACGAAGCAGAGCGCGGCATAGGTGCCCGGCGCGAGATGCAGCTCCACCCAATGCGTTGAGCCCGGCGCGATAGCAGCCGCGCCACCCGCATCCACCGGCGGCGCCTTCAGCGTGCAGGCACTCGGCGGGCCGGTGAGACAATCCAGCAGCTCCTGTTTGGTGGTGCCATCTGGAACCCGCAGGATCGCCAGCTCGTGCGTCTGGTCGCGCACCTTCACCTTGAACGTCACGCCGTCTCGGTGCGCACCGCGCTGGATGTGGATGACCGAGGGCATCACGATCTGGTGATCGCGTTCGAGAATCGTGCCGTTGGTCTGGGGCATGCCATCATCGAGCGCGTCGTCGCGCTCAACCTTGGCGCGCGCATCATCCGTCACGAAGAAGCTCCGGGCCATGCCGAGCAGGAAGTGCGGTGTGCCGCTGGGTGTGCTATCCAGACACACCAGCACATAATGCCCAGGATCGAGCCGCTCGATCACATCCTGGCGGCCGCCAGGAGTGACGCTATTGGCGCCGCCGGCCGCCGATGCGACACGCAGCAGCGCCTTGAGCGCTGTGACGACGACCTTGGGATCCTGGCTGGTGACGACCGGCGTCAACCGCTGAATGAACAACGCCTGACTCACCCCTGGCTTGAGCCGGAAAGCGAAGGCCATGTGATCCTGCGTGCCGCGATTCTCGAACACGAACTCGACGAGGCCGGACGGCACCTGTTTCGGCATTGAGAAGGAGAAGTGGACGCCGTCATCATGAGCCATGATCAGCACGGTATGAATGACCGGCCGCTCCCGCTCATGAGCCGAAGCGGTAGGCGCGGCGAAGACGGCGCAGACCGCGAGGATGGTCGAAAGCGTCACGACGGCCGCGAGCAGACGGCCGATGCGCGTGCGGCGGTTGCGTATCCTGTGCATCTCTTACCCCCTCAAGCAAGCGTGTGAATGATACTCCCCGGCCGGCTGAAGGCTGGCGGGCAACGCCTCTACGTGGGGAAAGGAGCCTGGTGAGGCTGAGCGCCCTGACACGGGGGCGCGAGCCGTCATCCTACCCCGATGCCGGTTCATTCTCCTTTCTTTACATTGACTCCATCAACAACGATGGAGCTACCTCACAGAGAGGGCGCGGGCAGCGCCCACCTCATCTACTACGCACAATTGCGTAACTTCGGAAGTGTAACCGGAACGGGCGCAAATTGAAAGAGGGCAAATGTTGAAAGTGCGTGGTGAACGTGTGTGGACGTGTGCGTGTCACCACACCATGCGCGCCGGTGAGGGGAGTGAGGCGGAACTGGCGAACGGGCAGGAGCGGCGTGCGCGGCGCCTATAGAGTGTCATGCGGTGTAGGATGGTGAACATGACAACGCGGCCGGGTGTCTTCGATCACCCGGCCGCGTGCGGCGTGATTTTGCTTAGTTGGTGAAGATGCGGAAGATGTTGCGGCCCTTGCCGTCGCTATCGTCGGATTGCTGCTGCGCGGCTGGCCGCGAGCCGGCGGGCTGCTGTGCGGGCTGGCCCTGGCCGGGCTGGCCGCCTTGGCCACCGCCGTTGCCATAGTAGCCCTGGTCGTTCCAGCGCTGGCCGACGCTGGGAACGGGAACAGTCGGGCCGTCCTCTGGGCGACCGCCGCGGTTGCCCAGCCACTCCGGCACCTGGCCGGTCTGCGGCGCGGGACGGGAGCCGCTGGCGGCTGGCGCGCCTCCGGCCGACGAGTTGATGCGGTCGTGATCGATCCAGTCGTAGGCGCCGCTCAGGGCATGCTCGCACCAGGTGGAATAATCCTTGGGGGCGAGGCCAGTGCGCTCGAAGTGATCGAGACGGCGCATGGTGAGGATGAGCCAGCCCTCGCCCTGCTCGACCATGCGGTCCAGCAGGTCCATACCGGTAACGCCGCTGCGTTGCAGGCGCTCGATGCCGTCGAGCTCGGCGGGCGACGGGCGGAAGGACGCTTCTTTGGCGTCGTTCTCGCGCAGCTCGGAGCGCAGCCCAGCCATCGTCTCATCGAGCTGGCGCGTCACACGGTCCACGTACCAGGCGAGGTAGCTGTCGGAGACCTGCTGCATCGCCTCCAGCGGGATCTGTTCGTATAACTTCGTGACCGAAGTGGGATCGGAAGCCATCTCCCCACACCCTTCCCAATCAATCCAATGCCTAGAAATGCCCGCAACGGGGCGTGCATGCCGCCGAAGAAGCCGGCGTTACTCGCCGTCGTCGTCGCGATGGCGCTGCCACCAGCCACCGACCGAATCGGCGCGCGGTGTCTCGCTCGCGAGCGGCGCGGCAGCCGCCGCGGGCTCCGTCGTCATTGGGCGATCCCCGGCGCGCGAAAGCGCCTGCATCTGTTCGAAGGGATCGGCCGGCATCTGGTCCGCCCGCGCCAGCAGGCTCGCAACCACCGCGGGATCGCCCGCCGAGGCGACCACTCGAGGAGCGGCGGCGCTGGGCGCGGTCGAGGCGGCGGTCACGGCGCTACCCGCGGGCCGACGTTGGTCCGGGTCCGGACCGAGTTTCGGCATGGCGGCCTTGATTACATCAATGTTGCTGAGTTTGTTGCCTTGCTTGGTGTAAGCGAGCAAGGCGGCGATCAGCGGATTCTCCAGCTCAGGCAGCGTCGTCGGATGGCTGGGCGCCATCTTCTGCACGCGGGCGCGCTCCTGTTCGAGCGTGTTGATCTGGTCGCGCAGACGGCGGCCGATCTCCTGATGGTGCAGCCACTGCTTGTACTTGCCCATGCGTTCTCTATCCCCGCTCTTTCGCGGCGCGCGCCCCGGCGCGCTCCGTCTCCCGGTTGCCGGCGCGCGAAACACGTCATCCCACCCGGCCACCACCGCCCGCCCGGCACGAGAGGGTCCGGCAGGCTGGACCGCGCCAGTATAACATAGCGCCCCGGAGCGGACAATTCTCCGCCCTCCACACTGCCGGAATGGGCTATCGGGCACATCTATTCGCTGGATGTCTTGGCGCCATCCAGGCCCAGAGCCGTGGCGTCGAGCGGACCGTAGGCGGTGAGGATGTGCTTCTCCGTGACGGGGAAGCGATCGAGCACGTGGCGCACGTCAGCGACGGTGACACGCTCGATCTCGGCCATCTCCTCCTCGATGGTGCGCAGTCGCTGCTCGGCGACCCAGGTGTACGCCAGGTCTTGCATGCGGCTGAAGGCCGATTCGCCGTCGAGCACCGTGCGGCTCACCAGCTTGTCCTTGGCGCGGCGCAGCTCATCCTCCTGTACACCGTCGTCCTGCAAGCTCTTCAGCTCCGCGCGCACCAACTCCAGCACGCCGGGCGCATGGTCGGGCGTGGTGCTGACGAAGGCGACCATCATGCCGGTGGTATCGAAGGGAGAGAGCGACGCGGCGGCCGTCTCCGCCAGACCTTTCTGGAAAATGTTCCAGAAGAGGCGCGAGCCGGTGCCATCACCCAGCACCATCGCCGCCAGGTGCGCGGCGTAGAAGTCCTTATCCTGCATGCTCACGGAAGGCCACGCGAGCAGCAGAATCTGCTGCTGCTGCTGCGGCTTGACGATCACATTGGTTGCGGCGTCCTTGGGCTGGTAGGGCTTCGCCTCGCGACCTTCCTCGCCGCTGGCCCACGCGCCGCACTTCTCCTCCGCCAGTGCCAGCAGCAGCCGCCAATCGAAGTTGCCGGCGATGGCGAGGATCAGATTGTTCGCGGCGTAGCGCTTGCCCCAGTACTCGCGCATCTGCTCCACCCGCAGATCACGAATGCTCTCGCGCGTGCCCAGCACGTCGTGGCCGAGCGGCTGGCCCGCGAAGTAGGTCTGGAGCAAGCGACGATATGCCTGGCTGGTCGGCACATCTTCGGAGCGCGCGATCTCCTCGAGAATGACGTTACGCTCCATGTCGAAGTCGTGTGCGTCCAGGCGTGGTCGCATCATGTCGCTGAGCAGATCCACCGCGCGCGGCAGGTACTCGTGAAGCACGCGGGCGTAGTAGACCGTCTGCTCGACCGAGGTGAAGGCGTTGAACTCGGCGCCCATCGTATTGAAGTCCAGCGTGATCTGCTCGGCGCTGCGACGGCTGGTGCCTTTGAACACCATGTGCTCGAGGAAGTGTGAAACGCCGTAGAGCGCGGGATCGTGCTCGTCACGCGCGCCGGTGCGGGCATGGAAGCAAACGGAGATGGATTCGAGATCGGGCATGTACTGGCCGAGGATCCGCAAGCCGTTGGGCAACTGGTGCCGCAAGAGCTGTGTGCCGTTCGCGCCATTCGTGCCGCTCGCGCCGTCGGGTGTCTGTGGTGCCGTCATCGTATACTCATCCCTCTTCGTTGTCCGCTGCCTCGCCTGCCCCATGATCCCGCCGACCGTTGCCGGCAAAGGGCGGAATCGTAGCCGGATGATAGCCCGCCCCGCGCGCGACTGTCAACGCATGCGGGCGGGCGGCGAAGTCTCGCGCGCTGTTGTCAGCGGAACGGCGCTGTGGTATCCTGAGGCCCGAATTCACTGCCGAGTCACGGGGCGAAGCGCGGCGCATCCGCCGGGCTGCCGCGGTGTGTGGACACGTCGCCTGCCGTCCGGGGAAGGCGCCTCGATGCGTTCAGCGCACTCGCTTGGCGTGCGAGCGGAGATGGCGCGCGCCTAGCGACCTGCGGCGGACACCCACTCCACCCCATTTCAGCAGTGGCCTGATTGCCGCCATACAGCGCGAGGGACTCTCATGCCGCCGATGACGCCACCTCCCGCCCGCTCTTCGGCAGCCGGCAACGCCGACTTCTCTCGCGGCGTCCCGCCGCGCGGGCCGAGCGCGCGCAGCCGGCCCAGCGGGCCGGAGAGCGACAGCGCGGGTGTGCCGCACTTCTCCCTGGCGGACTTCTTCGCGGACGCGCTCGACGGCGCGATAGCGCTCGTCCATGCGGATGGCGGCGAGCTCGCCACCCTGGACGACTCGAAGCAGGTGCTCGTGCTGCGCGCTCGGCGGACCCGCCCCAAGCTCGACACCGGTCCGGGAGCATATGGCAGCACCTCGCTCACCTCGCAGCCGCTGCGCCAGCCGCTCGCGCCGCCCGGCGCGCGGGTGGGGATCGCCCCACCGGGCGGCAGTTTTGGGCGTATGCCGCTTGCCGCCGCGCTGGGAGGCGTCGCGGACGAAGTCGCCGCGCTGGACGCCATCGAGATCCAGTCCACCCAATTGCTGCCCGCGACGCTCAGCACGCGCACCTATCGCCAGGGCGAGCGGCTGATTGGGCACTGTTGGGAGAGCCATGCCCCCGTGCTGAAAAGCGACGATGAGTGCCGCGCCCTGCCGGGCGGGAGCGCGCCGCCTGATCCAGAGGCCGCCTGGCATCTGGCGGTGCCGATCCTGCGGCCGGGATCGCTGGCGACGCCGCGGCCGCCGACCGAGGTCATCGGCGTGATCTCCGTCTACAACCGCGACCCGCTCTGGTCGTTCAGCCAGCGCGAGGTGGAGCTGCTGCAGATCCATGCGGACCGCGTGGCGCGCGGAATGAGCGTAGCGGAGCTGGCGCGACAAAACCAGAGCCAGGCGGAGCTGCTCGGCCTGCTGGCGCCGGAAGTGAGCGCCAGCCTCAGCGCGGGCCCACCGACGATCTACCAGCGCCTGCGCGACCTCGTGCGCCACACGATCGATGCGCCCTCATTCGCGGTGTTGCTCTACGACGCCCGCAGCGACGAGGCATGGTTCGAGCTGGCGGAGCGCGACGGCCAGCCGGTGCCGGTGGGCCGGCTCCCCGCGTCGGCGCTGCCACCATGGTGGGCGGCGCTGCGGGCCGGGCGGGCGCTCTGCATCTCCGCGCCCGAAGATCGCCAGCAGCGCCCAGAGTACACGTTGCTCGGTTGGGGAGGAAACCAGCCCGTGCAGTCGCTCCTGGCGGCGCCGCTCATCGCGCGTGGCCAGGTGATCGGCGCGCTGGTGGCCGCCAGTCCCCGCGCGGACGTGTACGCGCAGGAGCACGAGCGTCTGTTCACCAGCATCGCCCGCTCCGCTAGCGTGGTGATCGAGAATGCGCGGCTGAGTGGCAACACGCGGCACCTGCTGGACAAGGCGCGCGACAAGGAACAGCGGCTCGCGCTCCTCAACAACGCCGTGCTGACGCTGAACACCTCGCTCGACGTGGACACCACGGTGCGCACGCTGGCAGACCAGGCGGCGGTGCTGACGGGCGCGAAGATATGCGTCATCTTCCTACTGGATGAGAGCAAACGCTATCTGGAAGGGCGGGCTGCCAATACGTGGCCCGAAGGCGTTCAGACGAGCTTGGCGCAGGTGCGCGTGCCGGTGAGTTGGAGCGGGCTGGACAAGGTGATCGAGCGCGGCGGGTTCGAGCTGATGGACAACCTGGAATCCGAGTGGGGCGACGACACGCCCGCCGGAAAGCTCTTGGCCGAACAGCACATCCATTCCAGCCTGATCCTGCCGCTGGCGCACTCCGACCAGCAGATCGGCATCCTGGCGATCTATACACCGGGGCAGCGACACCACTTCACCACTGAAGAGATCGGGTTGTTGCGGGGGGTGGCAAGCCAGGGCGCGGTGGCGATCAGCAACGCCATGACGTATCAGGAGCTGCGCGAATTGGACCGCCTGAAGGACGAATTCATCCTGACCGCCTCGCACGAGTTCCGCACGCCCCTGACGACCATCGAAGGCTATATCACGCTGATCAGCCGGCATGGCGAACGGCTGGAGCCAAAAAAGATAGAGCAGTTCGCCGACGAGATCCATCAGGCCTCGAACCAGCTCATGATCATGATCGAGAATCTGAGCAATGCCAATAAGTTGAGCCAGGGAGCGATCAATCCTCACATCGTGCCCGTGAGTGTACGGGCGGTAACGGAAAAGGCTATCGCGGGCCAGGCGCCGGATGCGAAGGCACGTATTCAACTGGAGACCGCGGCCGATCTGTGGGCACTCGCTGACGCCGATCATCTGCTGACCATCGTATCAAACCTGCTGGGCAACGCGCTCAAATACTCGCCCGCGCCCGCCCCCGTGCGCCTGCTCGCGCGCCGCGAGACACGCGCGCGCCTGGCCGAACAGGGGCGCTCACGCGCGCAAGCCGCCGATGCCCCACGCGACTGGATCGTCGTCGGCGTGCGCGACCAGGGCGAGGGCATCGCAAAGGAGGATCAGGACAAGCTGTTCCAGAAGTTCGTGCGCTTATCGCGCTCGCTCACCACATCGGTGCGAGGGACGGGCCTCGGCCTGTGGATCTGCCAGGGGTACATGAAGGCGATGGACGGCGACATCTGGGTCGTCAGCGAGCTTGGCAACGGCGCGCTCTTCGAGTTCAGCTTGCCGGCGACCGCGCCGCCAGCGGGCAGCGCCTAGCCGCATACCGCATTCGCGGCATACACACACAGCACACACAGCACACGCATCACCACAACCAGCGACACCAGGGATAGGGGAGTAGC
The DNA here is from genome assembly GCA_025935195.1 of Ktedonobacterales bacterium. Classification (GTDB taxonomy): domain Bacteria; phylum Chloroflexota; class Ktedonobacteria; order Ktedonobacterales; family JADMIN01; genus JAICVS01. The sequence goes on from JAICVS010000005.1 coordinate 39,652, forward strand.
CTATCGCGTCGCGCTGGGCGACGCGCATGAGGGAAACACGAGGAGAACGGCATGGCGAATCTACCGACCATCCTGATCGTGGACGACGATCCCGCCATACGCAGGATGCTGGTCGAGGTGCTCTCGCTGGAGGGGTATCCGACCGAGACGGCGGAGAACGGCCGTGTGGCGCTGGAGCTGCTGGCGCACAGCGGGCCGCGGGTGGTGCTGCTGGACTTGCTCATGCCAGAGGTGGATGGGCGCGGCGTGATGCGGGCGCTGGAGGAGAACCCCGCCGAGCGCGCCAGGCACCACATCATCCTCGTCTCCGCATGGAGCAACCTGGAAGCGACGCAAGATTTGCGCGCCGACGGCAAGCTGGCGAAGCCGTTCACCGTCAACGAGCTCTTGAGCCTGGTGGCCCCCGCCGGCGCCTCGGCGTGAGGCCGTCGCCGGCTACTCGCCGGAAGAATGAGGGGATTGCGGCGCGACCGGCGCATCAACCGATGCCGCGGGCGTAGCGGCTGGCGGCGCCGCGACGGATTGGGACGGCGCGAGCGGTGGAATGGCGATGCGGTCGAGCAGGCTTCGTCCGGCCCCACCCATCCCACTAGTCCCCCCGAAGGCGCCGGAAATGCCGGCGCGCGCCCGCACGCTCCGCCCGCCGAGGCTGCCCATCGCCGCGCCAAAGGTCAGGAACAACGCACCGGAGAGCAGCGCGGTCTCCGCGATGTCGAGTGCGCTGCCGCGCGTGGCCGCCGACTGCGGGGCGGGCGGCACGAGCAGCCCGAAGAGGGTGGAAACCAGCCAGTAGCAGAACATGACGATCACGCCCGCGATCAGCGAGCCGCGCCGATCCGCGCTCGCCCCCGTTCCCGCCGCTGGCAGTGCGCCCGCCACCTCGCCCTCCTGCTCGCGCAGCGCCGCCAAACCCTCCAGGCGCTCGCGCTCGACTCGCACACCGGCGTAGTACGCGCCGGAGAGCATCACGCCGAGCATGCCGAAACGGATCACCAACTGCGTCAGGATCAGCGTCATGGCAAGCTCGAAGCTCTGATTTGTATCGGTCGCCGAGACAGGCAGTAGGCGGGCAGCGATGAACAGCACGACAATGCCGAGCGCCGATCCCACCCCGCCGATCCCCAGTCCCCACCGCAGGCTTGCGTCTCGCATGGTTCGTGCGCGTCCTTCCCTACCAGCCATCCGTGCCGTGTGCGGCATCACCCCGCGTCATCAGCGGTCGGCGTCAACAATCATGGGATTGCGAATGATCGGCGCTTTGACGGATCGCTGCGAGAGCTGGGGCCGCGATTCGATCCCGCCCATGCGCGGCGCGGCGCCATCCTCGTTCCCCTCCATCGCCACAATCGCCTGTCGCAGCGCGTTGAGATCGTACAGGAAGCACGCCACGGCGCTCGCGGCGGACCCCTTCGAGTTCGCGTTGTCGAAGCGGCGCGCGATTGGGTCGCCCGCGGCCAGCAGCGTGCGGGCATCCTGATCCGGCATGCCGAAGGAGTCGCGGAAGATCTCTTCCCAGCCGTTCCAGCGGCCGCGCAGTTGCTTCCATCCAAGCTGGCTGTCGCTGACAGCGCGCCACTTCTCCTCGGTATACGCCATCCAGTCCTCGATCAGGCGCGCGTAGGAGGAGAGCATCTCGCGCACCTCTTCGCTCTGCTGATCCAGGCGCAGGCTCGGTGGTCCCTGGCGGTCATAGCGCTGATAGCCGTTGCCCTGGTAGTCGGCGTATTCGTCGTACTCGCCAGGGCCGCCATAGCCATTCCCGCCGCCACCAGCGCCATAGCCGTTGTAGCCCGCCCCATCCAGCGCGCCGCCGTAGCCCGCGGCGCCGTACGAGCCGCCCACGAGACCGCCGGCCAGGCCGAGCTGCCCCGCGTGCAGCGAGCCGTCATCGGCGGCGAACATATCCGGCCGCAGTCCGCCGATGATGATCTCCTCGGTGCCGAGCGCGTCCAACAGGCGCCAGGCCAGCCGCGGGTTGCGCAGCACCCAGAAGCCCTTGCGCACGAGGTAGATCGCGGAGAAAGCGAAATTGACGAGCAGCCAGATGACGGCCTTGACGGCGATCCAGTTCAGCGCGCCGACGAGCAGCCAGACCGGCGGGTTCGCCTGCGAGCCGCCCTCTTCGATCACCGTCAGGATGATGGCGACGAGCAGGCTCGGATCGCGGATGGGATTGAGCAGGCCGAGGAGCTTCGAGCCAAAGCTCTTCTTCTGGCGATCACCCTTGGCCATGTCTACCTCCGCTCCCCCGCATGCCGGCGGCGCGGTGGCGCGTCGTCGGGTGGCCCGGATGCGGCCCGCCTGCGCGAGAACGCGGCGCGCGCGGGATTTTCCGCGCATCCGGGCTTCGATTGTAGCACGCCGCCCCCGCGACCGCAACGCGCCCGCTTGGTCACGTCATATGCGCGCCGAGGCCGCAATTTCAGGGCTGTCGCGCCCTCTGTAGCCCTTTCGACTGTTAGGAGAAAAGTACCCTGCCGCGCATGGAGAGGGGCTGGGGTGAGAAGCCTAGCGTGGCGCCGCGCCATCGGCGAAGAGTGTGACCGTCATCTCGGCGATGCGCCGGTGCTCGGCGTCATCACGCATGGCATGCCCACCGGGCGCGGTGAAGCCGTCGAGCAGGCTGAGAAAGGCACGCACCAGCACGTCCGGGTCGATCTCGCGCAGCTCACCCGTGCGCATCCCCGCGCGCATGAACTTGCGCATCGGCCCGAAGAACTCCTCCTCGTACGCCTCCCACACCGCACGCGCGTGCTGTGCGCCGATCAGCTCATTGGTGTCGCGCAGCACCGGCTCCAGGGTGGCATCGGCATAGCGGAAATACCCGAAGGCCAGCTCACAGAGGCGCTGGCGCACGGAGAGGCTCTCGTTGCCGAGCACCTCGCGGAGATAGCCGCCGATCAGCCGCAGCAGATCACAGAGCATCGCCGCGTACAGGCCCTCCTTGTCCGTAAAATAGTAGTAGAGCGTCGGTTTGGTGACACCTACCGCGGCGGCCACCTGGCCGACGGCGACACCGGCGTAGCCGCGCTGCAAAAAGAGGCGGCGCGCCTCACGCAGCACCTGCTCGCGCATGTGCGGCTCGCCTTCGATGGTGTGACGCGCCGGTCGCCCAGGGCCGCGACGCGGGCGATGCTTCTTCTCCACGGGCGGCACGGGGGTTGAGGTCGGCACGACGCGAATCCCTCTAGTTGGTCCGCGATGATCCAGATGATCATGGACGCCCGCGGGCGCTTCAGCGACTTACGAAAGGTAAGCGCATTACTTTGTGAAGTATACGAGATGGGGATGGCGGGTGACAATTGCGAACATCCGACTATCCGCGCACGCATTGTGCGGAGGATACGCATCGGTGCGTTCACTCTGTAATACCGCGGTTCGTTACATCGGGCCGCCGCCAGGCGATGGACGGCGACAGAGGTCGGAGAAGGAGCATGTGCATGAGCGCAAGCATGAGCGTGAGCGAACAGGAGCGGGCGCGGCGACTGGGTGGCGGGCGGGAGCAAGGATGGATCGAGGCGATGGTGGAGATTCCGCGCGGCAGCCGCAACAAGTACGAATTCGACCACGAGCGCGGCATCATCCGGCTGGATCGGGTGCTCTACTCGTCCATGCACTACCCGACGGATTACGGCTTCATCCCTGGCACCCTCTCAGGTGACGGTGATCCGCTGGATGTGCTGGTGATCGTGGAGGAGCCGACCTTCCCCGGCTGCTCCCTGCGCGCACGGCCAATTGGCACGCTGATGATGAGTGACAAGAAGGGTGAGGACGAGAAAATCCTGGCAGTGCTGGTGGATGATCCGCGCTTCACCGGCATCAATCGGCTGGGCGACCTAGACGAGCATTGGCAGAAAGAGATCGCCGCTTTCTTCCGCACGTATAAAGAGCTGCAAGGCGAGCAGACCGAGGTGCGCGGCTGGCTCGATGTGGATGAGGCCTGGCGCGTGATCGAGGAGGCGCGCGAGCGGGCGGAGGGACGGCAGCCGGAGCGCGCCAGCGAGCAGTAAGCGATCTTCATCCGCATTATCCCCGGCATTCATGCAGTTTGACGAATTACGTCGGGCAGACCGCCGCGCGGGCCAGCCAGCCGGCGGTTGCAATCGCGCCTGGGGGCCGGTGGTCGCGACGTCCGGCCAAGCCGGACTGGCGAGAGGGCGAGGTGCCCGTATCAATTCGTCAAAACGCATCATGCCGGGAAGCTGGCTTTACAGCGGCGGCAGCAGGCGTTCCAGGCGCGTGAAGAATTCGTCGAGATCGAACGGCTTGGGCAGCACATCGCGCACCAGGTCGGGAAACCGCTCCGCGAGGCGCTCGGCGATCCCCGCGCTGGTGCAGGCCAGCAGCACCGGCAGCTCGTTCAGATCATCGTCGTCGCGCAGGTGATCAAGGAGTTGTTCGGCATCGCCCCGGTACGGCACCACATCCAGAATCAGCAGATTGGGCTGGGCGGAGCGTAGGTTGTCCACCGTCACCAGCACGTTGGGCCGCATCTGTTCCAGCGTCACCCGCACGCGGGTATCCGCCAGCAGCTCGCTGATCATCTCGAGGAAGCCGGGATCGGAATTGATGACGTATACGTGCGGCGGCCCATCCGGCTCAGGGGATGGCGGCAGTGGCAGCGGACGCGACGCGGGCTGGATGGACATGGGCAAGGCTCCAAGACTGACTATGCGGGGAATGGGGTGATGGGCATGACCGTTGTTTATGTAGTGTACGAGGTGCGGCGGTGCGCGTTCGCCGGGGTGGCCCATTCGTCGGGCCATCCCGCGGACACCGCCCCGTCTGGATGCGTGGGCGATGCGCGCGGGCATGCTCGTTATCTCACTCAGTCCGCTCTCAGTCCGCGCCGGCCTCCAGCGCGCTCCAGCGCGCCCGCGACCTCTATGCCCGCTATGCCGGGCCATCCGTGCGCGAGCGGGCTGCGGGCGGCAATGTTGACTCCTCCAGTCAACATTGCCGTTTTTGCCGCTTTTCAGTGCTGTGCCGGAAGCGCCATCCGCTCGAACATCGAATTCAAGCGGCTTTGCTGGCCGCATGAACGTGACAGTGCGCGTTCTGGGTGGCAAAAACGGCAACATCGCGGCAAGAAACGGCAAGAAATGGCACGGTGGGTGGCAAAAACGGCCAGGATGCGCGGGGGTACGGCCACATCCACGCCGCCAGGCGCGCGGCTGTGAGGGGATGAGATGGGCGTGTCTGTCACTGTATGCGGTTGTTAAGGTGCTATCGCGGCGAGGTGGCGCCGCAGTAATAGAACCAATTTACCCTGTAACAGGTGGGACGTCAAGGGAGAACCCACTCCCAGAACTGGCGATTGCAAGCACACCTGGATGCCGCTGGCCGCGACGTCTGGATTCGGCCGGACCGCGAACATGCGCGCATTCTGGCCGATAGGGCCGGGCGCTTGCGGCCCGTCGGCCCCGTCTGGTAGGATGCGAACACTCCCGCTCGTGGCCGAGCTTGTCGTGGCGCGCATCCAATCCCTCCAGTCGCCGACGGGCATGATGGCACACCGGATGGGGGTGGGCGCTCGCGGCACTGAAGTGCCGGCGCACGGCACGGCTGGCGGGCTGAAGCCCTGACGAGAGGCCAACCCGGCAACCCAGTGTGGTATCACATCAGTTCAGCGGGCGGGATCATCGTGAGCAACGCACACGTCTGGCGCGCGGCCCAGGAGCGATTGCGGCGGGATATGACCCGCGCGCAGTTCGATACCTGGCTGCGCGGTACCTGGCTGGCCGCCAGCGATGACGGCGCGACGCTGCTCTGTGTCCGCACGACGTTCGCGCGTGAGCTGCTCGAAGCGCGCTTCCATGACCGCATCGCCGCCGCCATCGCCGAGGTCAACGGTCAGCCGTGCCGCCTGCGCATCGTCGTCGCGGCGGCGGGCGCCGCGCCCACCAACGGCGCCGCGACGGGGCTTTTCGAGTCCGCCGGCGACAACGGCAACGGCGGCGAAAGGGGCGAACTGGCATCGTCGCCGGACGCCAACGGCCATGTGACGGGCGATGCGCGTGATGCGCACGATGCGCGCGCCGAGGGCATGCCGCCGGCAACGCAGGCGCCTACGCCTGGGCCTGGTCTCCCCGGCGCATCGGGGCGGCGGCGGGTGGGGGGAGCTACGGGCGGGCCGGCCAGCGTCCGCAATGAGCGGGTGCGCGCGGCGGTGGAGCGGGCGCGCGCGGCCGAGCAGCGCACGCGACGCGACGGCGGCGAAGCGGCAGGGCGGCGTCTGGAAGGCGAGGCCGCTGATGGCGAGGGCGAGAGTGAGATGCCGGACGGCGCCGCGCTGCCCGCGCGTCCGGGCGTTGGTATACCGCACGGTGGCCCATCGTCAGCCGGCGGTGAAAGCGCCGGTCGCGGGGGAGCCGGTGGAGCTAATGGAGTCGTGCGAGAGGAGCGCGCCATGCCAGATGATGACATGCCCAATCCCTCTGGTCCGCCGCCAGCCTACACGGGGCCTGCGATTCCGCCGCCGCGCCTGAACGCGCGCTACACCTTTGACACCTTCATCGTCGGCGGCGGCAATCGGCTCGCCCACGCTGCCTCTGCCGCCGTCGCCGAGGCGCCCGGCCTGGCATACAATCCGCTCTTTCTGTATGGCGGCGTGGGCCTGGGCAAGACACATCTACTGCACGCCATCGGCCACACCGCCATCGAGCGCGGCCTGACCGTGCTCTACGTCTCCTCCGAGACCTTCACCAACGAGATCATCAACGCCATTTTACGGCGCACCACCGAGGAGTTCCGCGCCAAGTATCGCTCGGTGGACCTGCTGCTGGTGGACGACATCCAGTTCATTGCGGGCAAAGACTCGACTGAGGAGGAGTTCTTCCACACCTTCAACAGCCTCTACGAGATGAACCGCCAGATCGTGATCTGTAGCGACCGGCCGCCCAAGGCCATCGTCAGCCTCGCCGAGCGCTTGCGCTCACGCTTCGAGTGGGGGCTGATCGCCGACATCCAGCCACCCGACATGGAGACGCGCATCGCCATCCTGCGCGCCAAATCCGCGGCGATGGGCCGCAACGTTCCCGACGAGGTGACCAACTGGCTCGCCAACCGCGTGCAGAGCAACATCCGCGAGCTGGAAGGCAGCTTCAATCGTCTGTTTGCTTTCTCACAGCTCCAGGGCTTGCCGCTCACGATTGATACCGCCAAGGCCGCGCTGGCGAACCTCTCCAACGACGCGCGCGCGCGCCGTGTCAGCATCCCGGAAATCCTCGAGGCCGTCTGCGAGTATTACCGCATCTCGGCGGATGACCTCTGCGGCAAGCAGCGCGACAAGCACATCGTCGTGCCGCGCCAGGTCGCGATGTATCTGATGCGCCAGGAGACCGAGGCGTCGCTGCTGGAGATCGGCCAGGCGCTGGGCGGGCGCGACCACAGCACCGTCCTGCACGGCTGCGAGAAGATCGAGCGCGAGATGAACGACAACACGCCGCTCCGCAAGGAGATCGGCGCGATTCGCCAGCAGCTCCATGGATGACCAGGATAAACCAGCGATGAGAGACTTTCGCGCGTATCTGCTCGACCTGGACGGGGTGATCTATCGCGGCGAGCGGCTGCTGCCCGGCGCGCGCGCGCTGGTGGACTGGCTCGACGCCAGCGGCCGCCAGACGCTCTACCTCTCCAACAACTCCGTCCAGACGCCGGCTGAGGTCGCGGCCAAGCTGGCCCGCCTCGGCATGCCGCGCCCAGAGGAGCGCACGCTCACGGCTGGCGACGCCGCCGTACGCGCCATCGCCGAGCGCTTCCCCGGCGGCCGCGTCTACGTTCTCGGCCTGCCCGCCATCGAGCGGTTGGCGGCGGACGCCGGCCTGCGCGTCGTCTGGCACGACGCCGCCGATGGTCCGACGCCCGATGTCGTGCTCGTCGCGCTGGATCGCTCGCTCACCTACGAGCGGCTCAAGCGCGGGCTGCGGGCCCTTCTGAACGGCGCCGCCTTCTACGCCGTCAACCGCGATCCGCGCCTGCCCGTCGAAGACGGCTTCGAGCCAGGCACCGGCTCCATCGCCACCGCGCTCGAATACGCCAGCGGCCTGCGCGCCGAGATCGTCGGCAAGCCCGCGCCCGGCATCGTGCGTGAGGCGATGCGCTCGCTGGGCGTCTCCGCCGACGAGACGCTGCTGGTCGGCGACGGCCTGGACCTCGACATCGTCGCGGGCCACGCCGCCGGCGTCACCACCGCGCTCGTCCTCACCGGCCTCACCAGCGCCGAGCAGGCGCGTGCCGCCAGCGGCGACCGCGCGCCCGACCTGATCTTCCCCGACCTGAACGCCCTGCTCGCCGCTGCCCAGGCGGCGGCCGCCCACTGACGCGCCCGCAACATGGTCCGGTTGCCCGTTCTCATCTTCATATTCGGCTTGCTACTTGCGTAGCTCCCCGGCCAAGCGACGCCTCGCGCGTGTCGTGTTGCGCTCATGAAGGGGAGAAGCGCCCATGCCGGATCTCCGCGCCTTCTCGCTGCCGGGAAGGCTCTCGGCCATCTCGCTGCCCACACTGCCCGATCCCGCGGCCATTCCGCCGGCCGTCATCCTCAGCGTCGTCGTTGTCGCCCTCATCCTGCTCGTCTACGTCGTCTTCGTGCGCCGCGTGATCCAGAACCTGCGGCTGCTGCGCGCGCAGAGCCGCGAGGGCCGGCGTGTCTCCGCCGAGCTGAGCGGGCCGCAGCCGCTCACCAACTTCACGCGAGTCGGTGTGCCCAGCGATCCGCTCAACATCAAGCTCGTCGCCACCGAGGCCCAGCTCGCCACCGCTTTCGCTGCCGCCGGCTGGCTGCGCGCCGACGAGCTGGCGATGGTCACGGCCATGCGCATCACCGTGGACTCGCTGCTGCGCCGCGCGTATCCCAGCGCCCCCGTCAGCAGCCTGTATCTGTACGGCCGGCCGCAGGATTTCGCTTTCCAGCGCCCCGGCACGTCCGCGCGTGAGCGCGATCACGTCCGCTTCTGGGATACCGGCGAATGCGCCTCCGACGAACGGCCGATCTGGATCGGCGGCGCGACCAGAGATGTGGACATCGAGCTCTCGCGCGTCAGCCACCTGCCGACGCACCGCATCGCGCCGGACGTGGACGCCGAGCGCGACATCGTGCTGCGCGACCTGGTGGCGACGGGCTGGGTCATCCAGCAGGAGTTCGAGCCGGGATTCGGCCGCCCGGTGCTGCTGCGCAACGCCAACGGCCACGAGTACGTCACCGACGGGCGCATCGCCGTGATCGTGCTGGCGGATGTGCCGGTGCTGCTGCCGCTGGCGACGGAGACACACGGGCCACTGGCCGGCGGCTCGCGGGCCGTCTCGCGGCTGCTGCGCTGGGCGCTGCCGAAGCGCGGGCGCAAGCTGGCCAAGGAGCAGGAGAAAGCGGAGGAGGAAGAAGCGGAGCGCGAGGCGGCGCTCACCACAGGTCGGTCGGGTGAATCATGAAGTCAATCGCCATCCACACGCTCTTGGAGTGGCGGTAGCCGAGGATGGGCAGCAGGATCGTGAAGGGGATGCCCAGCCCGTAGAGCGGCAGCGGCGGCACTTGCAGCGCGGCCAGCGGGATGACCACCACTGCCACGACGATCTCCGTCGCCACCAGGTTCACCGCCATCGCGCCGGTCCAGTAGCCCTCCTCGCGCTCGAAGACCCAGCCGCAGACGGCGCAGCGCTCGTACATGGTGTAGCCGTGGCTGTACAGCTTTCCCTTGCCGCAGCGCGGACAGCGCAGCCGCATTGCCCGCCCGAGCAGCAGTAGGAAGCGTGTCAGCGCGACTCGCAGCTCCATTGCCCTCACCGGCTTTCGCAGTGTTCGCGTGTCTCGACGCCCGCGCCAGCAGTCTCCTCGCAGGATCTACGCCTCATCCGGCGCTTCCGTCGGCAGCGGCGCGGCTGGCTCCTCTTGCGCCCGTGGCAGCGGCTTCGCCAGGCGTGTCCAGCGAATGCGCTCAGGCGCCTCGATGTCGCGCGTGTGCAGATCGTCGTTGTAGAGCTTCAGGTGCCAGCGCGGCGGCGCGTCGCTGTTCGTGCCGTTCGCACTGTTCGTGCCGTCCTGCCGCTCCCAGAGCGTCAGCGAGGTGTTGCGCGTATAGAGGCCGGCGGTCGGCAGCGGCGCCAGCGTGGGCAGGCCGAAGAAGTAGAGCAGCGAGCCATCCACCACGCCGCCGTGGCAGACGACCACAATCGTCTTGCCGGCGTGCTCGGTGGTGATGCGGTGCAGCGCCGTGCCCACGCGCAGCGCGAACTGCCCCCAGTTCTCGCCGCCGGGGCCGAACGGCTGGAAGGGAGTCTGGCGGAAGTCCGGCACGCGGTCCTTCACCTCCTCCCACGGCAGCCCATCGAACTCGCCGACGCGCATCTCCTGCACGTCGTCGTCGAAGATGATCGGCAGCGCCAGCGCGGGCGCGATGATCTCGGCCGTCTGCCGCGCCCGCGCCAGCGGGCTGGCGATCAGCACGTCGGCGGCGATCTCGCCAGTCGCCGCCAGCCGGTCGCGCAGGCGCGCGGCCTGCAAGCGGCCGCGCTCAGTCAGTCCCTCATCGCCCAGCGGCCCGGCCACCTTCCCGTAAGGCGGCACATTGCAGACCGCCTGCCCGTGGCGGATCAGGTATAATCGGGTCAAGATGCTTCCCAATCTATTTCCAGATGATTCCAGGCGATTTCGCCGCACGGCTTATTCGGCGCCGTTCGACTCGCCGTTCGACTCGCCGCCCGCGCCAGGCGCCGTCAATTCGAGCCGCTCGCGCACCTGTTCCAGCGTGTCGGTGGTCAGGTGGGCCACGATCGCGCGGCATGCGGCTGGATCGGCACTTGCCAGAGCCGTCACGAGGTCGTCGCTCAACGCGCCGTAGCGGCCTTCCAGGGCAAGCCGGGCCATCTCGCGCGTGGCTGTGGCCTCGCCCTTGGCCTCGCCCTTAGCTTCGCCCTCGGCGATCAGCCTGTCGTGGAAGATGTCATACGCCGCGTCGGCGAAGCTGGACTCTTCCCAGATGTCTTTGATCATGCCATTCCTCCCAATCGCCTCTAGGAGCGTCACGCGCGAGAGACGCATGCCGGCCAGCAGCGTGAGCAGCCCGGTCAGCTCGCTGCGCTCGTGGCGCGGCAGCGGCGCCGCGCTCGGCCACCGCCAGCGTCGTTTCGACGCTCACATCCGCCATCAGGCCGGCCAGCGGCCACAAATCGTAGTACGGTGTCTCAATCACCGATTCCTGTGGCAGCTCCCACAGGCGGATGACGTCGAAGACGAAACGCAGGCGCTCCTGCCCCTGGTAGCGTATCACGAATGGCGATTGCGGTATCTTGATCGCCCGGCGCAGGAAGACGACGATCGAATAGACGGGGCGCTGCTCGCGGTCGTACAGGCGGAGACTGTACTCCGCCAGACGCTTGCCGATGTCCTCCTCGATCTTGGTTTGCAGCTCAATGTGGAGAACGCCCCGCTCGCCGCCGGCAGCCTCCACATCCCAGACGAGATCGGCCTGGCGCGACGACGCCGGCAGCTCTGGCGAAAGCTCACCGCGCCAGGTCAACGCCGGCGCGATCAGGGAGAGAAAACCATCGGGCGCCCGCGAGAGCATCGCTTTCAACGCCTGATCGTAGTCCGGCCGCACGGGCGTCGGCTGCGTCACCCCTGCCTCCTCCCTCTCCCCGACCGGCATACATGTTTGTCGCATGATAACACGGCTCAACTATGGAGCTACGCCGAGGCGGCCGCCTTCGCCTTGCCGACGACGAGCGGCAGCAGCTCGCGCAGTTGGCCGAGCCAGGCGTCCGGCTCCTGGGCGAAGTGGCGGCGGGGGATGCGCACCTCGCCCAGGCTGGCGCTGAAGTCGTTGCGGTACTTGCGGTAGAGCGCGACACGGTCAGTGGCGACGGCGCGGCGCAGCTTCAGCGCGATCTGCCCATCGCGCAGCGCCACGGATTCGTAGCCCAGCCGCGCCGCCTCGGTCTTTAGCCGCACGATGGCGAGCAGATGCGCCACCGGCTCCGGCGGGGCGCCGAAGCGGTCGGCCATCTCGGCCGTGAGCGCCTCCACCTGCTCCGGCGTCTCCAGGTTCGCCAATCGCTGGTAGAAGCTCATCTTCAGCGTGCGGTCGCCGATGTACTCATCGGGGATGTAGGCGTCTACCGGCAGCTCGACGCTGACCGGCACCGGCCGCGGCTGCTGTGTCTCGCGCTCGCCCTTCATCTCCTGGATGGCATCTGAGAGCAGGCGGGTGTAGAGGTCGAAGCCGACCGCGTTCACGAAGCCGGATTGCTCCGCGCCGAGCAAGTTGCCCGCACCGCGGATCTCGAGATCCTTCATGGCGATGCGGAAGCCGGCGCCTAGCTCGGTCGCCTCGAAGATCGCGCGCAGCCGCTTCTCCGCCACCGGCGTCAGCTTCGTGTCTTTCTGATAGAGGAAGTAGGCGTAGGCTTGGTGGGTGCCGCGGCCGACACGCCCGCGCAGTTGGTAGAGCTGGGCGAGGCCGAAGTAGGCGGCGTTGTTGACGATGATGGTGTTGGCGTTGGTGATGTCCAGCCCGTTCTCGATGATCGTCGTGCTGACCAGCACATTGTACTCGCCGGCCGAGAAGTCCAGCATCACCTTTTCGAGCTGGTCTTCGGGCATCTGCCCGTGGCCGACGGCGAAGGTGGCCTCCGGCACCAGCTTGCGCAGCCGCTCGGCCAACGCCTGGATGCCGTGGATGCGGTTGTGGACGAAGAAGACCTGGCCGCCGCGATCCACCTCACGCAGAATCGCCTCACGGATCAGCGCGTCGTCCCAGTGGCGGATGTAGGTGCGGATGGGCAGCCGCTCCTGCGGCGGCGTCTCGATCACGCTCATGTCGCGCACGTTGACCAGCGCCATATGTAGCGTGCGCGGGATGGGCGTCGCCGTCAGCGTCAGCACGTCCACCTCGGTGCGTAGCTGCTTCAGGCGCTCTTTGTGCGCTACGCCGAAGCGCTGCTCCTCGTCAATGATCAGCAGTCCCAGGTTGTTGAAGATCACATCGGAAGAGAGCAGCCGGTGTGTGCCGACGATGATGTCCACCCGGCCCAGCGCCAGATCGCGCAACACCTCCTTTTGCTCCTTCTCGGAGCGGAAGCGGCTGAGCAGCTCGACACGCACGGGATAGGGCTTGAGCCGCTCGGTGAAGGTGTTGAAGTGCTGCAAGGCGAGCACGGTCGTCGGCACCAGCACGGCCACCTGGCGCTGATCCAGCGCCGCCTTGAAGGCCGCGCGCAGCGCCACCTCGGTCTTGCCGTAGCCCACGTCGCCGCAGACCAGCCGGTCCATCGGCCGCGCGCGCTCCATGTCTTCTTTGACCTCGGCGATGGCGCGCGATTGATCCGGCGTCTCCTCGAAGGTAAACGCCTCCTCCAACTCGCGCAGCCAGGGCTGGTCGTCGTCGGGCGGGAAGGGATGGCCCATCGCCAGCTCGCGCACAGTGTAGAGGCGCAGCAGATCGCGCGCGATGTCGGTCGCGCTCTCCTTCGCGCGCTGCTTCGCGCGCACCCACTCGCCGCCACCGAGCTTCGAGAGGGCCGGCGCGGCGTCGCCCATGCCGATGTAGCGCGTGATGCGGTCGAGCTGGTCGGTGGGGATGTAGAGCTTGTCGGTGCCAGCGTACTGGATCAGCAGGTATTCACGCTCGACGCCGCCGTTCGCCAGCTTCACCAGGCCATCGAAACGGCCGACGCCGTGATCCTGATGCACGACGAAATCGCCCGGCCGCAGCTCTGCCAGGAATGAGGAGGGCGTGCCGCCCGCGCGCCGCTGCTCGGCGTGACGCTTCGACCAGCCGAAAACCTCGGCATCAGTGAAGACGCTCAGCGCCAGCGAGCGGCTGTGCCAGCCTTCAGGGAAGCGCCCATGGACGAGTGCCAGCGTGCCGGGATCGGGCGCGTCGGGCAGGTCGGTGGCGGGCGAGACCATTACCACGCCGCCCTTGCCCAGCAGCGCCTCGTCGCCGAAGAGCTCCGCCAGCCGCCGCGCCTGCCCGCTGACGATCACGACCCGCTGCCGCTCGCCCAGCAGCTTGCGCACATCCTGCGCGAAGGCGCGCGTGCGCCCGCCGTAGGACTGCGCGGGCGCGAGATCGGGCGCGAGCGCGCTGCCAAGCGGCGCCGCGCCGACCGCCTCATCTTCGACGAGCGCGGCGAAGCGCACCTGGCGGCGCGAAGCCAGCTCGCGCTCCAGCCGCTGCCAGCCGATGAACGCCGGCACCAGCCCCGGCGGATCTTCGCCGTCGCGCTCCAGCCGGTCGCGCACCTCCTCGCCCTGCTCCGCCAGCTCGTCCGAGGTGCGGCGCGGCGCCTCCGCGTCGTGCAGCACGAGCAGGCCGGAGGCCGGCAGGTACGCCAGCAGCGAGGCCGGCTCGTGCAGGTACGGCAGGTAGAAGGCGATGTCGTCGAACGACTGGCTGTAGCGCAGCGCCTCCAGGTCGCGCTCCCAACGCTCGCGCGCGTCGGCGTGCATGCCGATCAGCGACATGCCCGCCAGCCGCCGCGCCGCATCCGGCCCGCGCAGCGCCAGCGCCTCGCGCGCCGGCCCCACCAGCACGCCGTCCACCGGATTGAGCGAGCGCTGCGTCTCTGGGTCGAAGGTGCGGATCGAGTCAATCTCGTCGCCGAAGAACTCGACGCGCACCGGGCGCGGCAGCGCCGGCGGGAAGATGTCCACGATGCCGCCGCGGTGGCTCACCCGTCCGGCGTCCTCCACCTCCGGCGCCTGCTCGTAGCCCAGGCTGAGCAGGTGTTGCAGGAGGATGCGCGGGTCGAGCCGCATGCCGCCGCGCAGCTCCACGACGGCGCTGGCGAATTCGTCCGGCGGCATCAACGGCTGCGTGAGCGCGCGGTCGGAGCAGATTACTACCAGCGCGCCCGCCGGACGCGAGAGCGCCGTCAGCGCGTTCATGCGTGACTTGACCGACTCGGCATCGGGCAGCAGCCGCTCGTAGGGCAGCGCGTCGCGGTCGGCGTAGGGCAGCACGGGGAAGTCGCGCCCGATCAGCCCGACCAGCGTGTCCGTGACGCGCTCGACCTCGGCGTTGTCGCGCACGACGTAGAGCACAGGACGGTCTAGCGCGGTGGCGAGAGCGGCCACGAGATAGGGCTTGGCGGCCTCGGTGACGCCGGAAATCACCGGCGCGGCACCATCAGCGGCCAGGCGCTCGCGCAGCCGGCGGAACTCCGGCCGGTCCGCGAGTAAGGGGAGAAGACCACGCAGCGACAACGTTTCAGCCTCCAGGGCGGTATGGGAAATGGAATCGATCAGGCGTTATAGCGGTTCATGGCGGCCTCGGCGCCCTCGGCCAGCCAGCAAAGGGCGGCCTCGGCGGCGCGCTCGATGGCCGCATCCAGCGCGATGCGCTCGTCGCCACGCGGCGGGCTGAGCAGGAAGTCTACGTTCTCGTCGCGGCCGTGGATGGGGCGACCGACGCCGATCTTGATGCGCGCGAAGCCGGTGCCGGGCAGGCGGCGGATGATGTCTTCCAGCCCGTGCTGGCCACCCGCCGAGCCGGACGGCCGCAGGCGCACCCTGCCGAGCGGCAGATCGAGGTCATCGCAGACGACGAGCAGATCGGCCAGCGGCAGCTTGTAG
This sequence comes from Ktedonobacterales bacterium, assembly GCA_025935195.1. Taxonomy (GTDB): domain Bacteria; phylum Chloroflexota; class Ktedonobacteria; order Ktedonobacterales; family JADMIN01; genus JAICVS01. The sequence continues at coordinate 55,223 of JAICVS010000005.1, forward strand.
AAGCGCACCGCCTCGGCCACGGCCAGCCCGCTGTCGTTCATGTAGGTCTGTGGCTTGAGCAGCAGCACTTTCTCAGCGCCGAATGTGCCGCTGGCGAGCGCGGCGCGAAAGCGGTGCGCGTCCCAGCGCCAGCCCTGGCGCGCGGCGATCAGGTCTACGGTGTCGAAGCCAGCGTTGTGGCGCGTGCGCGCATAGCGCATCCCCGGATTGCCCAGCCCGGCGATCAGCTTCACGCTCGTCGCTCCCGTCCACACGCGCTGAATACGCCAATTTCGTACACAACACGGCAGGGGCGGCCGCATGAGCGACCCCCCTGTGCTGGAACCGTACGTTCCGCTGCTCCCGCACCGCGTCTATTGTACCACGCGGCGGCGACCGGCCGTTCCCCGGAGTTAGCCGGCGCTGCTATTCTGAAATCTGGTCCGCGGGCGGCAGCGCGACGGTGGCGCCGGTGTTGACGCCGGTGAAGGTGAGGGTGACATCCGCCGCGTCGGTGCCGGTGGTATGAATCTTCACCTGTACGGGATAGTACTTATCCTGGCTGATGAACAGGTCTTCCGTGCCGCTGGCGCTGGTATCGCCGGCCGACGCGGCCGCCGTGCCTTGCAGGTGCCAGACCTTCTGGCCGTTGACCGTCTCGACGCCGACCAGCTTGGCATCTTTCACATTTGAAAAGTCGGTGAACTGCGACGTATCAATCAGTGAACTGCCGCCGGCCAGCGGGCCCTTGGTCCACTTGCTGCTGTCAACTCCTGGCAGATTCAGCCCGGAGAGCTTGGTGTAGCTGGCCTGGCCGTCGTTGTCGGCAATGGTGTCCAGCGTGACGGTGGTGCCTTGGACGGTGAACGTCAGCTTGATCTCAGCCCGATTTGGCGATGTGGTGGTCGTACCCGTGCCCGTGCCACTGACCGTCTGGCCGGCCGCTGTGCCCTGGAAGTTGAGCTGAAAGGTGCTGTCTTTGATCTGGGCGTGCTTGGCATGATCTAGAATCTGGGACACGGTTGGGGTGGCCGTCGGCGCCGGCGGCGCCCCGAGGCCGGCCGGCCCAGCGCAGGCCGCCAGCGCGAGCAGGCCCAGCGCCACCATCAAGAGACCGGCAAACCGCCGTGGTGCGCGAACGATCATCTGAATTCCTCTCCTCCCGATCAGTCCATCCGATCAGTCCGTTTCCGCCGCGTCAATTGCGGCCGGCCCATTCTAACAGATGACGGCTGAGCATGCATACTGAAATTTTGTGAGATAGCGCACACGTTGGAACGTGGCCCGCGTGTGCCACGCCCATGCCGCGCCCGCGCCGCTGGCGGCCGCTTCCCCGCACGCGGTACGATAGGCGCGCCATGATTGTGAGATTGTGAGGAGGATGTGTCCATGCCGCTCGATCCAACGATGGTAGGCCGCGAGACAGAGGCCGGAAGCGAGACGATCACCGCGGACGCCGTGCGCCAGTTCGCGGACGCCATCGGCGACAACAACTCCGTCTATCGCGATGCCGCTGCGGCCGAGCGCGCCGGCTTCGCCGGCATCCCCGCGCTGCCAACCTTCGTGACGCGCATCCGCGTCTCGTTCGCGGAGTCCGGGCTTGACCCCACGCGCTCGCAGGTGTTGCATGGCGAGCAGGAATACGAGTACACGCGGCCGATCGTCGCCGGCGACACGATCCGCATGCGCCACCGCGTCGCCTCCATCCGCCAGTCGGCCCGTGCTGGCAATATGGCGATCATGACCATCGAGCAGCTCGGCGAGACGCCGGAGGGTGAGCGGGTGGTCATCGGCCGCTCGACGGCAATCGTGCGCGACGCCACACCCGGCGAACAACCCGCGGCCGGGACGGCGAGCGCGGCGAGCGCGGCCGCCAAGAAGGTGCCGGAGACACCGCGGGGCGAGCCGATCCCCGCGCTCGAAAAACACGTGACACAGCCGCAGATTGACGCCTACGCCGATGTCAGCGGCGACCACAACCCCATCCACATCAACGCCGATGCCGCGCGCGCCGTCGGGCTGGACGGCACCATCGCCCACGGCATGCTCAGCATGGCCTTCCTCGGCCAGATGCTCACCGACTGGCTCACCGCCCTACCCGATCCCGGCGGCTGGGTGGCGCGGCTGCGCGTGCGCTTCCAGGCGATGGTGCGCCCCGGCGACACGATCACCTGCCACGGCGTCCTCGGTGACGTGAGCGAGACGGAGAGCGGCCGACGCCGGCTGGAGGTCTGGATTGACAATCAGCACGGCGAGCGCATCATCACGGGTGACGCGGACGTGGCGCTGCCGCGCGCGTGAGATTCTGAGATTCCAGGTGGGCGGGCGGCGCGGCGACCTCACCGCATGTCATATGAAGGAGGCGGCATCGTGGCGAGCGCGCGGATAGACGTTCTCATCCGCGGGGCGCGTGTCGTGGACGGCACCGGCAATCCCTGGCGCTACGGCGACGTGGCGCTGGCCGGCGGCCGTGTGCTCGACATCGCCCCGCCGGGCCTCGTACACGCGGAAGCGGCGGCCGAGGTGGTGGATGCCGATGGTCTGGTGGTTTGCCCCGGCTTCATTGACATTCTCAGCCACTCGATCGTCCCGCTGATGATTGACCCGCACTGCCTCTCGAAGATCACCCAGGGCGTCACCACCGAGATTATGGGCGAGAGCTGGACGCCCGCGCCTGTCGGCGGCCGTTTCACCGATCCATTCCGCAAGCTGCCGCCGAAGGAGCGCGCGTTGATCGCTGGGGCGGACTGGGTCGAGCGCGGCCGGGGCTGGTCGCGCTTCCGCGACTGGCTGGATGCGCTGGTGGAGCGCGGCGTCTCGCCCAACATCGGCTCGTTCCTCGGCGGCGGCACGCTACGGGAGTACGCCCGCGGGCTGGAGATGGGCGCGGCGACGGACGACGAGCTGGATGTCATGCGGCGCGTGACCGCTGAGGCGATGGCGGACGGCGCATTCGGCGTCTCGTACGCGCTGATCTACCCGCCCGACTCGTTCGTCGCCACGGACGAGCTGGTCGCGGTCTGCGCGGTCGTCGCGGATTCCGGCGGCCTGTACATCACGCATATGCGCTCGGAGGGTGATGCGCTGCTGGAGGCGATTGACGAGGCGGTGGAGATCGGCCGGCGCGCGCGGCTGCCCGTCGAGATTTATCACCTGAAAGCCGCGGGCCGGCACAACTGGCGCAAGATGCCCGAGGCCATCGCGCGCATCGAGGCCGCTCGCACCTCTAGTCTCGATGTCACCGCCGACATGTACCCTTACGCCGCCTCCGGCACCGGCCTTGATTCCGTCCTCCCGCCCTGGCTGGCCGCCGGCGGCCGGTTCTTCGAGAACCTGCGCGATCCCGCGATCCGAGCGCGCGTCCGCGCCGAGGTGTTGGCGCCCTCCGGTGGCTGGGAACCGCTCGCGCATGGCATCGGCCCCGAGGGTGTCATGCCGCTGGGTTTCGAGCGGCCGGAGAACCTCCAGTACGCCGGCAAGCGGCTCGACGAGATCGCCGACATGCGCGGCCAGCACTGGATTGACGCCGTGATGGACCTGCTGATCGCTGAGGAGCAGCGCATCGGCACCGTTTACTTCCTGCTCGACGAGGAGAATGTCGCGCTCGGCCTGCGCCAGCCGTGGGTTGGCATCTCCACGGATGCCGGCGGCCTCGATCCCGCCTGGGCCGCGCTGCTTGGCCCCACCCACCCGCGCGCCTACGGCACCTATCCGCGCGTACTCGGCAAGTACGTGCGCGCGGATGGCCTGCTCACGCTCGAAGATGCCATCCGCAAGATGAGCGGCGCGGTGGCCGCGCGCCTCGGCCTGCGCGACCGCGGCCTGTTGCGCCCCGGCTATGCCGCCGATGTCGTCGTCTTCGATCCCGCCACCGTCGGCGACCGTGCCAGCTTCGCCGATCCGCACCAGCTCTCGACCGGCATCCGCGATGTCTGGGTCAACGGCGTGCGTGTCCTCTCCGGCGGCCGGCACACCGGCGCTACGCCGGGCCGTGTCCTCTCCGGCCCGGGCCGCGCGTCATAACACATTCGGGCTGAAATCGCGCGTGCGGGTTGTGCGCGGCGCTGGCTCGCCCTTATCGCCCTCACTGCCGCTGACCGCGCCGCGCGCGCCGCTCTGCCGCCTTGCCGCCCGCGAAGAGCGCCGCGCCGCCCAGGACGAGACCCACGCCCGCCAGTGGCAATCCGCCACCGGCCGGCGCGTTCTTCTCAGTGGAAACAGGTGTATTCGACGCCGGCTGGATGACATGGGGTGTTGGTGGTGGCATCGTGGCGTGGGTTGGCGTTGGGGCGCCGGGCGTCGCCGGTGAGCCGGGATTAGCGCCCGGCGTGCGCTCGCCACCCGGCCCCGTGACGACCGATGGGCGCGTCTGTTGCGGGGTCGGGATCGTGACCTGTGTCGGCTGCGTAGAGCCAGTCCCACCGTCACCACTATCGGCGGCGCCGGCCGTGCCGGCCTTCGGACCTTGCTGTGCCGTTTGCGCCGTCGCCGTCCTCTGCCCGAATGCTGACGATCCTGCCGTCGTCGAGGCCGCGCCGCCATGCGGCCCGCCCCCCAGCGCCGTGCCGAGCAGCAGCAGCAATCCGGCCACCGCCGCCACGCTGCCCACCCACTCCATCGCGCGCGCCAATGCGCCGGTTGTCTGGCGTGCGGAACGTCGCGCCGCGGCGGGTGCGATTGGCCGCGGCACGGCGCCGTCGTCGGGCAGGACGAAGGAGCGCGGCGCCGCCGGTGTGGGCAGTGCGCGCAGCAGCGCCCGCACACCGCGCAGGTCCGCCAGCTCGGCCTGGCAGCGCGCGCAGCCCGGCAGGTGGCGCTCCAGCGCCGCGCGCTCCTCGGCGCCCAGCTCATCGTCCAGGTACGCCGAGAGCCGCTCGCGCTGCTTGTCCCAATCGCCCGCGTGTTGATCCATGCCACGTGTCATAGCGATAGCATTCTTCCGATAGTAGCCCTGCATTCAGATCGAGGTCTGCCCTCTCTCAGGACGCCGCGCCGGCCCGAATGGTTCCCCCTGCCGGCTCAGGATGTCGCGCAGGTGGCCGCGCGCCCGCGCGATGCGCGACTTCACCGTGCCGAGCGAGGTGCCCATCACCGCCGCGATCTCGTCGTACGAGAGGCCCTGAACGTCGCTCAGCACCAGCGCGAGGCGCTGCTCCGGCCCCAGCCGCAACAGCGCCGACTGGATGCGCTCGATCACTTCCACGCGCAGCGCCGCGCGCTCGGGATCCCACGTCGTGTCAATCAGCGCCGCTGGCAGCCGCGCATCGCCGTGCTGGCCGCCCTGGCCCGCCGGCTCGCCCTCACGCTCGTCCTCCAGCGTCGCCTCCAGCGAGACGGATGGGCGCCGGCTCTGCGCGCGAAACGTGTCGTAGCAGCCGTTGCTGACGATGCGGTAGAGCCAGGCGCGAAAGGACGTTCCGCGAAACGAGGCGATGGCGCGGTACGCCGAGAAGAAGGCGTCCTGCGTCACGTCGGCGGCGGTGTCGGGGTCGCCCAGCATGCGCAGCGCCAGCGCGTACGCGCCCGCCTGATGCAGTTCCACGAGCCGGTTGAACGCCGCGCGATCCCCCCGTTGGGCGCGCGCGATCAGCGCCTGCTCTGAGGCGCGCGCCCGCTCGTCGTCGTCTCGCCGCTCGCTCATGCCGCCTCCTGGGACCGCCCGGCCGTAGTGTAGCCGAAGCGCAGGCCGCTCACAAGTGCTGCCCATACTGCCGAAGCCGCGCCGATTTGCTTCCGGCCACGCGCGCGGCTATACTGCTGGCGCGCTCGGTATATCGTACGGCGAGCGAAGTGCGGGAAACGGAGGGCAGGCATGGCAGCAACCGGCGATGGCTTCGAGCGGTATCTGAACGTGCGATCCGCCTGGGGAGCGAGCTTCTCGCCGGACGGCAATCGCCTCGCGTTTCTCAGCGACATCACCGGCGTCGCCGAGGTCTGGTGCGTTCCCGTCGCGCCCGGAGAGCAGTATCCCGCCTGGCCGGATCAGCTCACCTTCCGTGGCGAGCGCGCCCAATCCGCCACCTTCGCGGCCAACCGCGAGACGCTGCTGCTGGCCGGCGACAGCGGCGGCACCGAGAATACCCAGCTCTTTCTGGTCAACGCCGATGGCGCCGGCTTCACCGATCTCACCGGCCATCCGGACGTGATCTACCAGTTCGGCGGCTGGTCGCCGGATGGCGCGCGCATCTGCTTCGCCTGCAACGCGCGCGACCGGCGCTACTTCGATGTCTACGAGCGCGAGGTCGCGGGCGACGGGAGCGAGCCGCGGCTGCTGCTTCAGGCCGACGCCACCAACTACGCCGCGCGCTACGCGCCCGACGGCGCGGCCGTGCTCGTTGAGCGGCACGACTCCAACGTCCGCACGACGCTGATCCTGGTGGACCGCGCCACCGGCGCGGCGCGCACCCTCACGCCCGAGGCCGGCGACGCCCACGCGCAATACGCCTCCGCCGCGTGGTCCGCCAGCCGCGACAGCCTCTATCTGTTGAGCGACCGCGGGCGCGATTTCATGGCGCTCGCCTCGCTCGACCTCGCCACGCTGGAACTGACCTACCTGCGCGACGACCCCTGGGACGCCGAGGCGCTGGCCGTCTCCGCCGATGGCGCGCGCCTCGCGCTCGTCCTGAACGAGGACGGCTACTCGCGGCTGGAGCTGTTCGATGTGTCCGGCGGCTGGGATGCGCGCCGCCCGCTCCCCGCGCCCGATCTGCCGTGGCGCGGCGAGCTGCGTGAGCCGGTCTGGTCGCCCGACGGCCGGCGCCTCGCCTTCACGCTCGATGCGCCCGACGCCAACCCAGATGTCTGGGTGTGGGATGTGGATGCGCACATGCTCCAGCGCGCGACACGCAGCGCGCGTGGCGGCCTCGCGCCTGATGCGCTGGTCGCGCCGTCGCTCGTCCACTTCCCGACGTTCGACGGCCGCCAGATTCCCGCGTTCCTCTTCCTGCCGCGCGGCGCGGAGCCGAAGCGGCTCCCCACGGTGCTGTACGTTCACGGCGGGCCAGAGAGCCAGTTCCGCCCGATGTTCCACCCCATCGTGCAGTATTTCGTCAATGAAGGCTACGCCGTGCTCGCGCCCAATGTGCGCGGCAGCAGTGGCTACGGCTACACGTACCAGAGCCTCGACGACATCCGCCTGCGCATGGATTCGGTGCATGACCTCAAATACGCGGCGGCGTGGCTGGCTGAGAGCGGCATCGCCGACGCGCGGCGCATCGCCATCTGGGGCCGCAGCTACGGCGGCTTCATGGTGCTGGCCGCCGTCACCACCTATCCAGACATCTGGGCCGCCGGTGTGGACATCGTGGGGATCGCCAATTTCGTGACGTTCCTCGAGAACACTGGACCCTGGCGCCGCCGGCTGCGCGAGTCCGAGTATGGCAGCCTGGAGAACGACCGCGACTTCCTCGAAGACATCTCGCCCATCCACAAAGTGGACCGCATCACCGCGCCGATGTTCGTCATCCACGGCGCCAACGATCCGCGTGTGCCCGTCGGCGAGGCGGAGCAGATCGTCGCCGCGCTGGGCGCTCGCGGCGTTCCCGTCGAGTACCTGCGCTTCGAGGACGAGGGCCACCAGTTCGCCAAACGCTCCACCAACCTCGCCACCTATCCCGCTGTCGCCCGCTTCCTGGACCGCCACGTGCGCGGGGGATGACGGAGAACGACCACAGAGGACACGGAGGTTCACGGAGAGCAGAGGGAGAGAGAATTGAAACGCGGTGGTCGCGGAGGATACGGACGAGAAGCTGGCTGAGGAAGAAGAAGCTATTCAGCCATCTGCCAGGCGGTGCGAAGCGCTGTGATCAGCGCGTCGTAGTCCACCGCCGCGAAGTCGGTCGTGTCCACTTCGACCAGTGGGCCGGCGAGATGCAGGGGATCGGAGCGCCCGCGCAGCAGCCCCGGCCGCACCTCGTCATACATGGTCGGCTCGACATGCCCCGGATGCCGCGTGCCCGACTCCACCCGCTCCCGCCAGCGGCGCCACAGCGTCTCGCCTTCGGTGACACACTGGATCTGGAACGGACGCGCGCCGTAGCGCGTACACAGCTCGCGCAGCGGCTCGTCGTCATATTCCAGCCGGAACACGCTCTCCGTTACGCATGAGCAGCCGGCCGCCAGGATGCGCTCCAGTGTGTCGTAGAGCACGGCGATGCTGGCGACGCCGAGCCGGCGCGACCACGCGCGGTCGCTCCATCCCAGCGTCTCGAAGAGCCGCTCCTTGATGCCATCCTTGGCGATGAACGGCACGCCCAGGTCCGCCGCCAGCCGCCGGCCCAGCGTCGTCTTCCCCGTGCAGGACGGCCCCGCGATCACCACCAGCAACGGCCCCGCCATATCTCCCCCTCCGTGTCCCTCCGTGTCCCTCCGTGTCCCTCCGTGTCCCTCCGTGTCCCTCCGTGTCCCTCCGTGTCCCTCCGTGTCCCTCCGTGTCCCTCCGTGTCCCTCC
>JAICVS010000159.1 GCA_025935195.1 Ktedonobacterales bacterium
CACTGATCTACCTGATCGCGCGCTATTTCGTCGGTCGGCGCGCGGCGCTGATCGCGCTGGCGGTGGTGGTCTTCTCGCCGATCGCGCTGCGCTGGGGGCGCGAGGCGCGCATGTACGAGCAGGCGGAGCTGACGGCGCTGCTGGTCGTTTACCTGTTCTACCGCGCGATGCTGCCGGTCGCGCGCACACGCGACATCTACCTCGCCATGGGCGCCATCGTGGTGATGTATCTCTCGCACGAGGAGACGTTCATCTTCCTGCCAGCGATCCTGCTCTATTTCGTCGCGCACGTGCTGCACGAGTTGGTGCGCAACCGGCGCCTCGCCTACCTCAGCAACATCCACTGGTGGGCGGCGGCGCTGCCGGCCATCGCCATCATCGCCGTGCAACTCTACGCCGTGAAGGCGACGCACCCGCCCATCCTCGGCACCGACCGCACCGAGCAACCCTTGATCGCCTTCAGCGGGCGCAACGTGCCGTACTACCTGGAGCTGCTCTTCTTCTCCGGAGCCACCAGCCCAAACATCACCTATGAGATGGGCATCCTGAGCACACTCTCGCTGGCGGCGGCGCTGGCGGGTGTGCTCAAGCCGGAGCCGGTGCTGCGCTACCTGGGCGTCTTCCTCTTCGTGCCGTTGGTGACGCTGACGCTCACCTTCAGCCTGACGTCCGACCGCTATCTGGTGCCGATGGTACCGCTCTTCGCCATGCTCGCCGCCGCCAGTATTGATCGCGCGCTGTTGCGCCTAGCCGCGTTCGCGCGCCCGCGCGCGCATCCGTTGGTGGCGCGTGCGCTGGTGGCCTCCGCCGGCACGCTGCTGGTGGCGATGCTACTCTTCTCGCAACTCGCGGGCGTCGCCAACTTCGGCCTCGCCGCCAGCCGCACGCTGAACATCCCACACCAGCACTACTACGTCGAATACCAGTCCGCCGGTGACTACATCCTCTCGCACTGGCAGGATGGCGACGTGATCATCGGCCTGGCGCCGGACCTGGAAGGCGCGTACTACGCCAAGTCGCCAGCCTACTTCCTGTATCAGAACAAGGCGCTCTACCTGTTCGAGCGCGACAGCCACATCATTGACACGCCGATTGGCTCGCAGGCGCTGCTCAACAGCGACGACGTGAACGCGGTGCTGGCGAAGCATCACCGCATCTGGATTTTCTCGTCGCGCTCGTACCAGACCTTCGGCCGCAACTATCCGATTCTGCAGAACTTCGTGCTGGTGTATGAAGGGCAGGGCACCTTTGTCTACTTCCGCGAAGGATAGAGAGCGCGGGGGCGCGTGGCCGCGGACACGGTTCGCGCGCGCGTGCGCGGCGTTGTGTGTGCTACTGGCGCTCACCCTCAGCGCGTGCGCGTCCAGCGCCGTCACGCCGGCAAACAGCGACGCCAGCGGGAGCGCGACGGCGCCACCTACCACGGCCGGCGCACAGCCGGGCGACGCGGACGGCGTGATCCTGGCGGTGCTGGAGAACATTCAGGTCAACGGCTTCAACGCCGATCCCAGCCTGAACGGCGGGCTGGGTGGCCTCTACATCAACTGGCGCTACGGCACCCAGCCATTGCAAACGGACTTCAACGGCTCCGGCGAGACGGACGACGCCAGCGGCGCCAGCCCGCGCCACGACCGGCTCACCGATCTGCGCTACCTGCACGTGCTGTTGCTCTATCGCCACCTGCACACCGGCGATACGCGCTTCGACGGCGAGATCGCGCGCTACACCGCCATCGTGAAGGCGGAGTTCGCCGGCGCGCGCGACGAGCGCGGCTGGCTCTACGACGAGCTGGTGGACCTGTATCGCCTCTCCGGCGATGCCTTCTTCCAGGAGACGGCGCGCGGGCTGGCCGACTACTACGCCACCAGCCTATATCACCCAGCCAGCGGCGCCGTCTACAAGGTGAGCAGCGACCAGCCCAACGGCTACTATCGCGTGGACCTGGCGCTGGAAGTGGGCGCGGCGCTGGCGCAGGCGGGCACGACCTTCGCCCGGCCGGACTGGGTGGCTGACGGTAAGCGGGTGATCGCGTTCGTCTACACGCACGCCTACGTGCCGGCGTATCACGCCTTCATGGAGCAGATGAGCAACGTGCTGGCGCCGGATGGCACGCCGAACGCGGTTGAGACCATCGAGCGTGGCCTGTACGGGCATACGCACATCGAGGGCGGCGGCGTGCGCATGGGCGAGGTGGCGCAGATCATCCTGTCGCTGCTGCACGCCTACATGACGACGCACGACCGCGCGTATTTGGACGACGCGACCAGCCTGATCGATCCACTCACCGCGCGCGCCAACACGCTGGGCCTGTGGGATAGCGCCAACCTGGGCTATTTCGCCGCCGTCGTCTTCCCCGGCACGGATGTGGCGCACGTGGGCACGCCCAAGGCGCAGACGACGGTGAAGGAGAGCGGCCGGCAGTTGCAGATGTTGGAAGCCTTCAGCGTCGCCAATCTGCTCACCAACAACCGTTACCAGGATATGCAAGATGCGCTCGCACAGGTGGCGGCGCGGCGCGCCTATTTCGCCTCCGGCCATGGCTACCTGTACCAGATGACGAGCGACTGGCGCGTGATGCCGCTCAAGAACGGCCAGCCGCAGGATTGGGTGACGACCGAGGCGATGGGCATCGCCCTCGAAGGGCTGCTCGCGGCGCAAGATCCGGCCCCGTGGTAGCACAGTAGCATTTTCAGGAGTTTCACATGGAGCCGTATCTGGCCGATCTCTTCGTCGCCTCCGCCCACGACCAGCGCTTGCGCGCGCCGGGCTGGCTGCTGCGGGCGTATCTGCACCTGTTCGGGCCGCCGCTGATGAAGCCGTTGCGCGTGCGGATGGCCGAGCGACTGGTGAAGGGGCGCGATTGGCGTGGCGCGCGCGTGCTGGATGTCGGCTGCGGCATCGGCGACCTGGGCTTCCGGCTCGCCGCGCGCGGTGCGGATGTCGTCGGCGTCGAGCTGGATGCCGCCAAGGTGGCCTACGCCTCGCGTGTGCGTGACCGCTGGGACTTCCGCAACCTGCGCTTCATCGCCGGAGACGCCGCCCGTCTTGAGCAGCTTGGCATCGGCCGCTTCGACGCCGTGTTCTGCCTAGCGCTGCTGGAACACGTCGAGGATGATGCCGGCCTGCTGCGCCAGATCGCCGCGCTGCTGCGCCCCGGCGGGCTCTTCGTGCTGGAGGTGCCGAGCGCCGCGCGGCGAACGATCCCGGAGGTCGAAGCGGCGGACGGGCACACGCGGCCAGGGTATCACGCCTGGAAAGTCGAAGTGCTGTTAGCTGCGGCCGGCCTGCGTCTCGCCGGCGCGTGTTCGCTGGATCCGCTTGGCCTCAGCTACTACTGGTGGCGCTGCTCGCTGCCCGGCGGCCGGGTGGATCGCTGGCTGTACACGGCGCTGGCGCCGCTGTTCCAAACGCTGATTCGCCTGACTTCCGCCGTGATCAATCGTCCGGGCAGTGAGCTGTGCTTTCTGGCGGTCCGTGATGAGGCCGATGATGCGCTAGGGGAGGAGCCGGCATGCTAGAAACCCAACCGCTGCCGGTGGCCTCGGCGGAGACAGCGGAGGCGGTGGCCTCGGCGGCGCAGCGGTCCCAGGCAGCGCCCGGCCGCACACGTCGGACACGGGTGATCGCGTTCGTCGCGCGCGCCGCCGTGACGCTCCTGCTGCTGGCGCTGCTGCTCCGCTCGATCTCGTGGCCGGCGCTGGCGGCCGCCCTCGCCGGTCTCGCGACGTTGCCGGCCCTCGCGGGGCTGGTCGTAGGCGTCTGCGGCGTGCTTATCAGCACATACCAATGGCGAGCGCTGCTGGAGGCGGATAGTGTGCGGATGCGCTTCGGGCTGCTCGCGCGCCTGTACCTCGCCGGCATCGCCTTCAGCCACTTCCTGCCGACAGGCATGGGTGGCGACGCCTACAAAGCGTTGTACGTCGGGCGGGCGTCCGGCAGGCTTGCCGGATCGGCGAGCGCGGCGGTGCTGGCGCGTGTTACCGGCTTCCTTGGCATGCTGCTGGTCGCGGCACTGCTGCTGTTGCTCGGCCGCGACACGTACAGTGCGCGGCTCGCGCCCGTGTTCGCCGTCGCCGCCGGCCTCGTGCTGGCGCTGCTGGCCGCCGCGACGCTCGGCGCCGCCTTCACTCCCAATCTCGTGTCAGAGCGCGCGACGAGCTGGCGGCCGATTACGGCGGCCGTGCGCTTTGGTGGCGCGTTGCGTGCCGCGCTGGCACGTCCGCGCGCGCTCATCGTCGCCACCCTCATCGGCGCGGCTTTCTGGGTGGCCGGCTGCCTGAATTACGCGGCTTATGGGGTTGCCCTGGGGATTCACATCCCGCTCGGATACTATTTCGTCGCGGTTCCGCTCGTCTCGCTGGTCACGTTCCTGCCAATCGCGATCAATGGCTATGGCCTGCGTGAATCGGCCATCGTCTCGGTGTTGGGAGTGGCGGGTGTGTCGCCGGCCATGGCGCTGCTGCTCGCGCTGGTCATGGATGCGCAGGTGTTGGTGTTCGGCGCGATTGGCGGCCTCATGTATGCGCGCCTGCCTCACCCCTCCGCGCCGGCCATCGAGCCGTGAGCGTATGAGGAGATGGCGTCCCGGTGTATCGCGGCGCGCGTATGGCGCGACTGATGTGGTATGATGTGTGCGGCCACCCTGCGGGAGTAGCTCAGTTGGTAGAGTACCTGCCTTCCAAGCAGGGCGTCGCGGGTTCGAGTCCCGTCTCCCGCTCCACACAGGATGAATACCGGGTTTGTACCCCTACCACAGAACGACTTAGGCAGGGTGTCAACTCCATCGTTGAGCCCCACGACGCGCGTCGGACTCTTGATAGCGCCTGCATTGACGCCGAGCAGCCGCTGCTAACTGCCTCAAAGCAGGGTGTCGGGTGGCCGCGACCACATGACAGGTAGCGTCTGCGGATATGTCCCTACCTCCGCCCGCAGGGGTGCCCTTCTCCATCTCCCGATTGTCGTCATCCTGGGGTCGTCTCAGTCGCTGGGATGTGGCATTAGCCTGTCCCGACTGCCCATTGCCTACCAGCCCGCAATGCGACCCGGCTGCACGTGCTCCCGCTCTCGGAAGGAGCGGGAGCACCCCGGGCGCTGCGCTCGACTGACTCCCTGGCCTGGCGATATCGTGCGTAGCGTTCGTCGTCGGGCACATGGGGATCGAGGTAGGTGCGTCGTGGCATGGCTCGGTTCTACAACGATAGCCGCGACACCCTCTCAGACATCAGGACAGCATTGCGGTGCGATATACTTCGGCTGGACGCCTCCAGACGATGGTGTAGAAGCGCTGTAGGAGCGATAGAATTGAGCGATACCCAGCCACGAGTCGAGCCGCTCCCTGGTTATGTGCGCATAGCCGACCTCCTGAGCGCCTTGTCCCTGGCAGCTGATTTAGCTGTGGGCCTGCCGGCAGAACACGCCGTCAGGTCATGTTACCTGGGGATGCGGATCGCGGATCAGCTCAAGGTATCGCTTGATCAGCAGGCCGGTCTGTACTACGCTGAGCTCCTCATGGACGCTGGCTGCACGGCCTGGACCAGCCACTTTGCCAGTTACGTCATGAGTGACGAGATCGCGGCCAGGCGGGGCTTCTACTTTTTCACCGACGACCATAATCCGATCGAGGTCATGGGCTGGCTCAAGGATTACGTGGCGGCTGGGCAGCCGGCTCACGTGCGGGCCCAGCAGCTTCTGAATTTTGCGCTTCACGGCAAGGAGACCACGCGGGAGGGCTTTCGCAACACCTGCGAGGCGGCCGGGCGCTTTGCGGAGCGATTGGGCATGCCCGAGTTGGTACAAACGGCGCTGGTCTCGGTCTTCGAACAGTGGGATGGTAGCGGACCGGGCGGAACACGGGGAGAGGCGGTTCCTCTCATCTCTCGGATCGTCTATACCACCAGCTTTCTCGAGGCGTTCCATCATGTGGGGGGGCGTGCGGCGGCTCTGCGGCTGGCGGAGGAGCGCAGGGGAAAGGCCTTTGATCCCACAGTAGTGGACGCTTTCTTGTCTATCGCGAGCGAGGAGGCGCTCTGGGAAACCCTCGAGCAGGAATCAGTGTGGATGCGTGTACTGTCTATGGAACCACCATCTCCACATCGGTACATCAAGGAGGACCAGCTCGAAGAGGTTGCCCTGTCCTTTGCCGACTTCGCTGACCTGAAGTCGTTCTACTCTTCCGGTCATTCCCGCCGGGTGGGTAATTTGGCCGAGCGTTTGGCCGAGCATATGCGCCTGCCAGAAGCGGAGGTCAGCACCATCCGCCGAGCCGCCCTGATGCATGATCTCGGGCTGGTCACCGTGCCCTCGTTCACCTTACTCAAGCCGCAAAATCAGCTTACCCAGATTGAGTGGGAGCGGCTGCGTCTGCACCCCTACCACGCGGAGCGGATTCTGGCACGTGTACCGGTCCTGGCGCCAGTCGTCCCGCTCATTGCGGCCCACCATGAACGTCTGGATGGGCGAGGTTACTATCGAGGGCTGTCTGGATCACAGATTCCGCTGGGCGCCCGCATCATCGCCGTCGCTGACCGATTCGATGAGCTCACCCACGACACGCCTGACGAGCCGGCAGTTGATCAAGAAGTGGCACTACAACGAATGAGCGATGAGGTGGGGCATGCCCTCTGCCCCGACGCGTATCAGGTGTTGGCAGAGGAACTGCGCGCCTCTGGGTCGACATCCCTGTCCAGGCGTAAGAACCGCTCTCCAGCGTGGCCGGCAGGTCTCACCGACCGAGAGGTGGAGATCGTGCGGTTGCTGTGCAAGGGATTGAGCCGACAGGAGATGGCAAGACAGCTCGTTATGAGTGAGCACACCGTCAGGCACCACCTCGAGCACATTTACGACAAAGTGGGGGTCAGCACCAGGGTGGGCGCCACATTGTTTGCAGTTGAGCACGACCTGTTGCAGTAAGAGAAAATCTTCCCACCGCCAGGAGGTCGCCTCCGCGCACCTTGCTGGTCTTTGCCGCCAAAGATGGGACGATCGTCCGATGTAGGTGCGCAGGCGCGCGGGTACCATGTGTCTCAAGCCTCCAGCACGTGCAAGAGGTAAGCCCGCTCGCCAACGGACGCGATGTGTTCACGGCTTAGTCGCCAGCCCAGAGGCATGCGTCCGCAGAACCACTAGCAACCAGACAGGTGCGATGATGTTCATCGCGTTGGGGGACACGTGTCGCTTGACGCGCACCCCACAGGGGATCGGCCCAGATTCACATCGCAAAGGAGCACGACCATGACCACGGTCAACACAGAGACCACGACCGCACAGGCAACCGCTGTTCCTACCCAGTTCGACCCCGACAAGGCCGGCGCGTTCGTCGGCAAGGTGGTTACCGATTGCGCGGCCACCGTGAGCGTCGCGCTGGCGGTGATCGGCGACCAGCTCGGCCTCTACCGCGCGCTGGCCGGCGGGGAGCCGCTGACCTCAACCGAGGTGGCCGAGCGCACGCACACGAGCGAGCGCTACGTCCGCGAGTGGCTGATCAATCAGGCCGCCGCTGGGTACCTGGACTACCACCCCGCCACCCAGCGCTATGCGCTGCCGGCCGAGCGCGCGGTGGCGCTGCTGGCCGGCGACAGCCCGTTCTACGTCGGCGGCGCACTCATGATCGCCCTGGCCATGACCAAGGCCGAGCCGCGCATCCGCGAGAACTTCCGCACCGGCGCTGGCATGGGCTGGGGCGAGCACGATCCGTACATGTTCGAGGGCTGTGAGCGCCTCTTCCGTCCCGGCTATCTCGCCAACCTGGTCCAGAGCTGGATCCCGGCGTTGGACGGCGTGCAGGCCAAGCTGGAGCGCGGGGCACAGGTGGCCGACATCGGCTGCGGGCATGGCGCCTCGACGATCATCCTCGCCAAGGCTTATCCCAACTCGTGCTTCTATGGTTTCGATGGCCACCCTGTCTCGATCGAGCGGGCGTGTGCCCTCGCCCAAGAGGCGGGAGTGGCCGACCGTGTCACCTTCGAAGTGGCGAAGGGAACCGACTACCCGGGCTCCGGGTACGATCTGGTCACGTACTTCGACTGCCTCCACGACATGGGCGACCCCGCCAACAGTATTCGCCACACGCGCGAGGTGCTGGCGCCCAACGGGACAGTACTGTTGGTTGAGCCGGCGGCGGGTGCGCATATCGAGGACAACTTCAACCCCGTCGGCCAGTTCTACTCTGGCGCCTCGGTGTTGGTCTGCACACCCAATGCGCTCGCGACAGGAACTGAGGCCATCGGGACCGTAGCGACCGACGACGCGGTGCGCACTGTCGTCGAGCAGGGCGGGCTGAGCCGCTTCCGGCGCGTGCTGGAGACGCCGCTCAATCGCATCTTCGAGGCGCGTATCTAATGTCTAGCGTCTGGACGCAGGGAGAGAGCTATACAGTGATGCGCCTGCAACAGTCCCGCGGTACGCGAGAGTGGTATCGCGGAGTGAAAGGGAAGTCCTCATGAAAGAGCCGGCTCAGGTCGCACGGTACGTCGAGGAGCATCCACAGCTCCCGCCGGGAGCGGACGAGCGCGTCGCCGGATATGGGGTGATGGGCCTGCCCTTCTGGTCCGGCCATGTGCTGGGGTTGCGACGCTGGACCGCATCGTCAGTCGGGCCAGGGTTCACCTCGATCTGGCATCGCGATCCTGCCGGCCGGTGGACCTTCTACGAGTCGGTCGATCCAGACATCGCCTGTACCCGGTACTTCGGCGCGGCGGTCGAGCGCGTGCGCGTCGGCCCGATCGCGCTCGACTGGGAGGACCAACGTCGCCTGCGCGTCCGCACGCTGAACGATCCGGCGGTGGACTGGACCCTCTGGCTCGGAGCGACGTGGGTCACGCGCACGCTGAGTCGCCTCGGCTCCGCCCTCCCGACATCGGTGTGGCGCTGGCGGCCGGTCCTGTCGGTGATGGGCCGTGTGGCTGGACCGGCCCTCGGCGTCGGCAAGGTGCAGCTCACTGGGCTGACGGCCAATGGGCAGCTCTTTGACGCCACTCCTTTGCGGCTGTGGTACGTGACCGACAGTCATGCGGTGGTCGACGGCGAGGAGCTTGGCCCGATCGGGCCGCTGCCTGAGCAGGCACGGATGGCTGACTTCTATTTTCCGCAGCGCGGCATCTTCGCGGTGGGCCGCATGTACGTGACACCGGTCGCCAAGGCGAGCACGATTTCTTGATCTCTGAGGCGTGCGAACACTTTTCCGTCCTGGGTATTTGGCAGCGGGCACCGTGACAACGGACGAGGCCCTGGCGGAGGTCCTAGGGGCGGTCACACTGCAACGACGCATACAGAGACATGAACGAAATGGAGAGACACGATGACCTCGGTAACCACTCCAACTATCGAAACCAAACGTTTGCTGTTGCGCATGCCATCAGTTGCCGATGTCGCATCGCTGGCGGCCTTCATTGAGGATCCCGACTTCGTGCGCTATATCCCCAAGTCCAAGGTTGTGCGGACAGCGAAGGAGCGCGCTGAACGCCTGATTGGCATCTACCAACGACGCTGGGAGGAACAACCCTTGAACGCGATGGGGTGGTCGGCGACGCGGAAGAGCGATGGGCAGTTCATCGGCATTTGCGGCATCGAAGGCGTCCCCGACACGGCTGACGGTGAGATCGATTACCGGTTGGGTCCGCCCTATTGGGGCCAGGGATACGCGACCGAAGCCGCGCGAGCGATGGTCCGCTTTGGTTTCGAGCAGACCACCTGGGACCGCATTGTCGCGGCGGTGGTGCCGGCGAATGCCGCATCGGTCCATGTGGTCGAGCACCTGGGCTTTGTGTACCAGAAGGAGGTGAACTACCTCGAAATGGCGGGCGACACAAACCTGGTCCTCGACCCGCCATTTGTCGCGTACTACGTGCTGCGGCGCGATCAATTCGTACCCGGCGACGCCTTCTATCGCCTCAAGAGCTAGGTTCTGTTGACATTTAGCCAGGACCGGTTAGAATGGCGGGCATGACTGACATCCGATTGAGCGACGAAGACTGGACCAAGATTCAGGCGTTCTTGCGCCAGGAGTCGCGGGCCTACATTAGCCGAG
>JAICVS010000105.1 GCA_025935195.1 Ktedonobacterales bacterium
AGGGCGTACACGGTGCCGGTGAGGATTCCCGCCAGCACGGCATCAAGGACGGTGACCGGGTCGAATTCGAAGGGCACGCCACTGCCTCCTGCACTACGGCTCTGTCACGTTGCTCGCCGGCGGGTTGCCCCGCGGCACACGGCACTCAGGGACATCGGGAGGGGGAGCGCGAGAGGTGGGTATGATATCCATCTCTCGCGCCCTATGGCTAGAATATCACGCCCCAGCTCCCCAGTCCGGCTTCGGGAACTCAAGCGTAGCGGTCGCGGGGGGCGATGGGTACACGCACACGACGTTCCCCTTCTGCCACTGTAAGGTGTAGGCAGGGAGGTTCGCGTTCTCGCCCACACTGTTGAACTGGACGGGGCCCTGGACGCTGTCGAACTTGCCGCTATTGAGCGCCTGGATCAGCTTGGCGTTGTCGGTGCATTTGCACTGCTCTACCGCCTGCTGCAGCACCTCACCGACCGCGAATGCCTCCGCCGCGTCCGAGGAGATCTCGTCGATCTTGACGCCGTATTTGGCGGCGTACGCCTGCACGAATGCGGTGTTTCGCGTGTTGTTCAACTGAGGGAACCAGCTATTCGCGAAGGCGATCCCCTCGGTGTTGTTCGCGCCGACCGCCTGGACGAAGGGCGCGCCCACGTCAGGCCCCGCCGTGAACATGACCGCCTTGGGGTTGTAGTGCTGCTGGGCGAAGATCTTGACGAATGCCTCGGAATCCAGGTTGTGCGTGCCGCCGATGAACACATCGGCATGCTTGTTGATGACCGCGGTGGCGATCGGCGTATAGTCGGTCGTCTCGGCGGGGAAGACCTGATAATAGACGGTCTTGAATCCAGCCGCTTCGAGCTGCGCCCGCGCCTTGTCCACTTGCGGCTGGGTGAAGGGGTCGTCCTCGGTGGCATAGGCGATGGTCGAGGGACGCTGGCCCGCCGGCATCGCCTTCAGCATCTGAGCATAGCTCACGAGCAGGTCTTCGACCGGGACAGACACGTCGTAGAGGCCCTTGACGCCGCGATTGAAGACCGAGGGCGCGCCACCGGCGCCTTCGATCAGCGCGTAGCCGTAACGGTTCGTCACGACGGATGCTGGCTTGGTCAGGAGGCTGGAGAACGGCCCAATGGTGAAATCAACGTGGTCCACCGTGATCAGCTTGTTGTAGTTGGTAGTCACCTGATCCGGCGTGCTGTTGTCGCCGACGATGTCGAGCTTCACCTGGCGCCCCAATAGGCCGCCGTTCTTGTTCACCTGGTCCGCCCAGAGCTGATAGCCCTCCTGGAACGCCTTGCCGTCGTCGGAGAAGTCGCCTGAGGTCGAGAGGGAGGCGCCGATGACAATCGGTTTCGTGCTCCCCGTTGAAGTGCTCGATGTCGCGCAGGCGCTGAAAGCCAGCAACGCCGTCAGCGCGATCCCCACAAGTGTCGTCAGCTTCCGCGTTCCGTGAGCGTGCCATCCCGTCATGTGTATACCCTCTCATAACTGGGCCATGGGCACCGGCGCGGATGAGTAATGGTTCTCACCCGCACGCGGGGCGCCGGGAATAGTGCCGACCGCGGACATCTCGATGGGCGGGAGCTTTCTCCCCTACACCCTGCTCTCTCCCCCTCGTCCGACCCGCGGCGCGCATCGCGCCTGCCAGGACGGTTACTCGTCACCTCCTCGTCGAAGTGACTGGTGGCGAACGCGGCTTCGCGGATCACGAGACGAGGACTCTCCGCCGCCCCACTCGATGGGTCTGCGTGTGTGGGAGCTCCTCGTGATGTCGCCGCCAGTACAACGGAACAAAACGTGCCAAACGCGCCTGGACAAACGATTGCCTGAGACTGTAACATCTCGTCGCCGCTTTGTCAATGCGCTTTTCGTGAATGATGACGCGGCTGCGGTGCCGACCGTCCAGACAACCATCCAGACGAGCCACGTGGCCGCGCTGGCGAGCGCCCAGCAATCGGAGACCGGCGCCAGAGGGCACCTAGCAGCCGCTAGACGCCCTCATTCCGGCCGAATCACCGCGTTCCAATCACGCCCCAGGTCCATCAGGAGCACTTGCGCGGCATTGCGGCCCGGCGCACCCGTGACCGAGCCGCCGGGATGGGTGGTCGCGCCAGTCTGATAGAGCCCAGGGATCGGCATGCGATGCTGGGCATAGCCAGGGACCGGACGCAGCGTATCCGCCTGCGACGGGCCCATGTCGCCGCCGTGACAATTGCCGTGCCAGTTGTGCGCGTTGTACCGCTCGAGGTCGAGCGGACTGCGGATGTCGGCGGCGAGAATCTTGTCATCGCTGAGATTGGGCGCGTAGCGCCGCAGCTCGTCGAGGTTCTTGCGGGCCACGTCCGCCTTGAGCTCGTCCCACCTTTCCGGGCCATCACGCAGGTCGTACGGTTGATAGCTGATCACCTTGACCATGTGCCTCCCCGCTGGCGCGCGCGAGGGATCACCGACCGAAGGAGTCAGCACCAACAGGGGCGACTGGTCGTCGTTCAGCAGTCCGGCGCGGAAACGCTCTTCCGCGCGAAGCTGGCGCTCCGGTGTCTGCGCCACACCCGCGGCGACGACAGGCAGGGTGCCGCCGCCCGCGACAGCGAAGAGCGGCGGCTCGGTTGTCGCGTAGTGCGCGACAAACATGGCGCGGCCCGCTTTGTACGATTCGACGCCATACAGGAAGGCATCGCCCCATGCCTCGGCGGGCGCCATGTCCACGAGGTGCTTGACGTGGATCGTCGAGACGACGGCCTGACGCGCGCGGAACTGTTCGCCGGTCGCCGTTTCGACGCCCACGCAGCGCCCGCCCTCGATCATCAGGCGCACCACCTGCCGGCCGGTGAGAATGGTGCCGCCGTGCGCCTCGATATAGCGGCCGAGCACTTGAGGTAGCACGCCCGATCCGCCCTTACAGCCTATCCAGAAAGTAGGGAGATATGGTAGGGTGGAGGCATGCCTACCACCGACTCCGCCCCGACGGACGCCCGCATCCGCCCGGAGCAGCCCGACGACCCGACGATCTGGGAGGTCGACGATGCGTTGTGGGCACGCATCGCTCCCCTGGTGGTCAACGACAAACCGCGCAAGAAACCCGGCCGGCCGCGGCGCGACGACCGCGTGCTGGTCAACGGCTTGATCTGGCTGGCGCGCACCGGCGCCCAGTGGGCGGCGCTGCCCGCACGGTATGGCCCCAAGTCGACGCTGCACGCCCGCTTCCAGGAATGGGTGGCGCGCGGCGTCTTCCCCCAGCTGTGGGCGGTCCTGCTGGAGGCGTACGACGACCAGCTCGGCCTCGACTGGCAATGGCAAGCCGCCGATGGGTGCCTGGTCAAGGCGCCGCTGGGCAAAAGGGGGCTCTCGGCGAGGCGGAAGCGACGGGGCGCAACCCGACCGACCGCAGCAAGTGCGGCACCAAGCGGCACTTGCTGACCGACGCCCACGGCGTGCCGCTGGCCTGCATCATCTCGGAGGCCAACCGCACCGACATGAAGCGCCTGGGCGCCCTGCTCGACGCCCAGGTCATCGCGGCGCCCGTGGCCAGGGATGACGACGGCCAGCTCGTGTTGCGCGACCTGTGCCTGGACCGCGGCTACGACTATGCCGCCTGCCGGGAGACGGCCGCCACCCATGGCTATCGCCCGCATATTCCCCCCAAGGCCAGCGCGGAGCAGCCCCTGCCGCCACCCGGCGATCCCGCCCGCCATCCCCCTCACCGCTGGGTGGTCGAGGTTGGGCACGCCTGGTTCAACCGCTTCCGCCGGCTGCTGATCCGCTGGGACAAGCAGGCCGTCAACTACCTGGCGTTCATCCAGCTGGCGGCGTGCCTGATCATCTACCGCAAGATCCGTCATGCGACGTCACTTTCTGGATAGGCTGTTAGGAAGGGCCCAGCCGTTGCGCTGCCGTCCGGCCGCGAATGAGTAGGCGAGCGTACCCGTGCCCGGCCGATCCGCCGGCTGCAGGGTGCCTTCGGCGAACCAGAGCATCAGCGATTTGACGTGCCAGTCCTCGAACGCGGCATCAATGATATCCCAGGCCGCGAGGGCCTGCCGCCGCTGCCAGCTCAGCCCATTCGGCCGCTCGGCGAGCTGTTCAGCCAGCGATGGACCCCAGCCGGCCGGCGTGTAGCGCATGCCGCCAAAGACCGGAGCGATCGCGCGCCACTCACCGATCATCGCGCGATAGGCGTCCGCATCGTGACGTGAGAAGCGGGCGATCTCATCACATGTTCGGTCCATGTCAGTCCATTGCGTGATCGAGGTTCCGTCGGGGAAGACCACGTGGCAGGCGGGATTGGTGGCGATATACTCCAGCCCGTACGCCGCGAGCGGCAGCTCCTGATCGCGCCAGATCGGGCTCTCCATGAAGATCGCGTGCGCCGTAGAGCACGTGTCGTGCAGGAAGCCGGGCAGCGTCAGCTCCTCGGTGGCGGTGTTGCCACCGATGCGCGGGCGCGCTTCGAGCACCAGGCACGAGAGCTCCGCTTTTGCCAGATACGCGGCGGCCACCAGGCTGTTGTGACCCGCCCCCGCGACGACCACGTCGAACTGGTCAGCCATCTACCTCCTCCTCCGCGCCGCGCTCGCACTCGCGCTCGTGCCGAGGCGTGCGCGATCTTGACGCTGACGTGCGGAGCTAGCCAAGCCGCTCGGCCAGCCAATCGGCCATCAGGGAGCGCGACGCGCAGACCCGATCAGTGCAGCCGTGATTGCTGCCCTCGAAGGCGGTCAGCTCAGAGCTCGGGATCTCGGCGTGGATGCGCTGCGCGTCGCTGACTGGCACGATGGTATCGCGGGTGCCATGCACGATCAGCAACGGACAGCGCACGTGCGCGGTCGCGCCGGCGAGTGTCATGACCTGCGCGCGCACGCGCCCCTCCGCCTCGTCCGCCGCGCCGGAGCGCCGGGTGAAGGTAGCCCGCGTCATGGGTGGGCGCTCATCCCAGTGCTCGGCCATCGAGTACAGCCCGGCGAGGTCCACGGCTGCCTTGATGCCGGGGACGAACGCCGCGGCCCGTACCGCGTAGTAGCCGCCGAGGCTGACGCCGAAGACGCCGGCGCGCTCGTGGTCCAGGTCGTCGCGCCCCGTGATCCACTCCATCACCGCTCGCGCCGCGTGTTCGTAGGCGGGCTCGATGGGCAGCAGCGCCTCGGTCTCGCCCTGCCCAGGGCCATCCACCGCCAGCGTTGCCAATCCCCGCTGCAAGAAGCGGTCGGCGGTCGTTTGAATCTCCTCCTTGGTGGAGTCGAGACCGGGGAGCATGATGACCACCGCCGGACGTTGGCCGCCTGTCGGAAGCCGCAGCAACGCGGCCATCTGAATGTCGCCGTAGGGAATCGCGACCCGCTCCGCCGGCGGCTCCAGCGCCCACATCCCCTTCTGGTAGTCTTCGGCCAGCCGGCGCTGGGCGGCGAGCGCTCGGTCGGGGTCTTCCATGAAGACGAACTTGCCGAAGTGCCAGCAGAGCGCGGCACGACGCCAGGCCTCCGCCGCCGTCAGAGAGCGCCCGCGCGCCTCTGCCTCGTGAGCAAGGTCTTCATACTCGCGCGCCGTCTTCGCCCACTCCGCGAGCCACTGATCCCACGTCTGGATGCGTGACAGCGTGGCGTTGAAGTCGCTGAGGTCCACGCCATTCGCGACAAACCGCGGCGCCCAGTGGCTCACGGCGATGCGGACACGCTCGTCTTGCTGGGGATGGCTGGCGCGCGAATCCGCGCCATGATCAGGAGCGGCCATGAACCCTCCCTGTGTGGACGTGAGGCTGGCTTGTCAAGCCAGCTATGCATAGAATACCTCGGGGCGAGCCACCCAACGAGCGCCTGGAGTCGGTCAGCGCTCGGCCAGTCGCTCGCAATCAGACAATCGTTTGTTCAGCCTGAACAAACGATTGCACAACACTGTAGCATCGCCCATCCAGCGTGTCAATGCGCCGATCTGCCGGCATCCTCCATAGCGATACTCACCGCCTACTTTCCTCCCGGCACGTATGCGGTATGCTTGATAGGGAGAGCGCCGGACGCCCTGCGGCCGGCCAGCGCCAATTGACAGGCCGTGAAGTTGATGCTACAGTTATCGGAACAATCGTTTGTCCAAGCGGGTGCATGGATACGCCTTTGGATGCGCGATGTCGTGAGAACCTGAGCATGGATCACATTGTATGGCTATGACCTTGAAAGAGCTCGGCAGATTGGCGGGGGTGCATCCCTCGACTGTCGCACGGGTGCTCAACGACGATCCGCAACAGCGCGTCAGCGAGGAAGTGCGCGGGCGCATCCTCGCGCTGGCCCGCGAACATGGCTATCAGCCCAACCATCTGGCGCGCTCCCTGCGCACCAAACGCAGCTTCGTCATCGGCACGGCGATCCCCGACATCGCCAATCCGTTCTTCGCCATTCTGTTCCGCGGCATCGAAGACGCGCTGGCGGCCAGCCGCTATAGCGTGATCCTGGCCAATACCGACGACGAGCCGGCACGCGAGCAGGGGAGCATCGACATGCTGCGGGGGCGGCAGGTGGATGGCTTGCTCATCGCCACGGCACGCCGAGAGGATCCCACGATAGAGGCGCTGGTCGCGACGGGCTTCCCCTTCGTGCTGGTCAACCGCCACACCGACCCCATCCCTCCCAATGCCGTCGTCCCCGATGACTATGCGGGGGCCGTCGCCGCCGTTGAGCATCTGATCGGGCTGGGCCACCGTCGCATCGCGCATATCTCTGGTTCGGATGAGATGTCAACGGGCCACACGCGCCGCGGTGGCTATCTTGACACGATCCGGCGCCACCACCTGCCCGCGGATCCCGACATGACGGTACGCGGCAACTTCCGCGAACCGGGCGGCTACCAGGGCATGCGACAGCTCCTCGACCTGCCTCAGCGGCCGACCGCCGTCTTTGCGGTCAACGATCTGGCCGCGGTCGGAGCCATTCGGGCGATTGAAGAGGCCGGCCTCCAGGTGCCGCGCGACATCTCCATCATCGGGTTCAATGATCTCTCCGCCGCCATCGGCGCGGCGCGTCTGCTGACAACCGTGCGGCTGCCGCTGCACAATATGGGAAAGGCGGCCGCCGCGCACCTGCTCGCCCAGATCACGTGCGATACGGTCGCGCGGGAGCCGGTGGTGATTCCTGTTGAGCTGGTCGTCCGTCAGAGCACGGGACCGGCACCAGCATGAAGGAGGTGCAACAACGCACCCGGCCAAGCGGGCCACTCGGCCCTCACCGTTGAGGTCGCGACGTCTGCCCGCGTCGTCATGATGCCGTAGAGTGGGCTCCCCTCCAACGACGGCTACGCGCCGCCGGGTGGCCCATGCCACGCGAGATGTCTCCCCAGGGAGAAGTTGCCGGACCTGTGAGGATGGCCCCCGCCGTCGCTCACGTAATTGCTTGGAGGCTAGACATGGCTCGTGTCGCTCTTGGCTTCATCGGTCTCGGCGCGATGGGCGGCCGCGTCACCAAGCGGCTCCTGGATGCTGGGTATCAGGTCACCGGCCACAACCGTACGCGATCGAAAGCGCAGTGGCTCCTGGATGCGGGGATGCGCTGGGCCGGTACACCGCGCGAGGTCGCCGAAGCGTCCGATGTCATCTTCACAATGGTCACCAACACGGCCGCCCTCGAAGCGGTGGTACGGGGGCCAGACGGCGTGCTGGCGGGGCTGGGGCCGGGCAAAGTCTACGTTGACATGAGCACCGTCAGCCCGGCGAAGTCGCGCGAGCTGGCGGAGCAAGTCGCTGCCCGCGGCGCGCGCATGCTCGACACGCCCGTATCGGGCAGCCCGATCACGCTGGAGCAGGGGCAGCTCTCTATGATGGCGGGCGGCGATTGGGAGGCCTTCGAGCGTGTCAAGCCGGTGCTGCACGCGATCGCTCCCATCGTCAATTATGTGGGCACCAACGGCCAGGCCGTGCTGATGAAGATCGCCGTCAACCTCAACCTCCAGGTTCAGATCATGGCGTTCTGCGAGGCACTGCTGCTCGCCGAGAAGGGCGGCATTCCCCGCGCGACCGCGATGAAAGTCCTGCTCGACAGCGTGATCGCCTCGCCCTCCCTCAAGTACCGCACGCCGTTCATCCTCAATGAGCCAGACGAAGCCTGGTTCAACGTCAACATGATGCAGAAAGACTTACTGCTGGCGCTGGACATGGGCCGGCAGCTCGATGTCCCACTACCGACCGTCGCCGTGAGCAACGAGTTCCTGACGATGGCGCGCGCCATGGGGTTGGCCGAGCATGACTTCTTCATCGTGTACAAGGTGCTCGCGAAGCTGGCCGGCATCGAGGCGTAGCGGTCCGCGACCACCCGCGCGGCGCATCCGGCGGAGATGCGCCGCGATCTTCGCGGCGCGGCGGCCTGAGAGCGAGGGCAGCGTGAGCGACATGGAGAGCGACATGGATCAGCAACAATTCAGCGAGCTGCGCGTCAGCTCATTCAAAGGTCTGCAAAACCTCCCGCTCTACGTCGCCATGCGGCAGGGCTACTTCGCCGCGCGCCGGCTCGCCGTCGAGCTGACGTACACGACCGGCTCCGCTGCCCAGCTTGCCGGTCTGGTGCGCGGCGATTACCAACTGGTCCAGACCGCGCCGGATAACGTGATCAATCTTGACTCACACCCCGCCGCGTTCGGGGCGGATGCGGGCGCTGGCTCCGCTGGCTCGCATGTCGTGATGGTGCTGGGCGGCAGCATCGGCCCGCTGGGTGTGTATGCCCGGCGTGGCGTGAGCGATGCCCACGCCCTGCGTGGCGCGACGCTCGGCGTGGATAATCCCACCTCCGGCTTTGCCATCGTGCTGCGCGATCTGTTCCAGCGCCAGGGATTGGCGCTCGACCGCGACTACAACTTCGTCGTGGCGGGCGGCACTCATGCCCGCTGCGAGGCGCTGCTGGAAGGGACGATCGCCGCGACGATCCTGTATTCACCGTTCGATCTGCGCGCCGCCGAAAACGGCTGCACCCTGCTCGCGTCCTCGGCCGCCGTCTATGCCGCGTACGCCTCCGGCGCCACAGCGGGAGTACAGTCCTGGATCGACGCGCGTGGGGAGACAGTGACGCGCTACATCGAGGCCGTCTTGCACGCGCTGCGCTGGCTCTACGATCCCGCACATGCCGAGGCGGCGCGGGCGCTCATGCGCGCCGAGCCGTCGCTTGGCGTGGCACCCGACTTAGTCCCACGCGCCTATGCGGCCTTCGTCGCGGCCGCCACCGGCTTTGGGCGCGACGCCGCGCTTGACGAGGCTGGACTGCGCCAGGTCATCGCGCTGCGCGCGGCCTATGGGCCTCCAGATATACGCCTGGGACAGCCCGGTGAATACTGTGATCCGCGCTGGTATCAGGCCGCCCGCGCCCGCATGCGCGCGCAACTGGAACAGGTGTGCGGCGATCCCCAAGCCGCGTCTGATGATTAGGTAGGCGAGCAGCAGCTCGCCGCGCTGCACACGCGCCAGCGCGCCAGCGCGGCGAACAGGCGAACAAAGGAGCCTCTATGACACAGGTGCAAGCATCGCGACCGACGCGGAAGTCTCACTCCGCGCCCGCCGAGGAGCGCGAGCGCTTTCTGAGCATGTACCGGCAAATGGTCAGGATTCGCCTCTTCGAGGAGCAGGTCAACGACCTCTACAAGACGGCGCGCATGCCCGGCCTTGCGCACCTCTACTCCGGTGAAGAGGCCGTCGCGGTCGGCGTCTGCGCCACCTTGCGGCGCGACGACTACATCACCAGCACGCATCGCGGCCACGGCCATTGCCTGGCGAAGGGCGCGTCCATAGACCGCATGTTTGCCGAGCTGCTCGGTAAGGCCCCCGGCTATTGCCGTGGCAAGGGCGGCTCGATGCACATCGCCGACCAGGACACCGGCAACCTCGGCGCCAACGCCATCGTCGGCGGCAGCGCGGGCATCGCGACGGGCGCCGCCTTCGCGAGCAAGATGCGCGGCCAGGACCGCGTGGCGGTTTGCTTTTTCGGCGACGGCGCGCTCGGCCAGGGTTTGCTCTACGAAGTCATGAACATGGCGTCGCTGTGGAAGCTGCCTGTCATCTACGTCTGCGAGAACAACCTCTACAACGAGTACACGCACTACACAGAGACGACAGCGGGCGCGCTGACGGAGCGTGCGAAGGCGTTCGGCATCCACACGGACGCGGTGGATGGTCAGGACGTGCGGGCCGTGTACGCCGCCGCGCGCCAATTGGTGGACCGCGCTCGCGGCGGCGATGGACCGGCGTTCTTGCTCTGCGACACCTACCGCTTCTACGGCCATCACGTCGGCGACATCCAGCGCACCTACTACCGCTCCAAAGAGGAGGAAGAGCACTGGAAGACGCAGCGCGACCCCCTCATCCTGCTTGGGCAATGGCTGAGCGCCGAAGGCATCGCCGGCGAGAGCGATTTGGAGCACCTACGCGATGAAGCGCGGGCCGAGGTCGAGGCCGGTGTGCGGTTCGCGCTCGACGCGCCGTTCCCTGAGCTGAGTGAGGTGGATCAACATGTCTACGCCTAGCGCCACCTTGAGCCAAACGGGCCACACCGGCGCCCCCACGGTCCGCGAGCTCACACTTGCCCAGGCCATCCGCGAGGCGCTGGCCGAGGAGCTGCGCCGCGACCCGACGGTCTACATCATGGGCGAGGATGTCGCCGAAGCGGGCACACCGTTCAAGGTACTCTCCGGGCTGGTCGAGGAGTTCGGGCCACAGCGCATCATTGACTCGCCGATCTCGGAGGCCGGCATCACCGGTCTGGGCGTCGGCGCCGCCATGACCGGCATGCGCCCCGTCGTGGACATCATGTTCGGTGACTTCCTCGGCCTGATCATGGATCAGCTCGCCAATCAGGCCGCCAAGGTCCACTACATGTCCGGCGGCAAGCTCAAAGTCCCCCTCGTCGTCCGCACCACGCTCGGCGCCACCCGCCGCAGCGCCGCGCAACACAGCCAGAGCCTGCACGCCTGGGTCAGCCACATTCCAGGGCTGAAAGTCGCGCTGCCCTCGACACCCTACGACGCCAAGGGGCTGCTCAAGACCGCCATCCGCGACGACAATCCGGTGGTGTTCTTCGAGGACAAGATGATGTACCAGCTCAAAGGCCCCGTGCCTGAGGAGGAGTACACCATCCCGCTCGGCGTGGCCGACGTCAAGCGCGCGGGAACGGACATCACCATCGTAGCGACCAGCAGCATGGTGCAGGTGGCGCTCGTGGCGGCCGACAACCTGGAGCGGTTGGGCATCAGCGCCGAGGTCGTTGACCCGCGCACCATGTTCCCGCTCGACAAGGAAACCCTGATCGCATCGGCCCAAAAGACCAGTCGCGCCATCGTCGTGGACGAAGGCTATGAGCGCTATGGCGTCACCGCCGAGCTGGCCGCGGTCATCGCCGAGGGCGCCTTCTACTCCCTCGACGCCCCGGTCAAGCGCATGGGGGCGATGGACGTGCCCGTGCCGTTCTCTCCCGTATTGGAAGATCAGACCGTTCCGACCCCCGCCACCGTGACCGAGCTGGCCAAGACCCTCTGCGGGCGGGCATAGCGATAGCGGCTAGCGTATACGGCCAAGAGCCGAGCATGCGAGCCGACGCGAAGGAGCAAGACTATGGCACTCAAGACGTACGGCACGATGGGTGTGGACTGGGAAGAGCGCGTGGAGTTCGAGCGGCTGCGCACCGAGCGCCTCACCCGTATCAAGCGGCTGCTCAAAGAATCGGACCTGGGCGCGCTGCTCTGCTTCGACATGAACAACATCCGCTACATCACCGCCACTCACATCGGCACTTGGGCGATGGACAAGCTCGCGCGCTTCACCTTGCTGCCGCGGGATGACGAGCCGATCCTGTGGGATTTCGGCTCGGCGGCGCGTCACCACAAGCTCTACTGCCCCTGGCTCGGCGAGGAGCGCTCGCGCGCCGGCATCTCCACGCAGCGCGGCGCGATGCTTCCCGCCGCCGGCCGTGCCGAGGCGGTGGCGCACAAGATCCGTGTCGAGTTAGAGGAGCGCGGCCTGCTCGGCGCGCCGCTGGGCGTAGATGCCATCGAGCTGCCGGTCCTGTTCGCGCTCCAGGCTGAGGGCATCACGGTGGTGGACGGCCAGCAGTTGATGCAGCAGGCCCGGCTGATCAAGACACGCGACGAGATCACGCTGCTCAACACCGCCTGCATGATGGTGGACGCCGCCTACGACGACCTCTATCGCTTCATGCGGCCGGGCGTGCGCGAAAACGAGTGCGTCGGCCTCGTCAGCAAGACGCTCTACGACATGGGCTCCGAGCACGTCGAGGGCGTCAACGCCATCTCCGGCGAGCGCTGCAGCCCGCATCCGCACGTCTTTAGCGACCGCGCGCTGCGCCCCGGCGACCCCGCCTACTTCGACATTCTGCACAGCTACAACGGCTATCGCACCTGCTACTACCGTACCTTCGCCATCGGCAGCGCCTCGCAGGCCATGGTGGACGCCTACAAGAAGTGCCGCGATATCCTGGACGCCGCCATCAACACCATCAAGCCCGGCGTGACCACGGCGGATGTCGTCCGGCTCTGGCCCAAGGCCGAGGAGTTCGGCTTCCCCGACGAGGAAGCCGCCTTCGCCCTCCAATACGGCCATGGCGTCGGTCTCTCCATCTGGGAGAAGCCGATCTTCAGCCGTCTCGTCTCGCTCGACCATCCTGAGGTCATCCAGGAGGGCATGGTCTTCGCGCTCGAAACCTTTTGGCCCGCCTCCGACGGCTGGACCGCCGCGCGCATCGAGGAGCAGCTCGTGGTGACCAAGGATGGCTGCGAGGTCATCACGCGCTTCCCCGCCGAGGAACTGCTGGTGGCCGGCACCCGCTACCACACCATCAACGGGCCGCTCGCCACCAAGCGCGAGGCGCAATCTCACCTCAATGTCAAAGCCAACGGGCACCGCCGTGGCGCACTAGCTCACAGCGTGACGGAGCGGGCGTAGCGGAGCGCCGCGGGAGATCGTCCATGGCAACCAATGTCATCCTGCCGGCGCTGGGCATGGCCCAGGACACCGGCAAGATCGTCGAGTGGCTCAAGGCCGAGGGCCAGCACGTCACCGCCGGCGAGCCGCTGGTGGTGATCGAGACCGACAAAGCGGCCGTAGACCTCGATGCGCCGGCCACCGGCATCCTCGCCCAGGTCTCGGCCAAAGCCGGCGACGAAGTGCCCGTGGCGCGGGTGATCGCCCTCATCCTGTCAGCAGAGGAGGCCGAAGCCGGTGTGAGCCAGCCAAACGGTGCGCCGGCCCCCGCCGCCCCCGCCGCCCCCGCCGTGGAGGCGAGCGCTCCCAGCCCATCCGCGCGCCCGACGGCCACCCCCACTGCCGCCTCCGGCCCGCCCCAACCCCGCGGCGCCAACGGCCGGCGCCTCGCCTCGCCCAAAGCGCGACGCATCGCGGCGGAGCATGGGGTGGACCTCGCGACCCTGCGCGGGACGGGGCCAGGCGGCGTCGTGCTGGCTGCCGACGTGCCGGCCGCCGCGAACCCAGCCATCGCCCCAACCGTGGCCGTGAGCGGCGGATCAGAGATGAGCGCCATCTGGCGGCTCATGGCCGAGCGCACCACCCAGAGCTGGACGACGATCCCACATTTCTTCCTGGTCCGCGAGGTGGCCGCCGAGGCGCTGATCGCCTGGCGCGCGCGCACCACGCAGGGCGCGTCCGAGCGTGTCACCTATACCGACCTGCTGGTCAAGATCGTGGCGGAGGCGCTGCGACAGCACCCGCGCCTCAACGCCTCCTGGCAAGACGGCGCCATCGTCCACCACGACGAGATCAATATCGGGCTGGCGGTAGCGGTCGCGGACGGGCTGGTGGTGCCAGTCATCCATCAGGCGGACGACCTCACGCCATCCGGCATTGCCCCGCGCCGAGCCGATCTGGTCGGCCGCGCGCAGGCGGGAAAACTGCGGCCGCCCGATCTGGCGGGCGGCACCTTCACGATCAGCAACCTGGGCATGTACGGCATTGACGCCTTCAACGCCATCATCAACGCGCCGCAGGCGGCCATCCTGGCCGTCGGCCGCATGGCGGACCGCGTCGTGCCCGTGAATGGGCAGCCGGCGGTGCGACCGATGATGACACTCAGCCTTTCCTGCGACCATCGCGTCGTGGATGGCGCGCGGGGAGCCGAGTTCCTCTCCACCGTCGCCACGCTGATTGAGGACCCCCCGGTGCTATACTGAGAGTCCACCCGTCCGCTCAGTCGCTCCAAGGAGAAAAGGCTTGCGATGAGTTGCATCGGCACCGCCGGCCACGTAGACCATGGCAAGTCCACGCTCGTCACCGCGCTGACCGGCATGGACCCGGACCGGCTGGCCGAGGAGAAGGCCCGCGGCATGACGATTGACCTGGGCTTCGCCTGGCTCACCCTGCCCTCTGGCCGCGAGGCGAGCATCGTGGACGTGCCCGGCCACGAGGCGTTCATCAAGAACATGCTAGCCGGCGTCGGCGGTATTGACGCCGCCCTGCTGGTCGTCGCCGCCGACGAGGGGGTGATGCCGCAGACCGACGAGCACCTCGCCATTCTCGATCTGCTGCGCGTGCGCTCCGGCGTCGTCGCGCTGACCAAATGCGATCTGGTGGACGACGACTGGCTGGAGCTGGTGCGTGAGGATGTGGCCGAGCGCCTGAAGGGCACCACCTTGGAGGGCATCCCCATCACCCCCTGCTCCGCTGTCACGCGCGCGGGGCTGCCGGAGCTGCTGGCCGCGCTCGACACCGCGCTCGACACCGCGCCCGCACGCCGCGACATCGCGCGCCCGCGCCTGCCTATTGACCGCGTGTTCACGATCACCGGCTTCGGCACTATCGTTACCGGCACCCTGCAGGACGGCACGCTGCGCACCGGGCAGGAGGTCGAGATTCTGCCATCTGGCCTGCGCGCCCGCATCCGCGGCTTGCAGTCTCACAAACACGCGGTAGAGATGGGCTTTCCCGGCGCCCGGCTGGCTGTCAACCTCGCCGGCATAGCCAAGGCAGACCTGGCGCGCGGCGACGTGCTGAGCCTGCCGGCCGTTCATCGCACGAGCACGTCGCTCGATGTGCGCCTGGATGTCGTGCCGGGCGCCCCACGGCCAATTGCCCACAACGCCGAGGTGGATGTCTACGCTGGCGCGGCCGAGGTGCCCGCGCGTGTGATCCTCCTGGAGGCCGACGAGCTGGCGCCGGGCGCGAGCGGCTGGGCGCAACTGCGCCTCCAGCGTCCGCTGGCGGTCGCGCGCGGCGACCGCTTCATCCTGCGCATCCCTTCGCCGAGCCTGACAGTGGCGGGCGGTGTGGTGGTGGATGCGCCGGCGCGACGACACCGCCGGCGCGATGGCGCGGTGCTGGAGCGGCTGCGCACGCTTGCGCTGGGCGATCCGGAGGAGCTGGTGCTGGCGGCGCTACGACCTGAAGCACCCAAAGGCGGAAAGAAGCCGTCTGGCTACGGCGCGCGCGATCTGTCCGAGCTGGCAGACCTAATCGGCCTGCCTTCCGGCGACATCGCGCCGGCGCTGGCGGCTCTGGAGAGGCGGGAGCTCGTCGTGTGCATGGGTAGCCTCCTCTATGCCACAAGCGAGTGGCGACGCCTGCGCGACACCTCCTCTGAACTGCTCTCGGCATACCACCGCCAATATCCACTGCGTTCCGGCATGCCGCGCGAGGAGTGGCGCGCGCGTGTGGGCCTCAGCGCGCGTGAGGCCGACGGAGCCTTCGCGACGCTGGCGGAAGCGGACGAGATCGCCGAGGCGGCGCCAGGCGTATCGGGCCGGCTGATCGGCGCCGCGCCGCGCACGGCCGCGTCGGTCCGGCTGCCCGCCCATCGCCCGCTGCCAACGCCAGACGAGCGACGCCGCATCGAAGCGGTGCTGGCCGAGTTCCACGCCGCTCCGTTCGCGCCGCCCACCCGCGCCGAGGTTGAGCAGGAGCTAGGCGCCGATGTGACCGCCTACCTGCTCGACCAGGGCGAGCTGGTGCGTGTGAGCGACGTGATCGTGCTCGACCGTGCCGCGTACGCGGAGGCGGTGCGCCGCATCGTCACGCACCTGCGCGCGCACCCCGCGATCACGGTGGCCGAGGCGCGCGATCTGCTCGACACGACACGCAAGTACATGCTCGCCATCTTCGAACACCTGGATGAGCGCCGTATCACGCGGCGTCAGGGCGACGACCGCATTCTTGGTCCAGCCGCCCTCGCGCTTGCGGCCGTCGCGGCTCCCGGCGAAGATGCGCGATCGGTTTGACAGCGCAGGCCGCTCTGTGGTACTATCGTCTGTGCCGCGTGCGGGTGAAGCCGGCGCGGTGGGGACCCGTAGTGTAGCGGCCTAACACGCCGGCCTGTCACGCCGGAGACCGCGGGTTCGAATCCCGTCGGGTCCGCTCCAAGCGGGAGGTGTGACAACCTCCCGCTTTTTTCATGCCCTGCGTTTCTGGTTTGGCCGTCTACTCATCTTCCGCACCAGGATCGACAGCATCGTCTCCCCCATCCTGCAAGATACGCCAGATCGCCATGCGTGACACGTTGAAATGGGCGGCTACGGC
>JAICVS010000209.1 GCA_025935195.1 Ktedonobacterales bacterium
AGCATAGCAGATGCCAGATCAATAGTCAAGCAATATGACTGAAATAAATCAATATTCGCTGTCATTTCTGCACTATATTTCGAAATCGCGCCCCTTGCGCCCGCGGTGATGCCCGTTGCCGCTCTCTACGGCGGTGCTCGTCCCTGCCCGGCGGCGGCCGTATCTGGATGGCATTCTACTTATAATAGGATTGCGTGATAACAGCGCGGAAATGGGTGATGCATTGCTACTATACTCCGACACGCAGCCCCCTCGACCAACGCGCGATGCGGCGACACCGCACGGGAATCGGCAGAAGGTGCTACAATACTGGATAGAGGAGCATCAATATGAAACTCACGGAAGCCCTGCAGAAGAACAGCGGATTCGCGCTCAACCGTTCAATCGAGACCCCCATCCGGGTGACCGGCGAATGGGGCTACGCCGCCGGCGAACAGGGCGGCAGCCTCGTCGTCTACGCCATTGACGAGCGCAGCCGCGAGAGCACGCGGCGATACCCCGAGATCGGCCACATCGCGAGCCTGGAGGATGTCGGCTGGTATCTCGGCCGGATCATCAACATCGAGCGCACCGAGAACCTCGACCCCAACAGCTGGAATTAACTCACCGCCCATGCGACCCCATGCACGGCGCGCCCTCCAGCCGACACGTCGCATATCGGCACGAGCTGCCCCGGCGCCGCGCCGCCTGTCATACGGATTTGCTCCAGGCCGGTGGAGTATTCGCCGCCCACCATGGGCTGGGATGACCCTGGCATGCCTGCCAGAGAGCAAGCCACCCGCCAGCATCAACGACTCACGGCAATTTGGTATCACCTGTCGGGCCTGAATTTCGTACCCGCGGGCACGAGTGCCGTCACTCGGCCGGAGATGGCAAGCGTGAGCATGGCGGGTACTCGATGCGATCTGTCCAGACATTCGTCCAGCTTTGCGCTTGTGCCCGTGACGCCGTCAAGGTAAGCTGGTGTCCGCGGTACAAACCGGGCGGCGGCGGTGGCTGGCAGCGGTGGCGTCCCAGTTGGCGCCCGCCATGGCATTGCCATGGCATTGACACCGGCCGCGATATGCCGCGGCGGCGCCGTCTCAGGCCCAACGGAGCCACCGGGAATGCTGCCTGCTGGCCGGCTGAGAGCGCTCCCGGCCATCCAGCTCCACTTTTTCTCTTTTCGCGCGGAAAGGTCGTTTCACATGGCCACACCACAAGACGCGGCCCGGCTCTATAGCCTCGTCGTCGTCGGGTCATCGGCCGGTGGCATCGAGGCGCTCTCCACTCTCGTCGCGACCCTGCCCGCCGATTTCCCAGCCCCGCTCGTGCTGGCGCAACACCTCGATCCCCACCATCTCAGTCATCTGGGCGAGATTCTGGCACGTCGCAGCACTCTCCCCGTGCGCACGGTCGTCGACCGCGAGCACCTGGAGCCTGGGGTCGTCTACGTCGTCCCGTCGGACCGGCACGTGGAGATCGCCGATCATCTGGTGCGCCTGCTCGCCGACGACGCACCCGGCGGGAAGCACCCCAAACCCTCGGTCGATCGACTGCTCACCAGCGCTGCTCACGCGTATGGTGAACAATTGATCGCCGTGATCGTGACTGGCACCGGATCGGATGGCGCCTCAGGCGCGCGGGCGGTGAAGTCGGCTGGAGGCACGGTCATCATCGAGGATCCGGCCACCGCCGCCTACCCCGGCATGCCCGAGTCGCTGGCGCCGGCGGCGGTGGATTTCGTGTCCGATCTGGAGCGGATCGGGCCGCTGCTGTACGACCTGTTGACCGGCGCCCATGCGCCCACGCGGCCCGAAGCGGAGGAACCCCTCCAGGCGCTGCTCGTGCGCGTTCGCGAGCAGACCAGCATTGACTTCAGCCGCTACAAGCGCCCGACCATCCTACGTCGCCTCCAGCGGCGGATGGTCACCACCGACATGCGCTCGCTTGCCGACTACGCCGACTATCTGGCGCGACATCCCGAGGAATGCTCCAAACTGGCCGCGAGCTTCCTGATCAACGTCACCGAGTTCTTCCGCGATCCCGCGCTCTTCACGGCGCTGCGCGAGCATGTGCTCCCCGAGCTCATCGCCCACGCGCGGATGGACAATGGCAACGTGCTCCGCATCTGGTCCGCCGGCTGCGCCACCGGGGAAGAGGCGTATTCGCTCGCCATCCTGGTGGCCGGTGCGCTAGGCGACGAGCTCAGTCAGTACACCGTCCAGATCTTCGCGACAGACCTGGATGAGGACGCGTTGGCGTTCGCCCGCCGCGGCATCTATCCCGCCGCGGCGCTCGG
Organism: Ktedonobacterales bacterium; assembly: GCA_025935195.1. Taxonomy (GTDB): domain Bacteria; phylum Chloroflexota; class Ktedonobacteria; order Ktedonobacterales; family JADMIN01; genus JAICVS01. Next base: position 2,282 of record JAICVS010000209.1, read on the forward strand.
CGGCATGCCAGAAGACGTGCGCGCTCGCGCGTTCGCGCCGCTCGATGGTAGCTACGAGATTCTGCCGCGTCTCCGCCGGATGGTCACATTCGGGCAGCACGACCTCGGACAGCGCGCTCCGTTCCCCCACATTGATCTGGTGCTCTGCCGCAATGTGCTGATCTATTTCACGACAGAGCTGCAACGCCGGGCGCTGCAGCTCTTCGCGTTTGCCTTGCGCGACGGCGGCTACCTGGCCCTGGGCAAGGCGGAGACCGCCAACTCATTGGCGGCCTATTTCGCCCCCGCCATCGAACATCTCAAAGTCTATCGCCGCCACGGCGACCGCGTGCTCCCTCCGATCACGCGCATCAAGGCGATTGATGGTACCGACGCGCGCGGGCGGGCGGCCGAGCATGCGGAACCACACCGCCCCGCCGGACGAATCGGGTCCGCCATCGCCGGGGCGCGCGCCGATCGGCGAGAACCGCGCCCGACGCGTGATGCGGACCCGCGCGCTCTTCGCGACAGCGAGCGCCTCGGCAGACTCGTCCTGGATACGGCCGTCGGCGCGGTGGTGGTAGACCAACACTACGACATCCAGATCATCAACAACGCGGCCATCCGGCTCCTCGGCGTGTACACCGCGACGATGGGGAAGGATCTGCTGCACGTCGCGCAGGGCATCCCGATCGCCCCGCTGCGCGCGGCCCTCGATGCGGCCTTCCACGACTCCCCGCATGGTCCCAGCGAGAACGTGACGACCGTCACCGTGCGGACCGCGACGGGCGAGCCGCGGCATGTGCAGATCGCCTGCTATCCCTACACTCCCGCGCGGGAACAGCGGGAACAGCGGGAACAGCGGGAAGGGACGGAAGGCCCGGACCCGGTGCCTCCCATCGTCGCGGCGCTGCTGCTGGTGAGCGACGTCACGGATCTCGTCAATCGCCAGCGCGCGGCAGGCGAGACAGCCGCCCGCGCTGAGGCCGATCACCTGCTCGCGCACTCCCTGGAGCAGGGAGGCGCCGAGCAGCGCCAGCGGGATCAGATCGAGGAGAATGCCCGCTTGCGGGCGCAACTGGAGGAGGTCTCTGCCCTGAATCGCACCCTCCTGCACGCCAACCAACAGCTCGTCGAAGCCAATCTCGACCTGCGCCGCGGCAACGACGAGCTGTTGGTGGGGCGCGAGGAGGCGGAGGCCGGGGCCGAGGAGATCAAGACCCTCAACGAGGAGATGCAGGCCACCAACGAGGAGCTGGTGACGGTCAACGAGGAGCTGGAGGCGACCGTCGAGGAGCTACACACCGCCAACGACGACCTGACCGCGCGCGGCCGCGAGCTCCAACGCCTGGCGGCCTCGCTCGAACAGCAGCACGCGCTCAGCGAGGCGGCGCGCGCGCAGCACGAGGCGATCCTCCTCAGCATGGGCGATGCCCTGATGGTGGTTGATGCCGCCGGGGCGCTCGTGCTCACGAACGCGGCGTACGCGCGCATGCTCGGCCGCGCCGATGCCGTCGTGGTGGCGGAGGATGCGCAGGGACAGCCGTTGCCGCCCGACGAGCAGCCACAACAACGTGCGGCGAGTGGTGCCCCATTTAGCGCGCAGTTCACACTCACCGCCCCGGATGGCGCCCGCCGCTGGTTCGAGGCCGCCGGGCAGCCCATTGCGGGCGGAAGCACGGCGCGGGGAGGGGTCGTCACAATCCGCGACATTTCCGAGCGCCGTCTGCGCCTGCTGCAGGAGGAGTTCCTCACGCTGGCGACCCACGAGCTGCGCACGCCGTTGAGCGCACTGCTGATGGCGCTGCAACTGCTCGCCAGGCATCCGCTGCCCGACACGGTCGGCCCAGATCTCCGGGCGACGTTCCAGTTGGCGCTTCGCCAGGCGCAGCGGCTGCGGGTGCTGGTGAACGACCTGTTCGACGTCGGCCGGCTGCGGCAGGCCAAGATGCACCTCCAGCTCGCCCCGGTCGACCTCGGCGCGCTGCTGGCCGAGACAGTCGCGATGGTGCGGCTCGATGCGCACGGGCAAACGATCACCCTTGACCACGAGTCCGATCCCCTTGTGGCAATAGCGGATGTCACCCGCATGGAGCAGATCGTCGTCAATCTGCTCACCAACGCCATTAAGTACGCCCCCAGCGCGCGCGGAATCGACGTGCGCCTCACGCGCGTGGATAGGGCGAGCGGCACCGGCGATGAGGTGGAGATCCAGGTGCGGGACTACGGCCCCGGCATCAGCGCGGCCGAGCTGCCGCACATCTTCACACGCTACTACCAGTCCGCCAGCGCGGGCTCGGTGGCGCGGGATGGCCTCGGCCTCGGCCTCGGCCTCTTCATCGCCAAGGAGTTGGTCACGGCCCACGGCGGCAGCATCACTGCCACCTCAACCGTCGGAGAAGGCACGACCTTCACCGTACGTTTGCCCGTGCGCGGCCCAGCGGATGACTCGGCTAACGCCGGCACACAGGCGAGTCGAAAGGAAAAGTCGAGTGCGCGCGTGCGGAGCGGCTGAGGGCCGACATAGGGCGCGGGGCTTGGATCTCCGCGCGCTATGAGCGATTGCATGTGATAACGATGTGCCCGGCCGGACTCACAGCAATCGGCGCAGGAAGCCCCGTCCATGTATGACGGGGAGGAATGCGCCGCCGCCGCCCGCAGGCGGTCCTAGACCATTGACACGTTGCGTCAATGGTGATAGACTGATTGGTATGAAACAAACACTGCTGCTCAAGCTGGCGCCCGACGCGGACCAACATGCCGCGCTGCTGGGCACGCTCGAAGCCTTCAACGCCGCCTGCAATGCCGTCGCGGTGGTGGCGTTCCGTGAACAGAGCGCCAGCAAGATCGATCTGCAAAAGCTCGTCTACTACGACATCCGGCAGCGGTTCGGCCTGTCCGCGCAGATGACCATCCGCGCGATTGCCAAGGTGGCGGAAGCCTATAAACGCGACAAGCGCATCCAGCCGCGCTTCCGCCCCCATGGGGCCATGACCTACGATGAACGCATCTGCTCGTTCCCGCGCGTGGATCGTGTCTCGCTGCTGACGCTGGATGGGCGCGTGGTGCTGCCCTTTCGCTACGGGGCCTATCAGGCGGCGCGACTGGATCGCATTCGCGGACAGGCGGACCTGTTGTATCGGGATGGCACTTTCTACCTGTCCTGCACGGTGGACGCGCCAGCGCCGACACCTGATGAGGCGAGCGACTACGTGGGCGTGGACCTGGGCGTGATGACGCTGGCGGCTACGTCGGATGGCGAGTTCCTGAACCACTCGACCGGCCCCAAGCACGCCCACGTCAATCAGGTGCGGGCGCGGTATAGCCGCTTCCGCGCCAGGCTCCAACAGAAGGACACGAAGTCCGCCAAGCGGCTGCTGAAGAAACGCAGCGGCAGGGAACGGCGCTTTACCAAGGACGTGAACCATTGTCTGTCCAAAGCCATCGTGCAGACGGCGCAAGGCACTTCGCGTGGCATCGCGCTCGAAGACCTCACAGGGATTCGGGAGCGTATCAGCGCGAAGCGAACGGTTAGCAAGCGCCAGCGGAGAGTGTTGCACAGTTGGGCGTTCTGCCAACTCCGGGCCTTCATTGCCTACAAGGCGGCGCTGGCGGGGGTGTCGGTGGTCTACGTCAACCCGGCCTACACCAGCCAGACGTGTTCGCGTTGTGGGCATTGTGAGAAGGCCAATCGAAAGTCGCAAGCCAAGTTCCGCTGTGTCGCGTGTGGGTTCTCCGCCCACGCCGACCTGAACGCGGCGGAGAATATCCGCCGGGCCGCCCGGTCATGCGGCCAGACGCGGCGCCCCTGGACCACGGAACCGCAAGGGTAGCTGCAAGCTCCCGCTTTTAAGCGGGAGTACATGACAGTATGATTCGTCTCCTCTTCCGCTCGAATGCCGAATTCAAGCGACTTTGCGCCTCGCACGAACGTGACGTTTCGCGTTCTGGGTGGCAAAAACGGCAAGATCCGGCAACGAAATGGCAACGGATGGCACGGTGGGCGGCAAAAACGGCAAGGGTGCGAGGAGGTGCAGCCGCGTCCACGCCGCCACGTCCGCTCGTGCCATAGCGTGAGGGTAGTCGTGTTTGGC
>JAICVS010000230.1 GCA_025935195.1 Ktedonobacterales bacterium
GCGTGGCGTAGCCGGCATGCTTGAGCGTATCCGTGACCTTGACGGAGAAGAAGAGGTCGCTATCGAGCAGCAGCGCGGGCTGCGGCGCGTTCGACTCGTCTGCCACCGGCCGTGCCTCCTCCTGTTGGGTGCGCTAATCGTCCGACCGCTCGTAGATGGGATGCTGGAACTGGTCGGCCAGCTCGGCGTTGATCACGCGGATGTCGCGCCACTGCTCCGGTGGATAGACGTGGTGGCCGCCGCGACAGGTGGGCCGGCCGCAGCTGCGCTCGTGGGCCGTCGCGAAGACGAGGCTGTCGCCCTCGACGGTGATCCAGATGTGCTTGCGCGAGTAGCCGTCGCCCCACTTGAGCAGCAGGCCGTGCTGGTATTCGTCGAAGCGGCCCAGGCCGTACAGGTAGTCGCGGTTGAACTTGTGCAGGATGTCGCGCACATGGCTCTCGTTGACCACGCGGGCGGCCTCCGGCGACATCTGTGTGGTGGCCTGCTCGTCCAGATCCTCTTGCGGGATGGTGAGCTGCCGCGCGGAGCCTTGCGCCTCCAGAATCATCTCGGTGATGCCGCGCGCCTCCTCGTCGCTCATAGCGTGCGGCTGGCCGAAGATCGGCGCCTTCTGGCCGTTGCGTCCATTGCCGTTGGTGTCGCGGGCGTTGCTCATCTTGTTTCGCGCTCCCTCCGAGGTGATGGCCGTCGCGCGCCAGGGATCGCGTGGTCGCGCCCAGGCGTGTCCTTGTTGGGGTCTGTGTTGGGGTCTGTGTTGGAGTCTACCACCGGCCCCGAAGCGCGCGCCAACTGAGCAGAAGCGCCTCCCGCCTAGCTCCACAGCTCCACCAGGCCATTGCCCAGGCCTACGGCGAGCAGCGGACGCCCGCTGGCGGCGGTGAAGGCGAGCGCGGTGATGGCGGCATCGAAGCGCCACTGCTGGAGACAGCGGGTGGTGCGTGTCTCCCAGAGCGAGAGCCGGTCGGCGCTGGCGACGGCCAGATACTCCGCGCGCGGGGCCAGCGCCATGCGCGCGTCGTCGGGGATGGGGCCGGTGAGGATCGCTTGCCGCTCATTGCCGCGCAGGGCGAAGAGCGTGACCTGCCCGCCGGGCTGGAAGGCGGCGGCCCAGGCGAGATCGGGCGTCAGCGCCAGCGGGAAGGCGAGATGCTCGGCGGGGACACTCGTGCGCGCGAGGCGGCGCGGCTGCGAGCCGCCCAGCATCGCCTTGTGGTCCAGCTCCCACAGGCTCAGATGGCGCTCGGCCGGCTTGCCACTGCGCTTGCCTGTCGAGAACGTGAAGAGCAGGCGCGCGTCGGCGGAGAGCATGCGCTGCTGCACGCGCCAGTAGGTCTCGGCCGGGTCGTCGAAGCGTGAGGGTTGTCCGGCTTCCTCACAATGCAGCGGCACGGCCCAGGCGGGGCTGATCGGCCCAGCCAGCGGGCGCGTGAGCACGTCGGTGCCGAGGCGGCCATCGTGCGCCCAACGGAAGGGATCGTCATCGGCGAGCGCCAGCGGGGCGTCCGGCAGGGCGAGGCGCATGTAGGGCGGCGCGTCGAAGAGGGCGGCGTCCATCGAGCCGCTGGGGCCGTTGATGCCGCTGTTCCAGACGGTGCGGCCGTCCAGCGGATTCCAGACGCGCGTGCCGAGCTGCAAGCCCCAGGCGGCGGCGAACGCGCCGGACGGCGAGAGGCGCACCTCGTGCAGCACACCGGCGGGGGAGGCGCCGCTCATGGCGAGCGTGGTCAGCAGGCGGCGCGCGGGCACGTCCCAGAGCTGCGCGCGGCCGTCCAGCAGACCGACGGCCGCGCGGGCGGCATCGGCGCCGAAGGCGACGGACGCGACGGGCGTGGCGTCCGGCGATTGCAGCGTAGCGAGCCGGTTGAACGGGCCGGGCGTGGACTGGATCGCGCCGTGGCGCGGCGGCGCGTGGCGGGCGGCGGTCGCGGCGGTTGCGCCGTCCGATGCGTGGCGGGCGGCGAGGCCGCGGCTGGCGTCGTAGGCGCGGCGGCGCTCCGGGTCGCTCAATGTCTGGTAGGCGACGTTGAGGTGCCGCATGCGCTCCAGGCTGCCGCTGCCAGCCACATCGGGATGGTAGACGCGGGCCAGGCGGCGGAAGGCGAGGCGGATGGCGGCGTCGTCCGCGTCCGGTCGGACCTCCAGGAGGGCGTAGTAGTCGGCGTCGTCTGCCATGCACTGCCTCAATGGGAACGCATCATACACACATGCCCCAGCCGGCGCGGAACCGCCGACCTCAGCGGTAGTATGCCATATCGCGCCAGCCACACGAAACGGAATGATAGCAGATGTACGCATGGGCATGCCGCCCGGTCGCGGACTCTCCCGCGTTTCTCATCAAACGTCAATAAATCACCCGTACGATAGATATCGAATGCGCCACGCATGCCTGCTACAGAGTTCGACGGAGTAGCCCCGCAATGAACACGCTGGCCGTGAAGAAGCTCGCCGTTTCGGTCCTCATCGTGGGCACGTTCATTCTCTATGCCCTGCTGCACAACAGCCGCTCCAGCGCCGCGCCGGTCGCGCTCGTGCCGGCGACACCGGCTAACCCCAGCGCCGCGGCCGACACGCCGGCGGCCACGGACACGGGCGCGGGCAACGCGACAGCCGCGCCCAGCCCGACGGACACACCCAGCACCCGCTACAAAAACGGCACATACACCGGCGGCGTAGCGGACGCGCAGTGGGGGCTGGTGCAGATCAAGGCGATCATCAAGAACGGCAAGATCGCGGACGTGCAGTGGGTGCAATATCCGAGCGACCGCGAGCGCTCGGTCTTCATCAACAGCATCGCCGACCCACAGCTCACGCAGGAGGCGATCCAGGCGCAGAGCGCGCAGGTGGATATCGTGACCGGCGCCACCGACTCCAGCTTCGCCTTCATGCAATCTCTCACCGACGCACTCTCACAGGCGCAGGCGTAGCGGGGCAGGCGAGACTATGCGAGAGACACGCCTGCTGATGGGCATGCCCATCACTGTCGAGGTGCGCGATCCCCGTGCCACGCGCGACGACCTCGCCGCGGTCTTGGCCTACTTCACCTCGGTGGACGAGACGTTCAGCACCTACAAGGCGACGAGTGTGATCTCGAGGCTCAACCGCGGCGAGCTGGCACTGGAGGACTGCGGCGAGGAGGTGCGCACGATCTTCGCGCTCGCCGAACAGACCCGGCGCGAGACGCACGGCTATTTCGACATCACGCGCGACGGCATCCGCGACCCATCGGGCATCGTCAAAGGATGGGCGATCCATAACGCCGCGCGGCGGCTGCGCGCGGCGGGCTATCGCGACTTCTACGTGGATGCCGGTGGCGACATCGCGGTCTCCGGCACGAAGGACGGCGCTCCGTGGCGCGTGGGCATCCGCAACCCGCTCAATCGCCAGCAGAACGTCAAGGTGCTCGCCGTCACGGATCGCGGCGTGGCGACCTCCGGCACGGCCATTCGCGGGCAGCACATCTACAACCCGCACGACCCCGACACGCCGCTGCTGGATGTGTTGAGCCTCACCGTCATTGGTCCCAACGTGTATGAGGCAGACCGCTTCGCGACGGCCGCCTTCGCGATGGGGCAGCGGGGCATCCACTTCATCGAAGAGTTACCGGGCTTCGAGGGCTATCTGATCGATGCCCGCGCGCGAGCGACCTCTACCAGCGGCTTTGAAAGGTGTGTGCTACGCGTATGATCACACCGCTCGATCGCATGCTGGACCGCTGCACCATGTACCGGCTGGCGCTCTACGTGCTGGCCGGGTACGTCGGCGTCGCGACGGTGCTCGCGGCCTTCGGGCTGCTCGCCTTCTCGCCGCTGGCGCTGCTCGTCTCGACGGCGTTCCTGGTGGTGATGTGCTGGACGGCGAACGCCATCCTCGCGCACGTCTTCAGTGTGCCGGCCAACGTCGAATCGGCGGTGATCACGGCGCTCATCCTCTCCCTGATACTCGATCCGGCGCGCTCGCTGGGCGACCTGCAACTGCTCGGCTGGGCGGCGATCCTGGCGATGGCCTCGAAATACCTGCTCGTGCGGCACAACGCGCACGTCTTCAATCCCGCCGCGCTCGCCGTCGTGATCACCGCATTCGCGCTGGGCGAGCCGGCGAGCTGGTGGGTGGGGACGGGCGGCATGCTGCCGTTCGTGCTGGTTGGCGGGCTGCTGGTGGTGCGCAAGACGCGGCAGGAAGAGCTGGCGGGCGTGTTCCTCGCCGCCGCGTTCGTCACCGTCTGCGCCGCCAGCGTGCTGCTCAGGATTGACATCGGCCGGGAGCTGCAACAACTGCTGGTGGCGTCGCCGCTCTTCTTCTTCGCGTCCATCATGCTGACGGAGCCGCTGACGGCGCCGCCGACGCGCGACCTGAAGCGCCTCTATGGAGCGCTGGTCGGCGTCCTCTTCATCCCACAGATTCACCTCGGCAGCCTCTTCTCGACGCCGGAGCTGGCGCTGGTCGCCGGCAACGCCTTCGCCTACGCGGTCAGCCCCAGGCGCAAGCTGGCGCTGCGACCGCGGCGCAAGACGAAGCTGGCGCCGGGCATCTACGAGTTCGCGTTCACGCCTGATCACAAGCCGTCGTTTGTGCCGGGCCAGTATATGGAGTTCACGCTGGGGCATGCGCGGCCGGATAGCCGGGGCAGCCGCCGCTACTTCACTATCGCCTCGTCGCCGACCGAGGATACGCTGCGGCTGGGCGTGCGCTTCTACGAGCGGAGCAGCAGCTTCAAGCGCGCGCTGTATGGCATGAATGCGCGGGCGCGCTTCTTTGGCGGGCAGATCGCGGGCGATTTCACGCTGCCGCGCGACGAGACGCGCAAGCTGGCGTTTCTCGCGGGCGGCATCGGCATCACGCCGTTTCGCAGCATGCTGAAGTATCTGCTGGATACGAAGCAGCGGCGCGACGCGATCCTGTTCTACTCCAATCGGGCAGCGGATGAGATCGTCTACAAGGATGTGCTGGCCGAGGCTGAGGCGAGACTTGGTATCAAGACGATCTACACGCTGACGGACACGGCGGCGATCCCGCGCGGCTGGACGGGCGGCCGGGGCCGGATTGACGAGCGCATGATTCGCGAGGCGGCGCCGGACTATCGCGAGCGCACCTTCTACCTCTCCGGCC
>JAICVS010000112.1 GCA_025935195.1 Ktedonobacterales bacterium
CCACGATCAGATCGAGGCGATGACCATGGGCGACCGCATCGCCGTCATGAACGCCGGCGTCATCCAGCAGCTCGGCACGCCGCGGGAGCTCTACGACGCGCCGGCCAATCTCTTCGTCGCCGGCTTCATCGGCAGCCCCGCGATGGATCTGTTCGCGGCGACGCTGATGCGTGGCGCGGCCGGCGCGGGCGGCGCCGATGTCGTGATCGGCGCTGGAGCGGATGCCCGCCGCCTGAGCCTGACGGGACGCACGGCGGAACGGGTCGCCGGGCAGGCCAGCGCAAGCGGCCGGCCGGTAATTGTCGGCATCCGGCCGGAGCATCTGCGCCTGAGCGCCGCGAACCAGCCCGACACGCTGACCGGCGTGGTCGAGGTGCTGGAGCACCTGGGCAACGAGCTGCTGGCCTACGTGCGCATTCCCGGCGCGATCACATCCGACACAGCCGAGACGCAGGGAACGGTGGCCCGGCTGCCGGCGGGGGCGGATGTGGCGATCGGGCAGACCGTCTCGCTCGTGGTCGAGACCGGCGCGCTGCACGTCTTCGATCCAGCGACGACCGCGGCCTTCAGATAAACGCGGACCGCTGGCTATGGGAGGACTTCAGGCGCGCGCGAGATCATCCAGTGTGATCGCGGTCGCGCAGCCGATTGATCCGCAACGCCGAGTACGTGGAGACGGAGAAAGGCACCGCGTAGGTGAGGACGCTCTTCACCACCACCAGCGGCGTCAGGCGGCCGGTGAAAACCACATCCGCCTGGTTGATGCCGAAGAGCACGGTACCCACCACGGCGGCGATCCGCTGCGCGCTACGGCGGACCGGCTGATAGAAGATCGCGTGGCGCGCGCAGCGAGTGGCGCCCAGCGGATCGCCCGCCGGCTCCGCCACCGCGAAGTGATAGCGGGCCGTGCGCGCACAGAGGTCGCAGCGAGGCGTGTCTTTGCTCATCGTTGTGCCACCACCAATCATCATCGCCAGAGATCACGCTACGGAAGGACGGGATGTGCGTGTACGTTCACGCTACCGGCGCTCGCCTGGGGTGTCCCTGCCCCACCACTCAATTGCCGTGCGTATCCTCGCCCGACGCCACCCCCGCGGCGGGAAAGAGCGACGGCGCCGGAGCGGGGAAGGTGGGAGGCATCAGCCGCCCCGTAGGCGCCGCCGACCGTAGGCGAATGGCGCGAGCAGGATTGGCGGCCGGATGCGCCGCTGGATCGGCTGCCGGCGCATGCGCTGGGCGCGCGGGCGCTGGCGGCGCGGCGGGCCGATAGGGCAGGCCGAGCGCTGCCGCCGCGGCAGACGCGGCGCCTGGTGGGACCGGCCATGTGGCGGGTGGGACGAACCCGGTGGCGCTGGCCGTCTGTGGGCGTGCCGTCGGGGCGCGCGATAGGGCGATCTCCGGGAGCGCTGGGGCGGGGCCCCATACGGCAAAGATCAGGATGAACAGCGTCGGCAGCGTGAAAACGCTGATGAACGTCAGGGCGAGTGTGCCAAAGAAGAGCGCGGCCGCCCAGCCCCAGCGCCGCTGCCGCAGGGCGGCGACACACGCCCAGACCAGCGTCACCAGCGCCATCACCAAACCGAGCAAACCCAGCAACGAGCAGACGCCGAATGCCGCGTCATCCACGCTGGCAATCAAGACGCCAATCACCCCCACCAGGGTAAGCGCGAGCGCCACCGCCGCGCAGATAGCGAGCGCGGGACGCCTGGCCCAGCGCCGTGTCCCGCGTGACGCGGGCGCGGGCATTGCGGGCGCGGGCGGCGCGAATAAGGGCGCGACGGCCGTCGCGCCCTGTTCTCGTGGGATGGCCTGCCCGGCGGAGAGGGCAGCGATGGCCGCGCTCACAGCGGCGAAGCCCTGGCGCATCTCGGCGAGCATCGCCTCGTCGGCCCCGCGCGCGGACTGCTCGAAGAGCGAGCGGCGGCGCCCCGTAAAATAGCCCAGCGCCGTGGTGACAATGCCGAGGATCGTGATGAGGCGCGTCGGCAGCTCGATCACGTTCGCGACATCGTTGACGCCGTTGATCAGGTTCCTGATAGCCTCCAACATACCCCACCCCCACCCGGAACAAAGAAGAACGGCTGATCTCCTTGGCCCAGCATGAGTGTATGCGGAAGCAGGGACGCTGTCAATGGCAAGCGGCTATCGCGCCCTCAGCGTTTCAGCTCGCCGCTGTGGCGCTTGCGCTCCAGCTCCGCGACATCCTGAGCGAAGCGGAAGCAGCGGTCGCATTCGACCAGGTGGTCGGCCAGCGCATTGGCCTCCGAAGGAGGCAGCAGGCGCCGCGCCTGCTCCAGGATCAGCTCGCGGGCGCGGTCGTGGCCGATGCCCGTGATCGCATCCGGCGGGGCATCGTCATCGCCCTCGCCGGCAAAAGCATCACTGAGCAGCGCGGACGGCGGTGTCTCGTACGCGAGTTCAGATTCCACCGATCTATCACGCTTCATGCGGGTTTCTCCCTAAAGTGCGGCCGCAGGGCCGGGACGTGTTCGATGGACGGTTGAGCCGCCCGCGCTCCTCGACGTCACCTACGTGCCACTGTTCGGGTTGTCGTCATTGACACTACACAGTATGACACACAAATCGAGAGAACGGCATACTGGCGGGACGAATGCGCCAGATAGCGGTATCCCCGCCGCAACGCTCGCATCCTATCCCATCCCAGGTGTCGCAGAATAGGTGCCACCCACGTACCGCCCCGCTGCCATCGCCCTTGACATCTCGCATAGGACGTGGTATTTTAGTTCTATTCGCGCAAGGTCATCCGCCTCTGCCGGCACCTGAACAACCGCGGACAGCCCCAAACGCTCCCAACTTCCCGCCAGTGTGGCCGCGAGCGTGATCATGTGGGAGTGGCCCCCATCCCGCCAAACCGTGCCGTTTTTGCCGCCCACCGTGCCATCTCGTTGCCACGTTTTGCCGTTTCTTGCCAGATCGTTGCCACTTTTGCCGCCCAGAACACAAAACGTCACGTTGCCGCGCACCGCCAAGCGCCTTGAATTCAAGGTTTGGGAAGAGGCCGTCCCTGATGCACAATGAAAAAGCGGCAAAAACGGCAATGTTGACCATCCCAGTCAACATCAGATGCCTCGCCCGCCGTGTCCATCGTCGGCGCCGGCATGTCCACCGGCATGTCCACCGGCATGTCCACATGAATGCCGGCACGGGCGCATCTGGAAGCTGAACGTAACCCATTGCCAGCACGGCGTGTTGTTCCTTTAGACAGAGCCGATGGCGGTCCGAGGCGAAACGTGCCACCGGCGAGGAGGGGGCCATGAGCGACGAGACCGACGAGACCGACGAGACCGACGAGACCGACGACATGGTCGCGCGCGTGCTGGAGGCGCTACAGGTGTACGGCCTGTTGCCCTTGACCGACGCGTGGCTGCCGAGCCTGACCACCATCGTCGCCGGCGAGCCGGTGCGCGGCTCCTGGCTCGCCCACCCGCGCAACCACGCCATCTACGCTGTTGCCACCCGCGTCGAGGCGCATGCCGATGTCACGGATGCGCGGCTCATCTCAGAAAAAGTGACCTACATCCACCGGCGGCTCTGGCCGGCGCTGCTCGCTGTCGCAATGGCGCGCGACCCCTGGCAGACGCGCGAGCTGCCGCCGCTGGCCGCGGCCCTGCTGGAGGTGGTCGCGCGTGAGGGCGTGGCGCGCACCGACGATCTGCACGAATACGGCTGGACCTCGACCAAAGCGCTGGGCGCGGCGGCGCGCGAGCTAGAGCGGCGGCTGCTCGCGCGTGGCGCGAGCATCCACACCGAGCGCGGGTCGCACGCCAAGCGCCTGGAGACCTGGGAGTGTTGGGCCGCGCGGGTCGGCTTCTCTTTGGCGCCCATACCGACGGATGCGGGTCGGGCCGCGTTGGAGGTGGCGCTGGCATCGCTCACACGCGCGGCCACTGGCCGCGACGGACATGCGCGGCTGCCATGGATGGAGCGGCGGATGGAGCGGCGGATGGCATCGCGGCAGGCATGAAGCGCTGGCTCGCCACCTCTTGATCTTCGCGCATCATCTGGTGTTTACTCTCTCAAATGGAGGTGATGGCGAATGTTTGACGACATTGACATGCATATCGTGAATATTCTTCAGCACGACGCGCGCACATCCAACGCCGACATCGCGCGCCGCCTGGAGATGGCTCCCTCCGCGATCTTCGAGCGCATCCGCAAGCTGGAGGCCCGCGGCGTGCTGCGCGGCTACGAGGCCCGCGTCAACCCCGACGCGCTCTGCCTGGGGCTGCTGGCCTTCGTCTTCGTGCGCGCCGACGAGCCGCTGGGCAGCTCGACGGCGGGCCAGGCGCTCGCCGCGCTGCCTGAGGTGCAGGAGGTGCATCACGTCGCCGGAGAGGACTGCTATCTGGTAAAGGTGCGCGTCGCTGACACCACCGCGCTGGGCCACCTACTGCGCGACACCTTCGCCGCCATCCCCGCCATCCGCTCCACGCGCACCACCATCGTCCTCTCCACACTCAAAGAGTCCGCCCTACTGCCAGTCCCCATCCCTGAAGACGCTCAGAAGACCCAAGCCACCCAAGCCACCCAAGACACCCAGGACATCCAAGACACCCAGGAGGCCCGCCGTGCCTGATTCCCGCGCCGCCACCGTGCCATCGCCATCCGTGCCATCCTCCAACCGGACACGGCTGCTGGCCTCCTTCCTCGCCGTCTACCTCATCTGGGGCTCCACCTACCTGGCGATCCGCTTCGCCATCGAGACTCTGCCGCCGCTGCTCATGGCCGGCGCGCGCTTCCTGCTGGCCGGCACAATCATGTTCACCTGGGCATGGCTCAGTGGTGCGCGCCCATCGCGCGCCCACTGGATCGCCGGCGCGATCATGGGCATTTTGCTGCTGGCCGGTGGCAACGGCCTGGTGGTCTGGGCGGAGCAAAGCCTCCCCTCCAGCCTGACGGCGCTGCTGATCAGCATGACCCCTCTCTGGATGGCGCTGATCGACTGGCTGCGTCCTGGCGGCGTGCGGCCGAGTCTGCCGGTGGCGGCCGGCCTGGCGCTCGGCTTCGCCGGCATCGTGCTGCTGGTGGCTCCCTGGGAGCGCGGCGCCGGAGCCAGTACGCTCAACCTGGGCGGGATCGCGCTGGTGCTCATCGCCTCATGCTCATGGGCGGCCGGCTCGCTCTATGGCCGCGGCGCGAAGCTGCCGGCCTCGCCCGTGCTCGGCACCGGCATCGAGATGCTGGCCGGCGGCGGCGTACTGCTGGCGGCGGCGCTGCTGGCGGGTGAGGCGGGCCAGCTCCACCTGGATCACGTCTCTGCGCGCTCCGGGCTGGCCTTCGTCTATCTCATCATCTTCGGCTCGATCGTCGCCTTCACGGCCTACGTCTGGCTGCTCAAGCACACCACCATCGCCCGCGCCTCGACCTACGCCTACGTCAACCCGGTGGTGGCCGTCTTCCTCGGCTGGGCCTTCGCCGGCGAGCAGCTTACTGGGCGCACCTGGCTCGCCGCCGCCGTGATCGTCGCCGCCGTCGTCATCATCACCACCTTCCGCGGCCGCGCGGTTGCGCCCTCTCCTACGGAAGCCACGAGTGCGGATGACAGAGCCTTGCCTGGCCCGGCGCTTGCCGGCACGCGCAAATAGTTGCCACCTATCCTTTGCGCCGCCGCAACAGGCCGCGTCGCTGGCGTGGTGGCTTGTCGTCCGTGGGCGGCACGGGCGAGGCGGGGCGGTGTGTGCCCTCGGTCTGAGCGAGGCGGCGCAACAGCGGCGTGCGTGGAGCCGACGTTGGCGGCGATGCGGTAGGTGAGACCGGCGTGGAGGCCGGAGGTGAGACCAGAGGTGAGACCGGCGCGGGGGCCGGGAAGGCGGGCAACGGCGTGGGTGGCATGGGGTGCGTGGGGGCTACGGGCCAGGTGAAGGCGGCAGGCGGCGCGGCGGGCGTTTCGGGCAGCAGATCGAGCGGGGCGGTGGTAGCGGCGCGCGCCAGCGCCGCCACCATCTCGCCGGCCGTGGCGAAGCGGTTCTCCGGCTTGGCGTCCAGCCCGCGCAGGATGACGGCATCCACCTCTGGTGTGACGGGGTAGGGAGCATGGCGCGAGGGTGGCGTGGGCCGCTCGGTGAGCATGCGCACGACCGTCGTGTACACGCCCGGATCCAGCGGGAAAGGCACCTTGCCCGTCATCAGCTCATAGATCACAACGGCCAGCCCGTAGACATCAGCGCGGCCATCCAGCGGGCGGCCCAAGAGGTGTTCCGGCGCGCTGTACTCGATGCTGGCGATGGGGAGCTGGCCGGCCTCGGCGGCGGCAAGCGGGCCGGACGTCAGCAGCTTCTGATCGGCGGCGGGGGTGGCCTTGGCGATGCCGAAGTCGGTCAGCAGCGCATGGCCCTCGGCGTCCAGCAAGATGTTCTCCGGCTTGACATCACGGTGGACGATGCCGTGGCGGTGGGCGTAGTCGAGCGCCTCGGCCACCTGTCGGCAGATTCGCACCACGGTCGCGAGCGGCTGGATGCCGGCGCGCTCGAGCGTGTCGCGCAGCGTGCTGGGGAAGATCGGCATCACCAGATAGAGCAGGCCGTCGTGCTCGCCGTGCTCTAGCAGCGGCACGATGTTGGGGTGCCGCAGCGCGGTGACGCGGCGCGCTTCCAGGCGGAATCGCTCAACACGAGTGGGGTCGCGCGCCAGCTCAGGGGCGAGCGTCTTGATCGCCACCTCGCGTCGTAGTTTGCTATCCCAGGCCAGGTAGATGCGCGCCATGCCACCAACCGCCACATCGCGCAGCAGCGTGTAGCGGCCCTCGCCCGGCGGAGCCATCCAATGCCGATTGTCGGCCACGGTCGCGGTCCTCTCCTCATGGCGCCAGGAGCGCGTTCGCGCCGGCGTTCCACCCGGCAGCGCGTGGCACATGCGCTCCACCTGTATCGCCCACTGTACCACCTGCCATGCGGCATGGCACTATTTTGGTACGATGCCTATGACTTCCGGCGGCAGATCGCGGCCACTTCGGTCAGTCGGACGGCATGGATGGCCCTATCCAGCCGGAGATGGGGGCGATACAATGAGCGTGTGCGGCCGTTCTGTGGGCCGCGACGGTCAGGAGCGCGCATGATCTGCCCCCACTGTGGCGCCGAGAATCCCCGCAACGCCCGCTTTTGCAACAACTGCGGGCGGCCGCTGCCGCGCGTCTGCGCGAACTGCGGCACGGTGAATCCGCCAGGCGCGCGCTTCTGCAACCAGTGCGGCACGCCGCTGGATAGCGCCGCCGCCCCGGCCGCTACTCCCACCCCGGCCGCCCCATCCACCGTCCCGACCGCCGGAGCCGATGGACAGGGAAGCGCCCCGGCAGGCAGTGTGACAGTCACCCGTGGGCCACGATCCGGCCGGTTGGGCGGCTCCGCCGCGGCGTCGGGCGCGCGAACACGGCGGCTAGTGCGGAATAGCGGCGGCGCGTCCGTCGCGGAGGCCGAGCCGGCGGCTGCCGACGCGGCGGGCGGCACGGGCGCGGCGCCGGAGGATCACACCGAGCAGCGGCGTGTGGTCAGCGTGCTCTTCGCGGATGTGACCGGCTCCACGGCGATGGCCGACGCGATGGACGCCGAGGACGTGCGCTCGCTGCTGGGGGCGTTCTTCGCGCGCATGGCGCGCGCCATCCACCGTCACGGCGGCACCGTCGAGAAGTACATCGGCGACGCCGTGATGGCCGTCTTCGGCCTGCCCATCGCTCACGAGGACGACCCCATCCGCGCGGTGCGCGCGGCGCTGGACATGCAGGCGGCGCTGCGCGACTACAACGAGCAACGGCGCGCGATGGATGCGGGAGCCGTCGAGCTACAGATGCGCATCGGCATCAACACCGGCGAGGTGGTCGCCGCCAGCGGCGCCGCCGAGGGGCGCGACTTCCTGATCACCGGCGATCCGGTGAACGTGGCCGCGCGCCTGCAACAGACCGCCGCGCCGGGCGGCATCCTGGTCGGCCCGCGCACCTACCGCGGCACGACGGGCGCCGTCGTCTACCGCGCGCTCGCGCCGATCACTGTGCGCGGCAAGTCGCGGCCCATCCGTGTGTGGGAGGCCGTCTCGCTGGTCGAGCAGGAGGCGGCGCCCTCGCCGCGCCCGCGCGGTGTGCAGGGTGTGCGCACGCCCCTGGTGGGGCGCGACGCCGAGCTGAGCCTGCTACGCGCGCTCTATGCGCGCGCGGTGGGCGAGCGGCGGCCGCATCTGGTGACAATCGTCGGGGCGCCAGGGGTGGGCAAGACACGGCTGGCGCGCGAGTTCATCGAGACGACACGCGCGGAGGACGCCGCCGGCGGGCGGTCGCCGCTCTTCCTGCACGGCCGCTGCCCACAGTACGGCGAGGCGATCACGTACTGGCCGCTCTCGGAGATGCTGCGCGCGCTGGGCGGCTTCACGGCGATGGACGCGCCGGAGACGGCCCGCCGCAAGCTGCTGGCGGCGGTGCGCGAGGCGTTGCGCATGGCGGGACGGGATGAGGACGCGGACGCGGAGACGCTGGCGGCATACCTGGGCTACACCATCGGCATCGAATCACCGGAGCGGCGGCAGGCGCTCTTGCCGGGCGAGAGCCAGCAGATGCAGGAGGGGTTGTTCCGCGCGTGGCGCGTCTTCTTCGAGGCGCTGGCGGCGCGGCGCCCGCTGCTGCTCTTGGTGGACGACATCCAGTGGGCGGATGACATCTTGTTGGACCTGCTGGAGTATGTGGCGGCGAAGGCCGGCGAGGTGTCGCTGCTGATGATCTGCCCGGCGCGGCCGGAGCTGTTGGAGCGGCGGCCGGGCTGGGGCGGCGGCCGGCGCAACTACGTCATCCTCGGCCTGGAGGCGCTCACTGACGGCGACGCGGAACGGCTGGTGCGCGAGCTGCTGCCGGGCGACGACGTGCCGGAGCGGCTGCGCCGGGGCATTCTGCGCAAGGGCGAGGGCAACCCCTTCTACTTCGAGGAGATCGTGCGCATGCTGGTGGACCGCGGCATCCTCGTGCGTGACGAGGCAACCGGGAACTGGCGCATCGCGCCGGAATGGGAGGGGAGCGAGGAGCTCTACGATCCAGCGATTCCTGATACCGTGCAAGGGGTGCTGGCCGCACGCCTGGATCTGTTGAGCGAGCCGGAGCGCGACGTGTTGCAGCACGCGGCGGTGATCGGGC
The DNA here is from genome assembly GCA_025935195.1 of Ktedonobacterales bacterium. Classification (GTDB taxonomy): domain Bacteria; phylum Chloroflexota; class Ktedonobacteria; order Ktedonobacterales; family JADMIN01; genus JAICVS01. The sequence goes on from JAICVS010000112.1 coordinate 9,128, forward strand.
GCTACTTCTGGCCGGAGGCGCTGATCGCCCTACACCCGCACCTGCGTGATCAGCTGGGCGCGGCGCTGGAGGCATTGCGCGCCAAAGACCTGATCCACGAGAGCGAGCGCAGTGAGGCGAGCGTCGCGCCAACGGGGGTGCAGCTCTACACCTTCAACCACGCGCTCACCCGCGAAGTGACGTACGCGACGATCCCGCGCACGCGCCGCGCGCACGAGCATCAGCAGGTGGCGGAGTTCCTGGAAGGGCTGGCGAAGGGGCGCGAGGCGGAGTTCGCGGACGTGATCGCGCAGCACTACCGCCAGTATTACGCGCAGGCGAACCTCTCGCGCGAGCGCAACGGCGCGCGGCGGCTGGCGGTGCGCGACAAAGTGGTCCACTATCTGACGCTGGCGGGCGAGCAGGCGGCGGGGCGGCATGCGGGCGCGAAGGCGGCGCGCTACTTCACCGACGCGCTGGCGCTGCTGGAGGAGGATGCGCGCGCCGAGGATGTGCCGGCGCGCGTGCAGCTCTATATGCGGCGCGGCGACGCGCATTGGTCGCTGCTGCGGGGCGATGAGGCCTGGGCGGACTACCGTGAGGCGCTGCGGCTCTGGTCGTCGTTCAGCAACTACATGGTGGAGGGAGAGGCGCGGCCCAATGGGGCGGTGGCAGCGGCCGTGGTCGTTGGCGCCGCGAACGGGGCGGCAAATGGGGCGGCGAAGAAGACCAAGCAAGGGAAAGAGCCAGAGAAAGAGCAGGGAGCGATCTCGGCGCCGGTGGGGGCGGATGGGGCGGCGCGCGCGGTGGCGGAGCTGAACATAGAGCCGGGGGCGACGCTGGCGCTGCCGTTGGACTGGCGAACCTGGGGCTTGCGGCTCTATCGCCTGCTGGTGCAACTGCCGACACGCAGCGGCGGACTTTTCCAGCAGCCGCCAGCGCACGAGGAGCTGTTGCAATATCTGCAAGAAGGGCTGCGGCTGGCGGAGGAGATGAACCAGCACGAGACGCTGGAGGGGGCGGCGCTGCTGACGGCGAAGGCGTTCTTCTGGTGGTCGTGGGGCGAGCGGCGCGGCGAGCGTGAGCTGCTGGACGCGCTGCGCAGCGCGCGTGAGGCGGTGCGCATCACCGAGGGGCTGGACGATCCGGGCGGGGCGTCGGAGGCGTTGGACGCGCTGGGCAACATCCAGGCGATCACCAACGATCTGCGTGGCAACCTGGAGAGCCAGACGCGGCGGCTGCACTGGGCGCGGCGGCTAGACGACCCAACCGAGCTGGTGGACATCTACGGCGAGGTCTGCTCGGCCTACACGCTGGTGGGCGAGTATGCGACGGCGGCGGAGCATGGGCAGCGCGCGCTGGATCTGGCGGAGGCGAGCGAGGCCGATCCGCTGCGGGCGCGGGCGCTACGCAGCCTGACGCTGGCGTTCTTCGAGTGGGACCACTGGCCGGAGACGATGCGCCTGGGCGAGCGCTTGCAGACGCTGATACTCGGCCCCACGCCGCTGGGTGACTTCATGCGCTGGGCGCTGCTGGCGTGGGCAATCGCGCTGGCGCGCACGGGCGAGCGCGAGGCGGCGGACGATGTGGCGCGGCGCGCGCTCGGCGCGGCGGAGGGCGAGAGCGAGCAGTTCATCGAACTGTTCAAGGCGCGGCTGGCGCTGGCGCGCGGGGCGATGAAGGAGGCGCGGCAGCGTATGCTGCTGGCGATCGAGTGCCGGTCGGGCCGGGTGGTGCTGCCGGCGCTGCTCGCCGATCTGGCCGAGCTGGGCGCGCGTACGGGCGACCGCGAGATGTACGACCACTTCGGCGCGCAGGCGCTGGAGCTGGGCTGGCGCTCTGGCGCGCGCAAGCCGCTGGCGCAGGCGTTCCGCGCGCGCGGCGTGGTGGCGGTGGCCGATGCGCGTTGGGACGATGCGCTGAGCGACCTGGAGACGGCGTTGAGCCGGCAGCGCGAGCTGGGCACGACCTGGGAGCAGGCGCGCACGCGCTACGCGCTGGCAGGTCTGTACCAGCGGCGCGGCGCGGAGGGCGACGCGGATCGGGCGCGCGACGAGCTGGGGGCGGCGCTGGCGCTCTTCGAGGGGCTGGGGGCGGTGCGTGACATCGCGCGGGCGCGCGCGGCGCTGGCGGGGGGCGACGTACGCCTGCCGTGAGACGCGGGAGAACGAGAACGACCACAGAGGACACGGAGGAACACGGAGGTTCGCGGAGGGTGGTTGTTCCCCGATCATGCGGCTATTCAGGGCGAGTCCGCAGCGCGGCTAGGATGGCAGGCTGGAAGTTCAGCACTTATGCGTAGTGAGAAGCTCAGCGCATAACGGATGGTGCCGATTTTACACATCCCTAATACAGGTCAATGCGCGACATAGTCTCCCCGACTTCACCGGCATGATCTGCGGGACGGCGTCGCCGCCGTGAGTTTGGGTCCCCCGGCGGCGCCGTCTCTCCTTTTCTCCCCAGTATCCCCGCGCGGAAACGTTTAGCAGGTGTAGGGGCGGCGCAGGCGTCGCCCGGCGTTCCCCAACGGGATGCCTCGTGTCCGCGTCTCGCTATCAAAATCCATCCGGGCCGCCATCCTCGCCCCCACCGGGGCATCTATGCCGACTCTCTCTATGGTAGAATGCTCTCCATCGGCCCCGCTCCCGCCGCCTACCCCGCACTGGATGGAGGTCTCACTGTGGAGGCGCTGCGTGTCTTCCTCAGCCATGCCCATCAAGATAAGCCGTTCGCCGACGCGCTGGTGCATGCGCTGCGCGGCGGCGCGAATGTCTGGTACGACGAGCACAACCTGGGTACCGGCCAACTGCTCGACGAGATCACGCGCGAGCTGCCCGCCCGCCCGGTCTTTGTGGTGCTGCTCTCCAAAGCCGCCTTCGCCTCGACCTGGGTGCGCCAGGAGTGCCGCTGGGCCTTCAACCTCTACAACCGCGAGCCGGGCCGCATCATCCTGCCCGTCACGGTTGGCAAGATCGAGCCGGCCGACTTCGACGCCGTGCTCTATCTGGAGGACTTCAAGCGCGTCGAAGCGCCCGGCTTCCAGCCGTACGAGTGGGCCGAGGCGTGTACACGCACCTTGCGCGCGCTCACCCTCACCCCCGCCGGCGCCGCCCCCGTCCCCGCCGTCCCCCAACCCGCCGAAAGCCTGGACGACTTGCTCACCCAGGGCAAAGCGCTAATCGGCAAGAAGCAGTACGCCGAGGCCATCCCCTTCTTCGAGCGTGCTACGCGACTTGATCAGAAGAACTGGGAGGGATGGGCATACCTGGGAAGTGCCTATAATGAGACCAAGCGCAACGGTGACGATGTAGCGGCCTACGAGCGTGCGCTGGCTCTCGACGGCAAGCAGACATGGGTGTGGAACAACAAGGGCAACGCCGTGCGTTACTTGAAACGGTACGACGAGGCGCTGGCGGCCTACGACCGCGCGCTGGCTCTCGACCCCAAGTATGCCTTCGCCTGGAACAACAAGGGCATCGCCCTGCGCGCCCTTGGCCGCGAAGCCGAAGCACAGGAGGCGGAGCGGCACGCGCGGCTGCGCTACGGTAGCGCGCGATGCGTGGTGTGGGACCAAGGCGTATCCCGCTGGGGCGGAGGTGGGATGGGGCGGGATGGGGCAGGCTCCCCGGCATGAATGCCGGGGGTAATCCCTGGTGGGAACGCAAAGGAGCGCAACGATATGCGAACCGCGCTGACGCGGCTGCTCGGCATCGAGCATCCCATCATCCAGGCGCCGATGGCCGGCGGGCCGACCACGCCCGCGCTGGCCGCCGCCGTCTCAAACGCGGGCGGGCTGGGCACGCTCGGCGCGGCCTACCTCGCGCCCGACACACTGCGGCGCGCGATCGCCGCCGTGCGCACGCTGACGGATCGCCCCTTCGGCATCAACCTGTTCGTGCCGGAGACACCCGGCGTGACGGCGACGGCCGAGCAGATCACCCGCGCGCAGGCGCTGCTGAATCCGCTGCGCGCCGAGCTGGGCCTGCCGCCTTCGCCGGATATGCCACCCCAGGCCGATTCATTCGCCGATCAACTCGCCGTGGTGATCGCCGAGCGCGTGCCGGTCCTCAGCTTCACCTTCGGCATCCCCGCGCGCGAACACCTCGATGCGCTACGCGCGGCGGGCATTCTCACCGTGGGTACGGCAACGACGGTTGCGGAGGGTGTGGCGCTGGCGCGCGCGGGGGTGGATGCCGTGGTCGGGCAGGGCAGCGAGGCCGGCGGGCATCGCGGCACCTTCGTGCCGGACGCCGCATACGCCGAGCGAGCGCTGGTCGGCACGCTGGCGCTGATCCCGCAACTGGTGGACGTTGTGCGCGTGCCGGTGATCGCGGCGGGCGGCATCGGCGACGGTCGCGGGCTGCTGGCGGCGCTGGCGCTGGGTGCGGCGGGCGCGCAGATGGGCACGGCGTTCCTGGCCTGCCCGGAGAGCGGCGCGCACCCACAGCACAAAGCGACTGTGCTGGCGGCGGCGGATACAGATACGATGATCACGCGCGCGTTCTCTGGGCGCTCCGCGCGCGGCATCGTCAACCATTTCATCGAGGCGCTGCGCGTATACGAGGCCGAGGTGGCGCCGTTCCCGGCGCAAAACGCGCTGACACGCGACATCCGCCAGGCGGCGGCGCGCGTGGATCGCGGCGAATACCTCTCGCTCTGGGCGGGACAGGCGGCACGGCTGGCGACGGCACGGCCGGCGTCGGAGGTCGTGCGCGCGACGGTGGAGCAGGCGGAGCGGCTGCTACGCCAGCTCGGTGAGATGGAGGAGCAGGGCGTATGACTGTTCCGCATCCGCGCGAGGCGTCTCTCAGTCTACGAAGGTGGACTTCGCGGCGTAGCCCCAAGGCGCGGTTTCAACCGCCGGCTTGTCTTGAGTAGTGAGGGGAGGCGAGACGATGGCGAGGCTGCGCGATCTGGGGGTGACGCCGGGCGATCTGCCGGCGGGACCGCTCAACGCGATCACGGACGTGCCGGGCGTGCGTGTCGGCCATGTGACGCTGATCGCCGGGTCGGGTCCGTTGCGGCCGGGCGTAGGGCCGGTGCGCACGGGGGCGACGGCGGTCCTGCCGCACGCGGGCAACCTCTTCCGCGAGAAGGTCGCCGCGGCGGTTTACACCATCAACGGCTACGGCAAGGTCGCCGGCTTCGAGCAGGTGCGCGAGCTGGGCACGCTGGAGGCGCCGATCCTGCTCACCAACACCATGAACGTCCCGCTGGTGGCGGATGCCGCCGGCACCTACATGATGCGCGCGACGCCGGAGCTGGGGATGAGCGCCAGCTCGGGCAACCGCGTGGTGGGCGAGACGAGCGACGGCTTCCTGAACGACCTACGCGGGCGGCACGTGCGCGAGGAGCATGTCTGGCGAGCCATCGAATCGGCGGCGGAGGGGCCGGTCGTGGAGGGCAACGTTGGCGCGGGAACCGGCACGATCTGCTTCGGATTCAAGGGCGGCATCGGCACGGCGTCGCGGCGGCTCTTTGACGGCGCGGTGACGGTCGGGGCGCTGGTGCAATCGAACTTCGGCTCACGGCCGCACCTGCTGGTGATGGGAGCGCCAATCGGCCGGCACTTCCGCGACCGGCTGCTGCCGGGAACCGTGCCCGCCGCGACCGAAAAGCAGGAGACTCCTGCCCCATCCACGCCAACTGAGCCACCAGGGCAGGGTTCGATCATGATCGTGCTTGCGACGGATGCGCCGGCCTCGACGCACTTCTTGGAGCGCATGGCGAAGCGCGCGGCCTTCGGGCTGGCGCGCACCGGCTCGGTCTGCGAGGACGTGAGCGGCGATTTCGTGATCGCCTTCTCCACGACGAATCGTGTCCCGCAGCACATGCGGGAGCCGGAGCGGCCCACCGAGCGTGTGGAGGCGGCGCGGCTCTCCGAGGACGCCTGGACGGCGTCGGCGCTGTTCGCGGCGGTGGTGGAGGCTGTTGAGGAGGCGATCCTGAACTCGCTAGTGGCGGCGGAGACGATGATCGGGCGCGACGATCACATCGCCTATGCGCTGCCGCGCGACGAGCTGGCGGAGCTGCTGACCTACTACCACCGGCGCTAGAGCCTGTTAAAGACTCAACGTCGAATCGCGTGGGAAGGCATAAAATACGCAACGATACGGATTCCGCTGCGGTGGTTGTAACTTGCAATCGCGCCGAGTCCCAGGGATTCAGGACTTGGCCGATACACGCTTATTGAGTCCGAAGTCTTCGGTAGTTTGAGAGCCGTTTGCTAGGTAAGGAAGGCGGCGCCTCTCTGGTAGACTGGGTGTTGATCAAGACATCCACCCAGCCAGAGAGGACAGCCATGACCCCGTCCCCGCGTCCCCGTGCTCCCCGCGTCCCGCGTCCCGCGTCCCGCGTCCCGCGTCCCGCGTCCCGCGTCCCGCGTCCCGCGTCCCGCGTCCCGCGTCCCGCGTCCCGCGTCCCGCGTC
>JAICVS010000182.1 GCA_025935195.1 Ktedonobacterales bacterium
CTGCAACTCCTCGACCCGCGCAGCCAGCAGTTCCACCCGCTCACGCAGGGCGGCGTTCTCGGCTTCCAGTTCGGCGATCCGGGCTTCGGGTGTCATGCCTTTAGGGTACACTTGCTACGCAAGTCTGCCTGACCTGTTACCAGAAGGAGTCAAAGAATGACCTACCCTATCTGGCAAATTGAAGATGTCAGCCCCGAGACGCGGCAGAAGTTCGCCATCTGCAAGGGTTACTTGGGCGTGAAGAAGAACAACGAAGCGCTCGATGGGATTGTTGACATAGCCCTCTTCCACCTTACCCATCGGACCGATGCCCCTATGCCAGTGCAGCACTTGGGCCCCGAAGGACATGTTGTAATAACACAAAAACCAGGCTCGATGGACCGACCCTCCCATGGAACGACGGATGGGGTGCAACGAGTCAGAACAGAGGATGACGAGGAGCGGTGAGGGACAAGTACGGGCAAACTGGCGCCGATGTAAACCAGGCGAATTCGCCACCGTTAGCCCGTACATTCAGGATGCTGCTTAGGACACGCAATCCTGCTCATCATCCTATGCCCCATCCCAAGCAGTTCTTACCATAACCAGGATTCAACACTATGCAGAAACGACCTATCACATCACTGGCCGCCATCAACCCCAAGTTCGCCTGGCAACTGCTCACGCCCGAGCAGCAGGCGGCAATCCTTACCTACTTCGAAAAGACGCTAGGCAGCTAGCACCCGCGCCCGCAGCCCGGTAATCAGTTGGCGTACTTCTTGCTGCGTTGGAACCTGCATAAGTATGCTTAGGCTGGGCCAAAGCCGCCTGGAGCAACTTCTTCGGTCCCTGGGGCAACGGCGCCGCCCTCTTCATCCAGGACGCCCGCGGCAAGTTCAACGCCAGGGAGACGCTGGAGCTATTGGCGCACTACCCGATCACCACCTTCTGCGCCCCGCCCACCGCCTATCGTCTGCTCGTGCAAGAGCACCTCGCCGGCTACCACTTCACCGCGCTGCGTCACTGCGTCGGCGCGGGCGAGCCGCTCAACCCCGAAGTGATTGATGCCTGGCGCGCGGGTACCGGCCTCACCATCCGCGACGGCTACGGCCAGACCGAGACGGTGCTGCTCTGCGGCAACTTCCCGCCGCTGGCGGTGCGCCCCGGCTCGATGGGCAAGCCCGCGCCCGGCTTCGACGTGTCCGTGATCGATCACGAGGGCAACGAGGTCGCCCCAGGCCAGGAGGGCGACATCGCCGTGCGCGTCAAGCCCGTGCGCCCGATCGGCCTGTTCAAAGAATATTGGCGCAACCCCGAGGCGATGGCGCGCTCCTTCGTCGCTGACTGGTATCTCACCGGCGACCGCGCCTACAAAGACAGCGACGGCTACTTCTGGTTCGTCGGCCGCGCAGACGACGTGATCATCTCGGCGGGCTACCGCATCGGCCCCTTCGAGGTGGAGAGCGCCCTGGTCGAGCATCCGGCCGTGATCGAGGCGGCGGTGGTCGCCAGCCCCGACCCGGTGCGTGGCGAGATCGTCAAGGCGTTCGTCATCCTCGCGCCCGGTCACACAGCCGGCGACGCGCTCGCTGCCGACCTGCAAAACCACGTGCGTACCGTCACCGCTCCGTACAAATACCCACGTGAGATCGAGTTCGTCACCGAGCTGCCCAAGACCATCAGCGGCAAGATACGCCGCGTAGAGCTGCGCGAGCGCGAGCGGCAGGCCAAGCGCGGAGCCTCCCCCAACGTCACGTGAGCGAAAGGGGAATGATGCGCGACAGCGGCCATTTCGATCGCGCAGCGGCTTGACGCCGCACGGCGAGCGGCCTACACTGTTGAGCGGAGAGGGTGGCGTGCCATGCGCGATGGGGCGCGGCGGCCCGCGAGCGGATGAGGTAGCGCATTTATGAGCACAAAAAGCCCGGCGCCCACCGGCGGCAAGACCGACGACGGCCGCGTCTACGTCCAGATACCGAAGGCCGGCCCCGGCCAGGGTTACCAGGCGCCGAAGAACTACCAGCAACCATTCCTCACCTTCCTGACACGGCTGGTGATCGTGCTGCTGTGCGTCTCGCTGCCCATCGTGCCGGGGCTGATCATCGCGCTGATCGTCTTCCTGCCCGGCTCGCAGGCCGTCAACTACCTCTGGCTGTGGATCCCGATGTTCCTCTTCGTCGAGGCGATCGCGATCTTCGTGGCAATCGGCGTCGGGCGCGAGGCGCTTGGCTCCGCGGGCGCCGACGATTACACCCGCCCGTAATCGCTCCTAGTTTCATCCGCCGTTGTCGATGTGCCATAGAGCGGTAGGCATCACTCATTCCAGCAATCGGATCGCGCATCACCGGAAGGTTGATATATGCCCGACGCGACCCTGGCGAAGAAGCTGCGCATCCTGCCGGGCGATCGCCTGCTCCTGCTCCATGCGCCCGACGGCTACCGCACTACCCTCGCCCTGCCCGAAGGCGTCACGGTCGAGACCGACCCGGCCGGCAGCTACGACGTGGTGCAGCTCTTCGCCCGCACGCTGGCCGACACCGACCGCGACCTGCCGGCCGTCATTGCCGCCACCAAGCCGCACGGCATGCTCTGGATCGCCTGGCCGAAGAAGACGGCCAAGCTGCCCACTGACCTGACGCGCGACACGCTCTGGCCGCGCGTCCATGAGGCCGGTTGGAGCGGCGTGACCGCTATCTCAATTGACGGCACCTGGTCGGCGCTACGCTTCCGCCCAAACGACGAGGTCGGTCGCTGAAGCCTGGAACGCCCACGGTCCCGGCGCCATCGCGTATACTGCCGGCATGAGCACACACGAGCCACCGCGATCTGACGACGCGGGCCAGCCCAAACAACGAGAGGCCGCTGACGGCGCGACTCTCACAGGCGAGCGGTTGCAGAAGTACCTCGCCCATGCCGGCGTCGCCTCGCGTCGCCATGCCGAGGAGCTGATCCTGGCCGGCGATGTGACGGTCAACGGGGGTGTCGTGCGCGAGTTGGGCACACGTGTGGACCCGGAGCGCGACGAAGTGCGCGTGCGCGGGCAGGTGGTGCGCCCGCCGGAGCGCCCGCTCTACATCCTGCTCAACAAGCCGCTGGATACGGTCAGCACCGCGCACGATCCCGAGGGCCGCCGCACCGTGCTGGACCTGCTGCCAGAGCAGTGGCGCGCGCGGCGCGTCTACCCCGTCGGCCGGCTGGACTGGGACTCCGAGGGGCTGCTGCTGCTCAGCGACGACGGCGATCTGGCCCTGCGCATGACGCACCCGCGCTATGCGCTCGCCAAGGAATATCACGCGCTGGTCGCTGGCCAGCCCGCGCAGCGGGCGCTGCACCAGCTTGCCCGCGGCATCCCGCTGGAAGGGGACACGCGGCCGACCGCTCCGGCGCGGGTGCGCCGCCTGGCCGGCGCGGGTGATGATGCTACCTGGCTCAGCATCGAGTTGCACGAGGGGCGCAACCGCCAGGTGCGCCGCATGTGTGAGGCCATCGGTCATCCGGTGCTGCGGCTGCGCCGTGTGCGTGTTGGCCCGCTCGCGCTCGGACCGCTGCCCCTCGGCGCTTCGCGTCCGCTCACGGCGGATGAGGTCGCGGCGATCAAGCGTGCTGTCGGGATGGAGTCCAGATAGACGAGGCGCAGGCATGGGTGGGCCGAACATAGACGCATCATTCTATTGGATTGAGGAAGATGCCGAGGTGAGCTTCCGGCGACTCTGCGTGTACCTCATCGAGAGAGGTATGGATCAGACGGATGCAGATGTTGAAGCTGGACGAGCCGATTTCAAGACAGCGAGCCAGCGTCATCGTGCCGGCATCAGGCCGGCCCATAGCCGCACTGTTCCGGGGCGCCTCTTTGTCATGTACGATCCGATCAGCGATGACGCACGGGCCGCGGGCGATCATCCAGCCATCGAAGTTTCATGGGCGGACGTCACGCTGGGATTGCCGGACACGCCGAAGCATGTGCTGCAGAACAGCGGATTGCGCGACTACCACTTCTTCATCGATCTCTGCCGAGCGCTCAATCCTCTCTATGCGTCGCTCAGCGTAGAAGGCTTCGTGGACTGCGCCTACGATACCATGCACGACCCCAAGCGTGGCGCCGACTCCACCTTCTTCTGTCGCGATGCATTCCTGGGCGATGACCGCGACGCGTTCTGGAGCACCTATGCCTACACCGAAGCCGTTGGTGAGGGCACTTATGGCACAGACTATATGTACTGGAACCCGCGCCGCCGCGGTGTGTCGCTCATCCACACGTCCCCTGAGTCACGGCGGCCGCTCTTTCGCGCGGCGGTGAAGCGAGCGTACCGGGCGCGCTTCGGCAAGTTTGGCACGCATTAGAGCGTTAGGCGCTTGAACGCTTCAGCCAGGAGCAGCCCGCCTTGCCGGCCGGTCTCTTCCGCGCGGCGGCGCCAGGAGACGGCGAGAGCCGCTGGATCGCTGGTCTGGCTGGCGTGGGCGAGCCGGGCCGCGATCTTCGCCTCCAGTCCATCGGTGATGTCAACGTAGTGGTCCGGCGTGTCGGAGCTGAAGAGCCAGACCTCCGGCACGGCGTGCGGGCGCAGCCCTTCGTCACGCGGTTGCTCCGGGAAGTGCAGCGGGTCGCGGGCGTAGGGGTAGGCGGCGTCGAGCGCGAGCGCCCGGCGATGCGGTGGTCGCGGTGGGTGGTGTAGGGCGGCCAGGGATGCACCGGATCGTGGGTGATCAGCAGGTCGGGCCGGTGGCGGCGGATCGCGCGGACGAGTGATCCGCGCAGCACCGCGTCGTCCTCCAGGCCGCCGTCGGGCAGGCGCAGGAACACGGGCTCCCGCGCGCCCACGCGCCGGCTGGCCTCACGCTGTTCCGCCTCGCGCCGTGCCGCGACCACTTCGGGCGGCTCGGCGGGATCGCTCGTCCCCTTCTCGCCGGAGGTGCAGAGCAGATAGGCCACCTGCCAGCCCTGGCGCACGAGCACGGCCACGCTGCCGGCGCACCAGCTTTCGATGTCGTCGGGATGGGCCGCTACCACGAGGCAGGTGCGTGATGGCTGTGCGTGCTCGTCCCCCATGCCAGCGAGTCCTTCTCCAGAGATGCTACGCGCCGGCCGCCGCCTTCACCTCGGCGATGCGCTGGGCGAATGCGCGAGCGTCATCCTCAGTGAACGCCGCCAGCGCCGGCATCGTCTTGCCATCTACCGTCACATGCACGGCATCGAAGGTGGGCAGGTGGCGCTTGCGGTAGGTGACGATCAGCCGGCCGTCGCGGTACTCGATAGCGCTGATGTCGTTCAGGGTGTATTCGATCTGCTTGCTGACCAGCTTTTCGACAGAGTGGGTGACGAAGCGCACGAAGCGGCCCGTTAGCCCCGGCGCATCGCGGTCCGGTTCGGCATGCAGCTCGTCGCGGACCTCGTCCAGCGTCGCTTGCGCGAGCCGCATGCTGACGCTCGTTTGTGGCAAGGTCAGCTCGACCGCGTTCTCCGCTGAGGGAATGGTGAGTAGCGCCTCGCTCATGGGCCTGCCTCCTCTTCCTCCCCTGCGCATCCTGTGGATGCGGCTCAACATGCTTGATGTACACCGGGCGCCTGTTCGGGGTTGCGGCCGCCCGCCACGTGAGCAATGGCGGTCAGCGGTTGGCGCAATCGTCGGGGTGATCGGCGCAGTAGGGTCGGACGCCGGGCAGGTGGCTGCGGTTGCGCGCGACCCAGTCGTAGGCCGCCGCTTCCAGCCGGGCGACGCCGGGGAGGCGCGCGAGCCAGGTGAAGAATGGCAGCATCGTGAGCTGATCCAGCGCGGCGCTCACGGCTGCGGCGCCGCTCAGCCGCCGCCCATCCGGCAGGATTGCCCAGACCGAGCGCTCGCACTGCGCGTAGGTCAGGCCCGCCGCCTCCGGCAGCCCAGGGCGCTGGAACGGGGCGAAGAGCATGCGCCGCCGCCAATCCAGCGCGTAGAGCGCCGTCACACAGGCGGTGCAGAGGTCGCAGGTGCCGTCGAAGATCAGCACCAGTCGCGCTGCCGCGCCCGGCGGTCCCGCATGTCGCGCGGCCTTCGCCGCCCGCTCGCGCGACCGCACCGTCGTTCCGGCTTCACGCTCGCCCATCGCTTACTTCTCCACGTGCTCGCGCTGGATCGCCAACAGTTGGTCGATCCCGCGCCCCGTCAGCGCCAGCAGCTCGTCGAGCTGGGCGCGCGTGAACGGCTGGCCCTCGGCGGTGCTCTGGACCTCGACGAACTCGCCGCGGTCGGTCATGACGACGTTCGCGTCTACCTCGGCGCGCGAGTCTTCGGCGTAGCTGAGGTCGAGCCGTGTCTCACCGTCTACGATCCCCGCGCTGATGGCGGCGAGGCCACGCCGCACAGGGTCGGCGCGCAGCACGCCGCGCCCGCGCAGCACCCGGCAGGCACGCTTGAGCGCGACCCACGCGCCGGTGATGGCGGCGGTGCGCGTGCCGCCGTCGGCCTGGATGACGTCGCAGTCCAGCAGGATGGTGCGCTCGCCCAGGGCGCGCAGGTCCACGCAGCCGCGCAGTGAGCGGCCGATCAGCCGCTGAATCTCGTGGGTGCGGCCGCCGATCTTGCCGGCGACGGACTCGCGCTGCGAGCGCGTGTTGCCGGAGCGCGGCAGCATGGCGTACTCAGCGGTGATCCAGCCCTGGCCGCGTCCCTCTAAGAAGGGCGGCACACGCTCTTCGACGCTGGCGACGCAGAGCACGCGGGTGTCGCCGAACTCGATCAGCACGGAGCCTTCGGCGTGGCGCAGATAGTCAACGGTCAGGCGCACGGGGCGCAGCTCGTCGTTGGCGCGTCCATCGGGTCGTGGCATGCGGCCTCCAGCTTCAGTCTCAGCGTCAGTCAGTCTCGCAAACTCTCCGATAGGAGCATACGGCGGATGCGGCGGGCGTGGGAATAGCGTCGCGCCCTGCGGAGTCCTCACCCCCCAACCCCCTCTCGGTGCGCGGAGAGGGGGAGCCGCATCGCCGCGCGGCGACAAATGGAACGCTCACACTCACAGGCGGCTGATGTTGACTGGGATGGTCACCATTGCCGTTTTTGCCACTTTTTCATTTTGTAGCGGGGATGCTCTCCTCTCAAAGCCGGAATTCAAGCCGGTTTGCCGGGGTCGGCCACGTGACATTTGACGTTATGGGTGGCAAAAGCGGCAAGAAACGGCAATGAAGTGGCAAGATCAGCGGCAAAAACGGCAACGTTGTGAGCGAATACGCCCGATCCATGTTGCCACCTCCGCGGCTGCGCCGGCATGAGATGGGCGCGCTTGCTCGTGTATGCGATTGTTCAGGTGCGAGCGGGGCCGGGTGGCCTTGCGTGAATAGAACTAAATTACCACGACTTGCGCAGGATGTCAAGTGGCGGGGAGGCACCTGCCGGATGGATGGGCTAGATGGGCGACGGTTGATGGAGTGTGACGAGGACACACTGGACCGTGCGTCCATCATCACAGGACGAGCCGCCGCGCACACCCCAAACAGTGGAGGCACGCGGCGGCTCGCTCGCACGCGAGCGCGCGATGGTCGCGGCTCGCCTATCGAAACGTTACGATGAGTGGATGATGATGTTGCCTCCGCCGATGGCCGTCGTCGGGTCGGCGGTATCCGACGCGCCCATCTGGTTGTCGTAGACGACGTTGCCGGCGCTATCGGTGATCTTGATGCGGAACTTGTCCACACCACCGCCGCCGGGCAGGCTGCCATCGGTGGCCGTGAGCATGAAGGTGTAGCTGCCCGCGCCGTTGATCGTGCCCGTGCCCTTGTACTGCGCCTTGGCGCCGGATATGACGAGCCACTGGTAGTCGGTGGAGTGGAAGTTGAAGGAGCCGGCCTGGAATTGGAACTCCGTCTGCCCCGTGGGGACATTGGCGCCCTGTTGGTACTTGGCGAGGAAGCCGAAGTTCGCCCGCCCGATGGCGCCCTGGCAGGCCGCGGTGAGCCGGCAGGCGCGGGCGGGCGAGTCGATCCAGCCGCCGCCAGTGACGAAGCCGGCGCTCGGATCGTAGACGGCCAGGAGCAGGCATCCGGGGGCGGAGGCGTTGCCGGCCACGTCCGCGCCGCTCACACAGATGGTATGCACGCCCGCCGCGGCGAAGGGGGCGAGGCTGGCGGTGACGGCGACGGTGGGCTGATTGAAGGCCGAGCCGGCCTGCGCGCTCATGGAGACCGGCGCGCCGCCGTCAAGAGTGTAGCTGGCCGAGGCGACGCCGGAGGCGCCCGCGCCTGGGTCGGTCAGTGTGGCGGTCAGGGTGATCGGGGTGTTGATGGCGGCGGGATTCGGATTGGCCTGCGCGTCGCTGATGGTGGGGCCAGTCCGATCCAGCTTGACCACCAACTGCTCCAGTATCTCCCGGTTCCCGGCGGCATCCATGGCCGCGAAGGTGATGGTGGTTTGCCCCTC
>JAICVS010000265.1 GCA_025935195.1 Ktedonobacterales bacterium
CATAGAGGTTGTTAGACGTGTCTGAGCCGAGCGCCCGCGCGCCGCGCGCGACCGAGCGAGAGACGCTGCCCGCAGCTCCCGCGCCTGCCCAGCGCCGCTCGCGGCGTGAGAGCCGCATCTGGCGGCGCACGACGATGCGGCGCGCGCTGATCGAGGGTGTAGGCATCTTCGTGGCGGGGCGGCTGCTGGCGATGGCGCCGCCGGAGGTCTGGCCGGCGGCGATCTTCCCGCTGCTGCTGATTCTGCGACTCATGCTGATGTTCGGGGCGCCGGTCTGGGCGGCGATGCGCGTGGTCTCCACGCGGCGCGAGAAGATGAGCCGGCGCTTCTGGAAGCTGGGGCCAGTGCTGGCGGCGTACTGCGTGCTCGCCGACACGATCATCGCGCTGGCGCTGGGCGATGCGCTGATCTTCGGCGGGGCGGCGGGGCCGCCCGATCTCGTGCGCTTCGGGCTGCGTGGCGATCTCGCGCTCGCGCCGCTGGACTTCGTGGTGGGCGAGGCGGCGAAGCTGGCATTGCTCGCGCTGTACTTCACCATCGCCGTGGTCTGCACACGGCTGGCGAACGGCGGTTTCATGCGCTTCACGATGCCGGCGGGCGATGGGCGGGTCACGCTGTGACGCCGGCCTTAGTCGTCCTCTAGTGGCTGCCGCCCGGAAAAGCCGGCCTCGATGGGATGCCACCAGCGCACACGGTCTTCGCCGAGCTTCCAGCAGAGATAGACCTCGCGGCCGTCGCGCAGGGTGGGGAAGTCGATCAGGCCGGTGTCGAGATCTTTCACCAGAATGCCCTGCGCCTGAATCTCCTCGATGCGCGCGGCGATGCGCTCGTTTATGCCGGCTAGGTCGTCGCGCATGCGCCGCTGATCGTCCTGGGGCAGGTGGCCGTTGCCGGCCACTTTCTCGCGCTGGGTGGCAAGCTGCGCGGCCAGCTCGGCCGCCGCCAGCCGCAGCGCCTGGATCTCGCGCAGCAGCGACTCGACCTGTGGCAGCAGCGCGTCGGCCTGCTCGCGGGTGAAGTACGTGGGCATGCTTATCGCATTGCCTCTCTCTCGTGGGACGCATGCGTGCGATGACGACAAGATGGCAGACGGCGGTGAAAGCTATTCGCGCGTGATGGCGATGATCGCGCCGGCGCCGGGGCCGGCGTGGGTGCCGACGACGGGGCCGAGCGTGAAATGCTCGATGGGGCCGTTCCAGAACGTACGAGCGACCCCATCGAGCTGCTCGCCAACGGTAGCGTCGCTCTCGGCCACGGCGACCGCCTCCAGCTCGCCGAGGCTGGCGATGATTTGACCGATGCGCTCCTGCGCTTTCGAGCGTGTGCGCACCTGCTCCAGCGGCACCACCTGCGAGTCGCGCACCTCCAGCAGCGGCTTGACGTTCAGCAGTGTGCCGAGCAGCGCCTTGGCGTTGCCGATGCGCCCGCCGCGTCGCAAGTTCTCCAGTGTGTCGAGTACGGCGACCAGGTGAACGCGCCGCAGCAGGCTCTCCGCGTGCTCCTTGAGCTGGGCAAGGCCGGCGCCCTGGCGCGCTTCCTGAGCGAGAATCTCAGCCGGCAAGCCGATGCCGGCGTTGACGCTGCGCGAGTCCAGCACCTCGATTGGCACGCCGGTCGCCGCCGTAGCCGCGTCGGCGGCGGTGCGCGAGACGGAATAGGTCGCGCTCAGGTCGCTGCCGATGTGCAGCGCGAGGATGCCGGTCGCGCCCTCGGCGATCAGCTTGCGAAAGACCTCCTCGAAGAGGCCAGGAGGTGGCGTGGAGGTGGTGGGGAGCTTGGCGCTCTCGGCCATCTTGCGATAGAACGTCGCGCCGTCCATGTCCACGCCGTCGCGGAAGGCGTCGTCGCCAAAATGGACCGTGAGCGGGATCACCGTGATACCCAGCTCGCGCGCCCGATCCGCGGGGATGTCCGCCGTGCTGTCAACGACGATACGTACTGCCACGACTCACCACCTTGCATGCAATGCGCTACACGAATGAACGACCAGTTGTTCAGCTACTCCGCCGAGATGATGTAAGCGTAGTAGGGCTGGCCGCCTTCCACGACCTCGATCTCAGGCGTCGGGTATCGCTCTTTGATACGCCGGGCCGTCTCGTCGGCGGCCCGCGCCGTCACGTCCGCGCCGTAATAGACCGTCAGTATCTCGCACTCGCCGGCATTCAGACGGCCGACGGTGTCGAGCAGCACGGCGCCCATCTCGCGGCCGGAGGTGACGAGCCGGTTGTTGACCAGGCCGATGATGTCGCCCTCGTTGACGCTGACGCCATCAATCCGCACGGTGCGGACCGCCTGGGTGATCTCGGCGACCTGCACGCCCGCGATCGCGCGCTCCATCGCGCGGCAGTTGGCGTCGAAATCGGCCTCGAAGTTGAAGGCGAGCAGCGCGCCCACGCCCTGCGGCAGTGAGTCGGACGGGATGACGTAGACCTGCTTGGCGGTGAGCTGCGGCACCTGGCGCGCGCTCAGGATGACGTTGCCGTTGTTGGGCAGCAGGATGACCTGCTCGGCCGGACAGGCCTCCACTGCTTCCAGTAACTCCTGAGTGCTGGGGTTCATCGTCTGGCCGCCGGGCACGATGGCGGCGACGCCCAGGCTCTCGAAAACCTTGACCCAGCCCTGGCCGGCCGCGACGGCGACCGTGCCAATCGCGCCAGCGAGGCGCCGCTCGGTCAGCGTCGCGGCGGGCGGCGTCGCGACTGCCGTACCCGTTCCACCGCCAGGCGCGCCGGCTGCCGCCGCGTGGGCGCCGTTGGCTTGCCCGATCAGGCCGCGCTCGCGCGCGCTCTCGGCGGCGTAGCGCAGGCTCTGCTCCTGGAGGTTCTCGATGTTGATGTCTTGCAGGCTGCCCAGGCTCACACCGTAGTCGAGCACTTTGCCCGGTGTGGGCGTA
>JAICVS010000132.1 GCA_025935195.1 Ktedonobacterales bacterium
AGTACCCCAACGCCCCAATTCCCCTGCCCAGGCGGTGGTACGCCCTGCCCATGAAGCGGCAGGGTAGGCGGTAGAGGATAGCCCAGCGGGACCGGCAGATCGGCAGATCGCCTGAAAGGGCATGCGCGACCTGCCGGTTCCGGTATGGTACGGGCCGCTGGATCGATCGCCGCCCGGCCGCTCGGTGCGCGGATTTTCCCGGACGATATGCTCTGGCCGCTGCCAGCGCAGCTTCCCAACCCCTACGGCCTCACTGCATCCCTCTTGCCCCGCGCGGCCGCTTCTGCTACAGTGCGGCATACCAACACCGGCTCAGCTCGCCGTAGAGCCAGGGGATCGTCCAAGGAAGCGAAGGGGGAGGAGGGGATGGGCCGGCAACGACGACGCCTGCGTTCCTCTTTGCATATCGCGGATTCTCCCGCCTGGTGGCACGAATCACACTACTCCTACGGCCTCGCCGACGCGCTCACACGGGCCTATGCGGCGGTCCAGGGCGACCAGCGGTCGCCGGAGCGTTACCTCGCCGCATACACGGCCCTCATCCCTTACCGTGACCAGTCTGTGTGCGCGCCACAGCGCCTGCACCTGGAGTACGCTCTGGCTCTCGCCTACTCAGGCGAGGAGGCGTTTCCCCAGGCCCTGGAATGCCTGGCACAGGCCGCGGAGATCGCGGAGGACTTGCACGATGTGGCGGCGCAGGCGGAGATCGGCTATCTGGCGGGGGCGCTGCTCCACCTCGTGACCCACCAGGCGGATGCGTACACCGTGTCGGCGGGGGCGCTCGCCAGCCTTGATGCGTTGAGGCAAGACGATGAACCAGCCGATGCCGTCTTCGAGCTCGACCTCAGCTTACGCCTGGCCGGTCATGCGTGGGAGCTCGGTTGGTTTACTACGTGCCTCCGCCATCTCGAGCATGCGCATACCCTGCGTGCGGTGTGGGTGCCGGACGCGGCACAGGAGGCGGCCCTCCTCTCCTGGCTTGACGCCCAGTTGGCCCGCATCCGGGGACGGCCGGATCAGGCTGTCCAGCTCGCCACGGCGGCGGCCGACCTGCTGCTGGATCTGGATCAGCCGCTGAATGCTGGCCGCTGCCACACCATCGCGGCAGAATGTGCCTTCGAGCTCATAGAGGAACTACGCGCCCCATCTCACGCCATGCGTCCTCCTTTCGACACTGCCATCACCCGCGACCCATCGAGGCTGCTCCACACAGGCCGCTCCTTCTCCTGGCGCGCGATCGAGCTGGCACGTATGGCACAAGACCCTATCGGCATGGGGATGGCGCAACTGGCGCTGCGTCACGGCGCCCGCCTGGATGGCGATGCGGGAGTGGATGGCAGCGGTCTCGCGGCGGTCGAGGCCGTCGCCCAGATCGTACGGTGGACGGGCGATGTTTCCCTCGGCGGACGTGTCGAAACCGCGCGGGGTGACGAGCTCGCGGCCATCGGCGATGGGGAAGCGGCGCTGAACGCATATCGCCGGGCGCTCCGTCTGCTCGAGGAGCATGACCTGCGGGGACTCGCATTCTGGCCGCAAATGGCACTCCGCAGGACATTGGATCGGGAGGACCATCCATAGAAGTCACGGTTCGGCTGAGGGTGGCGGCGGCTACGCTCAGAAACTACTGGCGGGCATGACGTGATTCCGTATCGTGATCGGCCCGATTGTCTTTGGCCGCGATCTGTTTCATAATCTCGGCAGAGGTCCACGTAATCCGAGGGAGGTTCGAGGTGCCGATCTACGAGTTCTACTGCTCCGATTGTCGCGACAAGTTCGAGGTGCTGACCAGCTACGAGGCGTCGCGGGCCGAGATGGTCTGCGCCAGCTGCCGCGGCACCAATGTGCGCAAGCTGCTCTCGGTCTTCGCGCGTCCCGCGCGCGGTGGCGGAGATGACTACGGCGATGCCGGCGACTACGGCGATGCTGAGGATTTCGGCGGGGGTGGCGGCTGCTCGTGCGGCGGCGCCTGCTCCTGCAACAACTGAGCCGTGGAGACGCCACGAGACGCGCTGCTGCGTGACGCCGCCATGCGTGGGGCGCGTTACCTGGACGGCCTCGATGCGCGGCCTGTCTACCCTGACGCCGCGGCCATCGCGCGACTGACCGCGCTCGGCGGGCCGCTGCCGGATCGACCGTCCGACCCGGCGGAGACGCTGGCGCTGCTGGATGCGCTCGGCTCGCCCGCAACGGTGGCGACCGCCGGGCCGCGCTACTTCGGCTTCGTGACGGGCGGCGCGCTGCCGGCGGCGCTGGCCGCCAACTGGCTGGCCGGCGCGTGGGACCAGAACGCCTTCTCATCCGTCGCCTCGCCCGCCGCCGTCGCCATCGAGAACATCGCGCTGGGCTGGCTGCTGGATGCGCTCGGACTGCCGGCGGAGTGTGGCGCGGCGTTCGTGACCGGCGCGACGATGGCGAACGTGGCCGGGCTGGCCGCCGCGCGTCACGCCGTGCTGGCGCGGGTGGGCTGGGATGTGGAGGCGCAGGGCCTCTTCGGCGCTCCACCGATCACCGTCGTCGTGGGTGAGGAGGCACACGCCACGGTCTTCAAGGCGCTGGGCCTACTGGGGCTGGGACGCGAGCGCGTGCTGCGCGTGCCGGCGGACGACCAGGGGCGCATGCGCGCCGATGCCTTCCCATCGCTCGCCGCCGGGCCGGCCATCGTCTGCCTCCAGGCCGGCAACGTCAACAGCGGCGCATGCGATCCGCTGGCCGCGCTGATCCCGCGCGCGCATGCCACTGGCGCCTGGGCGCATGTGGACGGTGCGTTCGGCCTATGGGCCGCTGCCGCGCCCACTCGCGCACAGCTCGTGCGGGGCGTCGCGGATGCGGATTCGTGGGCGACCGACGCGCACAAATGGCTGAATGTCTCGTATGACAGCGGGCTGGCGTTCGTGCGCGAGCCGGCGCATCTGCGTGCCGCCATGTCTGCCAGCGCGGCGTACCTGCTGGTGGGTGAGGAGCGCGAGCCGCTGGCCTACACGCCGGACTCCTCGCGGCGGGCGCGCGGTGTCGAGGTCTGGGCGGCGCTGCGCGCGCTCGGCCGCGCGGGTGTCGCCGATCTGGTCGAGCGCTGCTGCCGGCACGCGGCGCGCTTCGCGGACGGGCTGCGCGCGGCGGGCTACGAGGTGCTGAACGAGGTCGCGCTGAATCAGGTGTTGGCGGCGTTCGGAGATGACGAGACGACGCGGCGGGTGATCGCCGGTATCCAGCTTGATGGGACGTGCTGGTGCGGCGGGACGGTCTGGCATGGGCGCGCGGCGATGCGCATCAGCGTCTCGTCGTGGGCCACGACCGAGGCCGATGTGGAGCGCAGCCTGGAGGCGATGATCCGCGTCGCGCGGGACACGCGGCGGATGGGCTGAGTAGAGCGCCAGCTACTTGCTGAGTGCCTTGCGGGCGTCGGCGAGGATGCGCTGGATGGCTTTGTTGCGCTCGATCTGCTCTTTGGTCAGATCGGCGCCGCGCGTGGGGATGGCGCGCTCGATCTCGCGCAGGCGCTGGCCGGCGGCGGCGCGTCCGGGACGTGCGGCCTGCCCGGCGTACGACGCGGCGATCTCCTGGGCGCGGGCGGCGTTGCTCTCTAGCGCCCAGGCGTGGATGGCCGCGACATAAAGTGGGGCGCGGGCGTCGAAGTAGCTGGCGCGGGCGGCGCCGTCAGCGATGTTGGCGCTCAGACGCTCGACCGTGGCGATGGCCTGGGAGAAGCGGCCGACTGCCGCCTCCAACTCGCCCGTCTCCAGCAGCAGCCCACCCTCGTGCTCGGCGGCCAGCGCCGTGCCGGGAACATCGCCGCTCGCCATGTAGAGCCGCGCCGCCTCGGCATACGCCTGGCGGGCGGCATCGTACTCGCCAAGCTGGAGGCGCGCATCGCCGATGCCAAGCTGCGCCAGCGCGAGCGCGGCGGGAGCGTCGGCGCTCTTGAAGCGCGGCAGCAGCTCCTGGTGCTGGAGCACCGCCTCCTCGTACAACCCACGCCGCAGCAGGATGCGCGCGAGGCCCAGCGCGGCGAGCGCCTGTGGGAGCGCGGCTTCGGCGGCTTGGGGGTGATCGAGCACGCGGTTGAAGGCGGCGATGGCGGCATCCAGATCATCGCTGCGCAGCATCGCCTCGGCCAGGCCAAGCAGCGCATCCACCATGGGCAGCACATCCGCCTCACGCCCGGCGAGATCGAGCGCGGCGGCGGCGGATGCGAGCGCCGGCGGGAGCTGGCCGAGCGCCAGCGCCAGGTCTTCCGCGACACGCGCGGCCGTGGAGGCGGGGCCGGCCTCGCCGGTTTGCTCCTCGGCCTGGGCGGTGAGCGTTCGCGCCCGCTCCACCAGCATGCCAGCGTGGTCGAACTCGCCGGCGGTCAGCGCGAGACGGGCGCGTTCGAGGATGGCGTGGGCGGCGAGGGCGGGGCGCGCGTGCCGTTCGAGACGCGCGTCGGCCTCATCCAGTAGGGACGCGGCGTCCGCGGACTGGCCGCGCAGGCGGGCGATCTGGCCCAGGCCGAGGATGGCGGCGGCCTCAATCGCGGGCTGCTCCACCTCGGAGCCGACGATGCGAGCGTCCGCGAAGAGGTCTTCGGCCTTGCGCGGGTTGGCCTTGCGGCGGTGGGCCTCGGCGGAGCCAAGGGTGGCGTGGGCGTAGGGCACACGGGCGCGCTGCGCCGTGAGGGCGCGGGCGGCGCGGTCGAAGACGGCGATGGCCTGGGCGTACTGGCCGCGGCGCAGGTTGACGGCGCCGAGCACGCGGTTCGACTCCGCCTGGCCGAGACCGCTGCCGGCGGTGCGATACTCGTCTTCGGCCTGCATGGCGTTGGCGAGCGCCTGATCCAGCCGGCCATGATGCAGCGCCACCTCCGCGAGGCCGAGCGTGCCGTCCGCGCCGCCTAGCTCGTATTCCAGCACGCCAGCCAGCACGATAGCCTGGCCGAAGAGCGTGGAAGCCTCATCCAACTGAATCCGCTCGACGGCGAGCCGGCCCTGCCCGATCAGCGTGTCCACCTCGCCGAAGCGGTCACGCGCGGCGCGGTAGAGATCGAGCGCCTCGTCGTAGGCGTGCGCGGCCTCATCGTAGCGCGCGCGGCCGGCGAACATGTCGGCTAGCCCACGCGCGGCGTCGGCCTCGCCGGAGGTATCGCCGGCCTGCCGATAGAGGTCGCGGGCGGTGGCGTAGTAGCCGGCGGCCTGATCGAAGCGGCCGCGCTGGCGCTCGATGTGGCCGAGGGCGAGCGAGGCGGCGGCGCGGCCGGAGGCGGCGCCGGTCTTCTCGAAGAGGCGCAGCGCCAGGTAGTAGCGTTCCCAGGCGCGGTCGAGCCTCCCGCGCTGGCGCTCGATGTGGCCGCGCTGGAGGGTGGCGCCGGCCTCGCGGGCGGGCTGGTCGGCCTCTTTGTAGAGCGCGATGGCGCGGTCATAGCTGGCGGCGGCCTGGTCGAGCGCGCCGTTACGCCGCTGCACCTCGGCGAGGGCGGCGCGGCTGTCGGCGGCGTGCTCGGCGTCGCCGCTCTGCCGGAAGACGGCCTCAGCGGAGACGAACTCCTCCGCCGCCTGCTCCAGCCGGCCCTCCGCCAGCAGCGCCCTGCCGGAGCGCAGCCGGGCCAGCGCCTCGTCGCGCACGTTTTCCCGCGTCTGTGCCATGGTCGCATCCTCCCTCTGCATTCCGCCCGCCGGCCGCGCCGGACGAGCGCCGCGGCGCGCATTCGCTCCTGGGGCTAACTGTAATCCACGCTCGCCGGGAGCGTCAAAGCGTGAGGGGGCGAGAACGACCATACCGCGGTGATGAGCGCGTGCTATACTCGCGGCGGATGGTGGAGTATGCGTCATGCGCGAGCGGGAGGTGCCGCGGTGGATCGCGTCGTGGTGATCGGCGGCGGGGCGACCGCCGCGCTGGCGGCGATCCGGCTGGCCGAGCGCGGGTTGCGCGTGACGGTGGTGGAGAAGGCGGCCGCCGGCAATGGCTCGTCCAGCCGCTCGAACGCCGGCATCCGCGCGCAGTTCGGCGTCGAAGCCACCGCCATCGGCATGATGTACTCCGAGTGGTGGTACGCGCGCTTCCACGATCTGCTCGCCACGCCCGACGAGCGCCGCCAGCCGGTCATTCATCAGAACGGCTACCTCTTCCTCTACGAAGACCCCGACCAGGCCGCGCCGCCCTGGCAGCCATCCATCCGCGCCTCGGCGGCGGCTGTGTGGGAACGGGGGCAACGCTACGCGGCGATGCACCGGCGCATCGGCCTGCCGGTCGAGCTATTGGCGCCGGACGCGGTTCACGCGCGCTGGCCGCATATCGCGCCGGACCGCCTGATCGGCGCGACCTACTGCCCGACCGATGGCTTTCTGGAGCCGCACATCATCCTGGGCGAGGGCTACCGGCGCACGCGCGAGCTGGGTGTCGAGGTGCTGACCCAGGCCGAGGTGATCGGCGCGACACTGCGTGGCGGGCGCATCGAGCGCATCGAGACGACACGCGGCGCGCTAGAAGCAGACTGGTTCGTCAACGCCACCAACGCCTGGGCGCCGCGCGTGAGCCGCCGCATCGGCGGCATGCCGCTGCCCATCGCGCCGACCAAACGCTATCTCTACTTTCTCAAGATGCGCGAGCCAGTGATGAGCGCGGAAGCGTGGGCGGGCCAGCCGATGACGATCTATGGTCTGGGCGCGGGCCGTGGCGCGCTCTCGCGTCCCGATGGACCGCAGCTCTGCCTGGCCTGGGCGCACGAGACGCCGCCGGAGCCGGAGTTTGGCGACGCGGATCAGGACCGCATTGATGCGCCGTTCCACCACGAGCGCGGCATTGAGAACTATGGCTACGCCACACTGGCGCAACTGGCGGACTTCGCGCCGCGGCTGGCGGACGCCGGCGGGCTGGCGGCAACGACCAGCGGCTTCTATGGCATGACGCCGGACGCCGACCCGCTGATCGGCCGCGATACGCAACAGGAGAACCTGATCCACGCGGCGGGCTTCTCCGGCCACGGGCTGATGCATGCGCCGATCACGGCCGTGCTGGTGGAGGCGATCCTGTGCGGCGACGTGGCGGATGGCCGTGTGGCGCTGCCCGCGCCGTTCGAGCGTCACAGCATCACGCTGGCCACCTTCGACCCCGGCCGCGATTTCGCGTCGTCGCACGCCGAGGCGCTGGTGCTGTAGCGTCCAACGTTGAGAGTTCAGGGCATTGGCGTAACGACTGATCGCAGCCAGCCGGTAAGCTGTTGTGTCGCCGTGCCAAGATCGCCGATCCGATTCACCACCGCCACGATCCGCCGCCCGAACGTCTCATCCGCGCTGGCGATGCGGTATCCATTCAGCCGCAGAAATGTCGCGCCGGCGATGGCAGCGGTGCGTTTATTCCCGTCCAGGAACGGATGCGCCAACGCGATGCCGGTGATCAGCGCGGCGGTCTGGGCCACCAGATCGGCTTGGCCGTAATACGCGGTGGTCTGCGGGCGCATGACCGCGCTTTCGAGCGCCCCACGATCACGCACGAGCGATTGATCGCCTTCGCGCCGCAGGATGGCGTCGTTCATCGCCCACACGTCGTCGGCCGTGAGATAGCGAATAGGAGGTGTTTGCGCCACATCGGGCCTATTTGTCCTTCAAGTATTCGAGTGTCGCGGTGTGCTCCGCCATCACCCGCTCGAACGCCGCTCGCACGTCCGGTGCCAGGGAAGGGACCGGCTGTGTGGCGTGTCGAAGCGCGTCCTCTAGAGCCGCCGCTAGTTGATCTTGTGTCTCGGGGGCAAGCCGCGCCGCGATGTCAACAACGGCCTTGAAGCGATCCGTCATCATCCTCTTGCCCTCCACGGTTCGCGCCGGGTGGGGTGGCCGCGTAGCGAATTACGGCGGCACCTGCGATCTCTCGCAGTATATCATTGCGCGAAGCTGCTCTATGCATGCGGCAGCCGACGGACTGGGAATGGCTTGCGTGCGAGCGGCAGAATATGGATGGGGGATCAGGCGGTTCAGGCAGCTAAGAGAGAGCGAGCGCGGGACGATATGGCACAGACACGGACGGAGCGAACGCCAACGGCGCCGCCGCGGCGGCCGGCGGGATGGCGCATCTGGGTGAAGACGGCGCGGCCGATGACACTGACCGCCGCCGTCAGCCCGGTGTTGGTCGGTACGGCGGTTGCCGGTTACGAGGGCGTGTTTCACCCCCTGATCTTCGCGGCAACGCTGCTCTCGTGCCTGTGCCTCCAGATCGGCGCCAACTACTTCAACGAATACTTCGACCACCGCTACGGCCTGGACAGCATCCACTCGCTCGGCGCCAGTACCGTGATCTTCACGGGCGAGATGACCTCCGCGCGGGTGCTTGCCGGCGGCGTCGGCGCCTTCGCGCTGGCCGCGCTCTTCGGGCTGTACCTGATCGCGGTGGTCGGCCCGGCCATCATCCTGTTCGGCCTCGCCGCCATGGCAATCGCCTATTTCTACAGCGCGCGCCCCTTCAAGCTCGCCGCGCGCGGGCTGGGCGATCCGTTGGTCTACCTGGCGATGGGCTTCCTGATGACCTGGGGCGCGTACTACGTGCAGCTCCAGCGCTGGTCGTGGCACGCCTTCGCCGCCAGCGTGCCGGTCGGGCTGCTGGTCACGGCGATCCTCAACATGAACAACACGCGCGATTACGACGAGGATCTGGCCGTCAACAAGCGCACGCTGCCGGTGCGCTTCGGGCGGCGCTTCGGCCAGCGCTACCACGCCGCGCTCGTCTACGGCGCGTACGCCACCACGACGATCTGCGCGCTGGCGGGACTGCTGCCGCTCGTCACACTCGGCGTCTGGCTGACCTTCCCGCTGGCCTATGCCAACGTGCGCGGTGTGCTGCGCGCAACCGACCGCCGCGCCTACATCACTGGCATCAAGCAGACCTCGCGGCTGCACCTGATCTTCGGCGTGGCCCTCGCGGCCTGCATCCTGCTGGCGGCGCTCACGCACGCGGCGCGGTAGGCTCGGCCGCGCTATCCCTCCGCGCGTGGGAGTGTGACGGTGGCGGCCGCGAGTGCGTGCTCCGGCGTCCCTGCCTGCGTCAGATACGCCAGCAGGAATGTGTCGAGCGCGCCGTCGAGCACCTCACGCGGGCGTGAGCTGCGCGCGCCGGTGCGGGGATCGCGCACATAGCTCGTCTTCATCAGGTGATAGACGCGCACCACCTCATCGCTCGGCGTCCGGCCCGCGCGTCCGCGCACCAGCAGCGCCGCCAGCAGATCGCGCGCTGCCTGATCGCCCATTTCTCCCTTGTCTCCCTTGTCTCCCTTGTCTCCCTTGTCTCCCTTGCCGGCGCGCAGGCGAATCTGGATGCCCGCCGCGTCGTCGCGCACCTCGACCATGCGCGGTCCGCGCCCATCACCGGCCCGCGCGCCGTCTCGGCCGTCATCGCGCGCGGCGGGATCGAGCGCGCCATCGAAGCGCACCGCATCGTCGGGCGGCACCGCCAGCACCTCGACACGCGCCAGCCGCACGCGCGGCGCTGGACGGCCGCGCCGCCGCGGCTCCTCCTCACCCTCCTGAAGCTTGTGGATGCCCTCCTCGCCGCGCAGGATGGCGCACAGATTCGGCCCGCGCATCAGCAGCAGCGGATCGTCGCCGTCCACGTGCAGCGCCTCGACCTCGTACCCCTTGCGGCCGGCCCAGCGCGCGTACATCTCCGCCAGCCGCGCCGGCCAGTCGCCCGCCTCACGTGCGCGCAGCATCTCCACCGGCGTCACGCGAATGAAGGCCGCGTCGGTCGCGACGGAGTCCGCGTCGCCGGCGAATAGCTCCAGCTCGGCCAGCGCCACGTCCTGTTCGAGCTGCTCCAGGCTCGCCGCCAGACGCGGAATCCCCGCCGTGTCGCCGTGGCGGCGGATCATCTCCGCGACCTGGGTGAGATCATCCGCCCGCCCGCGCAGGCTCACCACGCGGTCCGTCACACGCTCCAGGTGATAGATCGTCGAGAAGATGTGCCGGGCGCGCTCGTTGTCGTCCCAGAAGCTCGGCGTACCCGACTGTTCCAGCAATGCGCGCGTGTACTCTCGCAGCGCGCCGAACCGCTCGCTGGCTATATTCGCCTCGATACGCTCGCGCAGCGCCGCCATCACGCCCCGCAACTGGCGTAGATCCGCCAGCGACGCACGCCGCGCCAGCACCTCCGCGCCACCGGCCATCTGTCCATGATCATCGTCCGCGGGCGGCTCGGCCGGCTCCGGCTGCGTCGCCGCCGTCATGGGGATGATCGCCGCGTCAATGCGCCCATCCACCACGCACAGCTCCAACAGTTGCTCGCCGGTGGCGGGCTGAGCGGCGATGCGTCGCGCCAGCGGCAGCAGCACGAGGTCTTTGATTGCCCGCTGCAAGGGGCGCGCGCCGTAGGTCGGGCTGAAGCCGGCGGCGAGCAGGGCGTCCAGCACCTCCTCGCGGAAGTCGAGCAGGATATTGCGGCGCAACACCCCCTCGCGCATCAGTGCCCGGCCCAGGTCACGCCGCGCGATGCGCCGCATCTCCGCGCGCCCCAGCGGCTGGAACACCACGATCTTGTCCAGCCGGTTGATGAACTCCGGGCGAAAATACTCCTCGACGGCACGCGCCACCTGGCGGGCGCGCTCCTGAATCTGCGCCCGCTCCTGGCCGCCGCCCGCCTCCAGAAAGCCGATGCCGCGCGCCTCGGACAACTCCGTGCCGATGTTCGAGGTCATCACGATGATCGTGTTGCGCAGGTCCACCGTCCGGCCGGACGTGTCGCTGATCCGCGCGTCGTCGAATGCCTGTAGAAAGAGGTCGAAGACGTAGGAGCTGGCCTTCTCGATCTCGTCGAGCAACAGCACCGAGAAGTGCTGCCGGCGCTGCTTCTCGGTGATCTGGCGCAGCAAATCCGCCGTGCCGAACGCCGTCTTGAACTCGCTCATGTCGAGCCGGATCAGCTTCTCTTTGCCGCCGAAGAGATACTCGGCGAGCGTCTTCGCCAGCTCGGTCTTGCCCACGCCGGTCGGCCCCACGAAGAAGAGCACGCCGAGCGGCCGGCCGGGATCGTTCAGCTCCGCCTTGACCAGCGTCACCACGTCCACGACCGCCGCCACCGCCTCATCCTGGCCGACCACACGCTCGTCGAAGAAGGCGCGAATCTCTTCCTGGCTGATCGGGATAGCGTCCGAGATGATCTTCTCCGGCAGCCCCGTCATGCGCGAGAACGCCGTCGTCACCGTGTCGGCGTCAATCAGCGGATCGCCGCCCGGCGCGGGCGCCTTTCGGCCGCCGCCGCCATCACTCTTCTCACCCTCGTCGCCTGCCGCGCGTAGCTGCGCCGCCTCGTCCAGCAGGCGCTTGGCCTTGCCGGGAAACGCGGCGTACGGCAGGAAGCGCCGCGTCAGCTCCAGCGCGCGCTCGATGGCCGCCGGCTCGACGCGCACGTGATGGGCGCGCCGCAAATCGCGCGCGACCGCGACGAGGATGCCCTTGGTCACGTCGCGATCCGGCTCCTCGACGCGCACCACCGTGAAGTGCTTCAGCAGCGAGGGATCGTCGGCCAGCGCGCGGGCGCCGTACTCGCCGCCGGAAAAGGTCTCCGGCGTGCATTCGCCGATCACGACGATCTCGCCCCGCTCCAGGTACGGGCGCAGGAAGTTGGAGAAGCCGTCGGCCTTATCCGAGGCGCGGCCCGCGTCGCGCAGCGCCCAGATGTCCTCGAAGCAGAGGATGATGTCTCTGGCCTGTTTGATCGCGTCGAGCAGCTCGCCCAGGCGCGTCTGCCACTCGCCCAGGTACTTCGTGCCGACCATCACGGCGCCGGTCGAGATGGCGACGACGCGCTTGCCGGCGAGCGCCGCGGGCGCCTGCTTGCGCGCGATGCGCGCCACCGCCTCGTGCAGGATCGCCGTCTTGCCCACGTCGGCGGGGCCGAGCAGCAAGACGCCGCGGCGCGCGGCTAGGCTCTCGAAAACCTTGGCGACCTCCGCCTCACGGGCGTACGCGCGGGCGAGCTGGCCCGCCAGCGCGCGCCGCGTCAGGTCCGACGCGCCCATGCCGACCACCCGCTCCAGCGCGCTCTCCAGCTCCTCAGCGCTCTCGTCCGCCATCCGCCTCAGCCCCCTCGCTCCCGCTCACCACCCCTCGCTCGCCGCCCAACCGACCGACACCAGTCCAGTGTATCGCTGAGCGGCGCATACGGCAAGCGCGAACAGGGGGACGGGAATGGCAGGCTCACGGCGCCCAGAGGTAGAAGAGCGTGTTGTCGGCGAGCAGTGTAGAC
>JAICVS010000073.1 GCA_025935195.1 Ktedonobacterales bacterium
GCGCGCCAACATCGGCGACTGCCTGTTCAACACACTGGTGAGCGAGGAGCACGACGGCGGCAACGAGCTGCCGTTCGCCAAGGTGAACATCCATATTCACCACGTGCAGTTCGATACTCAGGCCTCCGACGGCGTCATCTCCGGCTTCTCCTACGATCAGTCGGTACGCCCGTACCAGATCGAGGACACACAACTGACGCAGGACGCCAACGCCGGTGACACGGTGCTCCACGTCGCCGACGCCTCGCGCTTCCACAGCGACGTGTACTTCGCCGTCGGCGAGGGCACGAACGACATCGAGATCAACCAGCTCGCGGCGACCGACACCTCGGTCAACACCGTGACGCTCAAGCACCCGCTCAAGAAGGCGCATGCCTCGGGGCAGTGGGTCGGCGTCGAATTCGTCCAGTACATCTGGTACCCGGACGTCGAGCTGGACAACATCTTCTTCCACGACCACGTCAACGGCATCTTCGGCTGGAGCCATGGCATGGTCGGGCAGCTCATCGTCGAGCCGAAGGGTTCGACCTACCACGACCCGAAGACCGGCGCCGTGATTGCCTCGGGCGCGCTGGCCGACATCTGGACCGCCAACCCGCTGGCTCCGGGCGTGCCCGGCAGCTTCCGCGAGCTGGCCCTCTGGACGATTGACAACCACTCGACGGTGGGATCCTCGATCAACCTGCGGGCGGAGCCCTGGGCCGACCGCGGCGGCGACCCGTCGCTGCTGTTCAGCTCATACACACACGGTGACCCCTTCACGATCATGCCGCGCGCCTATAAGGGCGACCCGATCGTGATCCGCACCATCAACGTTGGTCAGGGGATGCAGACCCTGACGGTGGATGGCTTACGCACCTTCTCGGAACCGAGATTTACCGGCCAGTTGGATCCGACCGGGCAGAGTGAGGTGGGTAACACCAACATCTCCAGCCCGACGAATACCATCCACTACGGCATCTCGGAGAAGTTCACGCTGGTGCTCAACCCGACACAGTCCGGCGACTACCTCTACCACGACGGCGTGGAGCGTAGCTTCAAGGGCGGCGCGTGGGGCATCATCCGCGTGCTGCCGGGCCAGTCCAGCGACCTCGAGGCGCTGCCGGGGAACGCCCCGGGCGGCTCGTACACCCAGCCCGCCGTCACTGGCGGTCCCCCGCCCGCGGCCAGCGGGCCGGACAACCCCTGCGCGGCAGGCGCACCCGTCCACTCGTTCAATGTGACGGCGATTGACGTGCCCAGCAGCGGCTGGGGCGGCGGTTCCGACGGGCGCAAGGCGGCCTACGTGCTCAGCTCGCAGGCAGCCAGCATCCTGAAGAACAAGACGCCGATCGAGCCGCTGGTGCTGCACGTCGCGGCTGGTGAGTGTGTGAAGATCACGCTGACCAACCAGCGCAACGGGCAGCGTGCCTCGATTGACCTGGGCGGACTGATGCGCACGCTGAATTCGAGCGGCATCAACGTCGGCTTCAACGCGGAGCAGACGGTGGCCCCCGGCCAGTCGCGCACGTACACCTTCTACGCCGACTCGGCGAAGGTTCAGAGCGCACCGTTCCGCGACTACGGCGGCAACGACAGCGCGCGTGACGGCCTCTACGGCGCGGTGATCGTCGCGCCGGCCGGAGCGACCTTCACCGACCCGGCCTCGGGCGCGTCGAAGGATGTCGGCAGCCAGGTGATCGTCCACGTGCCCGCCAACGGCAGCACGCCGGCGACCTCCTACCGCGACTTCTCGCTGATCCTCGCCGACCAGGATCCGATCATCGGCCAGAGCGCGATGCCGTATCCGTCGGTCATTCAGGGCCCCGCGCTCGTGAACTACATGACCGCGGACCCCAACAACCGGCGCAAGCTCACCGATCCGAACTTCTTCAACTCGAGCGTCTACGGCGATCCGGCGACGCCGATGCTGAAGGCATACGCGGGCGACGCGGTGGTTGTGCATGTGCTCAACGCCCCCGGCAGCGAGCAGCTACACACCTTCTCGCTGGGCGGCATGGTATGGCCGGTCGATCCGAACATGCCGGGCGCTGAGAAGCTCGCCACCCGCGGCGTCGGCCCGGATGAGAAGTTCGATGCCGTGATTGACGGCGGCGTCAGCAAGATGCCGGGCGACTACGTGTACCAGGACCGCCGGCTCGCCTTCACCGAGGGCGGCATGTGGGGCCTGATCCGTGTGCTCCCGAACAGCGGCAGCGGCTGCCCGATCAAGCCGCTGGACGGCTCGAGCTGCTAGGCGGAGCATCCGCCTCGTAGCGGGAGCTGGGAGCGCCATCCACTGTTTAGGTGGCGCTCCCACGAGCGGGCCGTCGCGCCGCGATCTGCGCGCGAACGTCGGCGGGGGCAGCGTCCTGCGTCCTCAGGGCGGTGCCCCCGCTTCCTCTCTCAGGTATCAGGGAAGGCATTACAGACGATGGGCAATGTCGAAGTCGGCAGCGCAGCGAACCCGCATACTCCGGCCAACGCGACCTCTGTCCCCATGGGAAGCAGCGGTGACAGCCCCCGCCAGGGCATGCCGGGCCGCAAGAATACGCCGGTGATCGCGCTCTTTGCCTTCGTCGCGCTGCTGGTGGGCGCGGGCGCGGTGCTGGCCGTTGGCATTCTGGCGAACCGCGGCGCCAGCGTTCCCTCTACCAGCGTCGCCAACGATAATCCGAGCGGCGTGGCGGACGGCAAAGGGCCGTTCGCCGTTGGTCAGAGTGTGCGGACGAGCTTTGGCGTCGTGGCCGTCCAGTACGTCTATGTCGTCTCGAATGTGGCCGCGCCCAGCGGCAGCACACCGATTGATGTCGGCCTGGCGATCTCGAACCTGAGCGGTCAGACCGTTACGGTGGACGCCAGCCAGTTCGCGGTGGTGGCCGACAACGGCACGCCAATCCCCATCACGCTTTCTGCCCCGCATCCAGAGTTCGGCCAGATGCTCGCGACGGTCGCCCGCACTGGCAGCGTGCGCTTCATCGTCCCGGCGCATGCGACCAAGCTGGAGCTGCGCTTCCACGATACGGGCGGCGACAAGCGCACCATCGTGATCGAGCTGGGCCGGCTTGACCAGATGCGCAAGATCGCCGTCGCCGGCGGCTTCTAAGTCGCACGGTCGTGGGTTCTAGGGGAGCCGGGTTGCCTGAAGCGGCAGCCCGGCATTTTGTTGTCTCTCGTAGCGGCTTGCCATCGGGCGCGACCGGGCACGAGCGGGCGCATGGTATACTGCCCGCGCCTCCAATTGCCGTGATCGATCCAGAGAGGGCAGCAATCGCTATGGAGCAGCTATTGACGAGCGCGCGGAGTGTGTTGGAGACGACAGCGCCGCGCTGGACGCGCCTGATCGAAACACTCCCGGCTGACTTGCTCGCGCGCGCGCCGGCCGCGGGCGAGTGGTCGGCGGTGGACTGCCTGCGGCACCTGCGCGACACCGAGCGCTTCGCCTTCCCGCTGCGTGTGCGTGCCTTCATTGTTGGTCAGGATTTTCCCGCGTTCGACCCCGATCAGGATGGGACGCCCGCGACCGGCGAGGAGCCCGCCGCCCTGCTAGCGGACTTCGCCCGCCTGCGCGCGGAGGGCCTCGACCTCCTCTCACAGCTCACGGAGCGAGACCTGCGGCGGACGGCCCGCCACTCGGAGCTGGGCGAGGTCACGCTGGGGCAGATGATCCACGAGTGGGCGGCGCACGACCTCATGCATACGGTCCAGGCGGAGCGTGCGCTGATGCAGCCGTTCATCGCCGGGTGCGGCCCGTGGCGGTTCTATTTTGCCGATCACGATGTCGCCGCTGGCTCCGCGCCTTCTGTGTCTGGCGGATAGGGTGAGCGATTCGCCTACCGCCAGGGCTATATGACGCATGGTGCCATGCGGTGTGCGGATGGCCTACGTGAAGGGGTGTGAGGCCATGCGGATCGCGGTCATCTCGGATATCCACGGCAACTGTGTCGCGCTCGACGCCGTGCTGGCCGACCAGCGCGCCCGCGCGCCCGATCAGGTGATCTGCCTGGGCGACGCCATCCAGGGCGGGCCGCAGCCAGCGGAGACGGTCGCG
Source organism: Ktedonobacterales bacterium (assembly GCA_025935195.1). Taxonomy (GTDB): domain Bacteria; phylum Chloroflexota; class Ktedonobacteria; order Ktedonobacterales; family JADMIN01; genus JAICVS01. The sequence continues at coordinate 4,031 of JAICVS010000073.1, forward strand.
CGCCTGCGCGAGCTGGATTGCCCCGTGGTGATGGGCAATGCCGACGCATGGCTGCTCACCGGCCTGAACACCAGCCCGACCGAAGCGATCACCGAGCGGCAGCGCGCGGTGCGCGAGTGGTCGCTGGCGCGGCTCACGGACGCGGATCGCGCGTTCATCGCCGCGTTCGCGCCGACGGTGACACTCGATCTCGGCGGCCGGCGCTTGCGCTGCTTCCACGGCTCGCCCAGCTCGTTTGACGACATCATCTTTCCTGAGACGGCACACGACGAGGCGCTGCGGTTGTTTGGGCTGGATGGTGACGCCGATACGCGGAATGTGGACATCCTGGCCGGCGGCCACACGCACACACAGCAGATCCGGCGCCTGGGCCAGGGCTTCTTCTTCAATCCCGGCAGCGTCGGCCTCTCGTACAGCCATCATCAGCCCGCTGGAGTCTTCCGCGCCGATCCGTGGGCCGAGTACGCCATCCTGACGGTCGAGGACGGGGATGGAGAGGGAGATGGGCGGGCGCTGGCGCTGGAGTTTCGCCGCGTGCCGTTCGACCTCGACGCGCTACTGCACGCCTATCGTGCCGGCGACCGGCCGGATACCGAGGCGGCGCTGGCACAGTACGGAGTGTGAGAAGAGGCGCCGAGATGCATCCGAGTGCGCCGCCAGTCGCCTGCACAACGCGAGCGGGGCCGCTCTCCCTCGAAGCATCTCTGCCCATGTCTTCACACTCCTGGTCGCCGATCAGCTTGCCGACGAAGTGGCGGACCTGGGCGCACCTCTATGCGACAGGCTGGTGGTCATCACCGACCGGTCAACACCAGGTGCTGGTGCCACGCGGGCGCAAACTGCACCCAAAATTCGTCTACGGCACAAAAGAGTTCGAGTATCCTCATGGCGAGACCTCCCGTTGGGCTGATGATGGGGCGTGCTTTCCCGCATCATAACCCGACTGGAGGTGTCTCGCTTATCCCGAACGCACGTTACTGTATTGAAACAGTGGGTGTGATGCGGATCACAGGCGGGAAGATGGCAACCCGTCGTATGATACGGCGTGCGAGGGCGCGGCGCGGCGTGCGCAACGCAACGGTGACGCGGAGGCGTGTGGCTATGCCGGAGACAGCGGGGCCGCGGCAAGCGGGAGCGTCGCGCTTCTGCCATCTGTGCGGCCGCGTGTTGATTGGGCGGTATCATCGTCACGGCAACGGGCTGGTGTTCTGCGAAGCGTGCCGCGCCGGCCGGCCGCACTGCCCGCGCTGCCACGCGCCGCTCGACGATGCCATGCTCGCGCGCACTCCCACGCTGGCGCCGGGTGAGCCGGCGCTCTGCGGGCGCTGCCTGCGCACGACGCCGCGCTGCGCGGCCTGCCGCCGCCACATCGTCGGGGCGTGGTACACATTCGAGGAGCTGCTGGCGCCGTCATCGGTGCGGCGCTTCTGCGAGAGCTGCGTGCGCACCCGGCCGCGCTGCGATCTGTGCCGGGTGCCGGTGGGGGCGGAGGTGGCGCCGCTGGACGACGGGCAGTATCGTTGCGCGCTCTGCGCCACGGATATGGTGCTGGGGGATGGGCCAGTGCGCGCGGTCTACGCGGAGGCCCTGGCGGGCTTCACGCGGGTGCTGGGGGATGGGCTGCGCGAGACGCCGGATGTGGAGGTGGTGGGGCGGCTGGCGATGGGCGACATCCGCCGCCGCTACGCGCGCCTGATGCCGGAGGTGGGAACCGAGGGAGCGGTAGGCGGGCATCACGTGCTGGGATTCTTCGTGCGCGTCCACGGGAGCAGCACGATCTACGTCGAGCGCGGGCTGCCGCGCGGGCTGCTGCTGGGCACGCTGGCGCACGAGCTGGGGCACGCCTGGCAGGCGGAGCGAGCGCCCGACCTGCGCGATCCGCTGCTCTGCGAGGGCTTCGCCGAATGGACGGCGCACCATGTGCTGGTGGGAAGCGGGCTGCGGGCGATGGCGGCGCGAGCGACGCGGCGCGACGACGTGTACGGGCGCGGGCTGCGGCACTTCCTGGAGGTAGAGGGCGCGGCGGGGCACGTGGCGGTGCTGGCGCTGGCGACGGGCGCGAGGAAGTGATGATGGAGACGGGGCCGACGCCATACGCCGACGTGAACGCGACATTGGAGCTACTACTGGCTCGCATGCGGGGGGGTCCTCGGCGCGAAGCTCGTGGGGCTGTATCTGTACGGCTCGCTGGCGTCGGGGGACTTCGATCCGGCCAGCAGCGACGTGGATTTCGCCGCGGCGACAACCGTGCGGCTGGATGACGCGAAACTAGTAGAGCTGGCGGCGATACACGAGGAGATTGCCGCGACCGTGGGCACGTGGGGCAAGCGGCTGGAGGGGGCATACTTCCCGCTCGCTGCGCTCCGCCGGCACAATCCACGCGACATGCGGCATCCGTTCCTCAGCTCGACGACGCCGTTCGGGGTTCACGATCTCGGCTGGGATTGGGTGATCAACCGGCACACCCTGCTCGAGCGGGGCCTAGTGGTGGATGGGCCGCCGCCCGCGACGCTGATCGATCCGACCACGCGCGCGGAGCTGACGCACGCCGTGCGGATGCTGCTGCGGACGGACTGGGCGCGCTATCTGGATGACCCCGAGCTGCTCCGCGCGCGCAACTATCAGGCCTTCGCGATCTTCACCATGTGCCGCGCGCTGTACGCGCTGGAGTGCGGCGAGTTCGTCTCGAAGTCCGTGGCGGCCGTGTGGGGAGAACAGCATATAGACACGCAGTGGCGGCCGCTGGTCGAGCGGGCGCGCGCCTGGCGTGCCGACAAGACGCTGGACGACGCCGCGCTGCCAGAGACACTGCGGTTCCTGCGCTATATGATTGGGCGGGCGTAGTGGGCGAAGTCATCCACTCCCGCCCCCTCTCCTCTACAGAGGAGAAGGGTGGTACGAGTGCGGTATTAGCCAATGGCGAGGCTGCCGCTATTGACGGCACCGCTCGGCGCGAACTGCCAGAGCTGGGTGCCATCGGATGCCGAGAGAACGGTCAGTCTGGTAGCGCAGCAGATGACGCCAGTGAGGACATAGACGGCATCCTCCGTGGCGAGCATGCTCTTGCTCTCGTCTGTCAAACCATGCGTCCAGCGCTGAGCGCCTGTGCGCGCATCGAAGGCAAAGACCTGAGAACCACCAGTAATGTTGCCTGCGGCATAGCAGGAACCGGCGGCGTGGGTATCAACATGGAGTTGGCTACCCGGAGCATGGGAGACCGACCATGCCTGCGTGCCGGTGGTCGCGTTCACGCCGAGCACGCCGTCGAGCCGGTACACGCACAGGATGCCGCTCTCGTAGCCAGCGCAGGCGCCCAGTACTTCCGACGCGCATCCAGCGGGGAAACGCCAGGCGACTGCATGAGAGGTGAGGTCGAGGGCAGAGATCGCGGCATCGCCCGCGAGGTAGACGGTTTGGCCGGTGAGGAAGGCATAATGGAGTGTGGTGTTCTGGTGCGTGGTATCCAGCGGCGTGTTCCAGAGGGGTGAGCCGCTGTGCGCATCGAAGGCGTAGAAGCGCTCGTCGGTCTGTACCCAATCCGTCAGGGCGTAGACCACGCCATTGAGGAAGAACGGCGCGCGGTAAGGATGGCCAGTCGCCTGCCAGATCTGCGTGCCATCCGCGCGGCTGAGCGCCGTGATGGAGCCATCGCTGGGCGGAAGCACATCGGAGCCGCCCTGCTGCTGGGTGATGTACACAGCCGTGTCGCCAACCGCGATCTCGCTGCGCTCGCCGGCCACTCCGGTGCGCTGCCAGAGCACCTTACCATTGGAGACATCCACCGCGAACAGCGTGTCGGGGGCGCCATTCACCAACGTGAGGGAGGTGGCATAGGCGACGCCGGAGACGACCAGCGGTGGACCCAGCAGCCCGACTTTCGGACCCTGCCATCGCAGGGCGCCCGTGGTGGCATCCAGCGCGTACAACGCCGAATCCCGCGAGTTGTTCGTCGTGGAGGCGGTGAAGATGACGCTATTCCCAGATACTTCCAGATTGCCGACGAGATTGTGGGCGTCATACGTCCAGAGGCGGGCGCCGGTGCGGCCATCGAGAGCGTAGACGGTGCCACCAACGCCGAGGTAGGCATTGACGGGCGGCGGGACAGGCGTAGGTGTGGCGGTGGGGGCGTGGGTTGCGGTGGGGGCGTGGGTCGCGGTGGGTGCCGTGGTCGGCGGGCGAGAGGACGTGCTGCTGGCGCAGGCCGAGACGGCCAGTGACACCAGAACCATGACCAGCACGCATACAGTCATTGCACGCTTCATCGCCACTGCTCCTCGCCAGTGTCCCGCGACCGCACTGACACGCCCATTGCGTATCCTTGTAGCATGCGCCGCATCTATATAACGCATGAGCACGCGCGGTATGCTGTGATCCGCGTCACAATACGACTGCGGAGGGGAAGATGTGGTGGAGACGCGGGGAGGAGAGAGAGGCGGCCCGCCGAAGCGGGCCGCAGTGGCAAATGGGATGGCTGATAAGGGCTTACGGGTGGCGGGCGCGGCGAAAGCGCGGCTGCTGGGCAGGACGCTCGTCGCGCTCGAAGCGGTCATTGCGCTGGATGGGATCGCTATACTGCGGGCGCGGGCCACGCCGCCGCGGCATCCGCGCCGTGTGGTTGGGACGACCAGCCAGAGCCGGTGACGCCATCACGTTCTCCGTCACTTCGGCGGCGAACGGTGCGCCGGGCAGCGGCAGATCGCGCTGCGGCCAGGGGCGCGGCTGGAGGCGCACGCCGAGGTCGCGCTGCATCTTCTGCCAGGCGAGCTGGTCTTCCGGGGTGATCAGCGTGATCGCCTCGCCCTCGCGGTCCATGCGGCCGGTACGGCCGACCCGGTGGGTGAAGAGCTCGGCCGATTCGGGCAGCTCGTAGTTGATCACCTGCTCGATGGAGAGCACGTCCAGCCCGCGCGCGGCGACGTTGGTGGCGAGCAGGACGGGCACGCGGCCGGCGCGGAAGTCCGCGACAACGCGGTCGCGGGCGTTCTGGCTCATGTTGCCCTGTAGCGCGGCGACAGGATAGCCCTTGTCGGCGAGCTGGCGGGCCAGCTTCTTGATGCCGTGCTTGGTGCGGCCGAAGACGAGCGTCGCGCCCTCGGCATGGCGGCGGCGCTCCAAGAGCGCCACGAGCGCATCGAGCCGGCGGCCCTGTGGCACGCTGTAGACGACCTGCGCGATGGCGGGCGCGGGGCGCGACTCCGGCGAGCCGGCGTCCACATACACGGGATCGTGCAGGTAGCGCTGGGCGATGCGCGTGGTCCACTCCGGCAGCGTGGCGCTGAAGAGCGCCATCTGGCGCGTGGGCGGCGTGGCGGCGAGAATGCGCTCCACGTCGGGGGCGAAGCCGGCGTCGAGCATCTGGTCGGCCTCGTCGAGCACGGCGACGCGCAGCGCGCTCAGGTCGAGGTTGCGCTGGCGCAGGTGATCGAGCACACGGCCGGGGGCGCCAACGGCGATCTGCGCGCCGGCCATCAGCGCGCTCTTCTGCGGGCCGAGGGCGCGACCGCCGATCAACTGGGCGACGCGCAGGCCGCGCCCGCCGTCGAGGTCTTCGAGCACGCCCGCCACCTGGGCGGCCAGCTCGCGCGTAGGCACGAGGATGAGCGCCTGCAGCGTGCGCTGGCGCGGGTCAATGCGTTCGAGCAGCGGCAGGCCGAAGGCGATGGTCTTGCCGGAGCCGGTGCGCGACTGGCCGACGACATCGCGCCCGGCCAGCAGCGGCGGGATGGCCCGCGCCTGGATGAGCGTGGGCGTCTCGATACCCACGCGCGCGAGCGCGGCGACGGAGCGGCGGTCAGCGCCAAGGGCGGCGAAGGTGGTCTGCTCCGTATCGAGTACGCTCGTCGTGGTCGTCGTACTATCAGGAGGGGTAATGGTCGCACGGGAATCCGAACGAGAAACAGTGGTCGTAGGCACGCGCTATCCTTCCGGGCGAGCGCCAGTGTCGCCGCGCGATGCGCGGGCCGGCTCGCCAGCAATTCGTCATCTCACGGATCGGATACGCGTCACACAAAAAGAGTCCGCCGAGCCATCCGGGCGCAGCGGACCTTTACACGAGGCCGACTGGGAAGACGCACTCACATGGTAGTTTCGTAGGGCCGGGACACGGGATGAACCTGTCGCATCCGGTCGCTCACACCCTACAACGTACGCAGTATACCATCGGTTGCATGGTGATGTCAAAGTGGGTGGGACGGTACGAGCATGGGCCGGCACGACATCGGACTGGAAGCGGGAGCGCGCGGACGTCGCGCCATAGGTTCGCATGCTATACTCGGGTCGCCCACTCGGGAATCTGGCGAGACGGAGGAGCTATAGGCTGACACTTGGCAAAGCCGTTCCAGTAGCGACGGGAGGAGAGGATATGGTGACACCACTACGCCGCATCTCGCGCGTCCCCATCATCTTGACACTATCGTCGCTCCTCTTCTTCGTGCCCGCATGCGCAATGGGCATTACATACTTGCGCGAGCAGTCAATAGCCTGGGGGCCGGTGACCCGCGCGAATGTTGGTCAGGTATCGCTTGCCCTCATATGCTTGGGCTTGGCCTTCCAGTTGCTGGCGCGTTGGTTCAGCCTGCGGAGGCACTCCAATCCGAGGATCGCAGAGGCGACGGATGGCTCAGCGTCCGCGGTCGCGTCGTTGATACGGAATCGCACCCCATGGACGATGGCCTTGCCGATCGCGCTGGCGGGCATCGGCGTGCTCGGCGCTCTAGCCGGAACGGCTCTCATACTTTCCGTTGTCAGGCAGGACAGCCAAGCGATTGATGTCGCCGCCAACCTTCTCCTGGCCGCTGTTATCCTCAACGCCATAATATTCGCGCTGCTATTGGTTGCGTCTAGTCGCCTAGAGTAGCGCCCGCGCGGTGCCATGCCCGTGTGCAACCAGGGGGTAGACGATGCTATCCGCAAACAATTCGGGCGACCAGGCAATTGAGCGGTGTGAACTCCGCTGGAACAAGTCGAGATTGCTCACGGTCGGCCTGGACGATGCCAAATGTTTGCGCCGTGTCATCCGCTGCGAGCCGGAGGATGACGCGCGCTATCGCTATGTGCTGGAGGTGGCGCTGCGCGAGGGAGAGGGGCCGCGGCTGGCGGCGGTGCTGAAGAATCCCTCGCGGGCCTCGGTGCGGCGCAGCGACCCGACGATTGGCAAGCTGGAGGCGTGGGCGCGTCGCCACGGCTTCGCGCGCGTCGTCTGCGTCAACCTGTTCGCGTATCGCGCCACGACGCCGGCCGGGCTGAACAGCCATCCGTACGCGGTGATCGTCGGACCAGAGAACGACGCGGCCATCCGCGCGGCGGTGGATGGCGCGGACCTCGTCGCCGTGGGCTGGGGCAACCCCAACGGCATTGCGCCGGAGGTATATGATCGACGTGTGGCGGAGGTGCTGGAGCTGCTGCGCTCCAGCCGGCCGCATCGTGTCGGCCCGCCGACACGGGCAGGCTATCCGCGCCACGCGCTGCTCTGGAACGGTGGCTGCGAGGCGGTCGGACTGGCAAAATCTGTCAGTGTATGATATACTAGAGCAGTAGTTCAATCGCACGAGCACGCATGGAGGCGCGGGCCACCGACAGAGCCGTTCTCGACCGCCGCGCTGCGCGGACGGGCTTCGGTCCCGCGCCAATAGATGATGGGCGCCCCGCGATGTTGCGCGGGCGTAAGGCAGGGGAACCGATGGTTGACGCGATGGTTGAGGAGACCGTGGCAGACCGCATCGCGCGGCTGGAGCAAGAGCTGGAAGTGGCGCGCAAGGCCTACCGCACCGACATGGCGGCGGCGCGGCGGCTGCGGCGCAAGGACCGGCGGCGATCCTGGGAGATGGCGTTCGGCGCGGCGGTGCTGCTGGTGCAATCGGCGCATCGCTTACAGGTCGCCCGGCGCGAGGCCAATGTTCCCGCGGCATGAGGCGCGATCATCACGCTGTATCGCGGCATATACCCTGTTCACTTGAGGCCAGCCCGCATGGGCTGGCCTCTTCACATGTTTACGTCGCGCCGCGCCTTCGCTATACTCGCATCAATGCCGGCAAGCGCGCTGGCTGAACCGAGCGGCACGACAGACATGAGGGAGGTGGGGTTGTGCGTGCGAGCGCCGCGCCACTGGCTGTCGCGGCAACCGCCGTGCGGCGACCGCTCTTCGGCGGCTACGTGCTCGTCGCCGTCGCGCTGGCCTGGATCGCCGGCATCGCGCTGCGCGGCGTGGGGCCGCTCGGCGCCCTGCCTGGTCCCGTCTGGCTCGCGCTGGCCGCGCTCGGCGCGGCCCTCTGCATCGCCGCCGGTTTCGCATCGTGGCGGCTGCCATCTATCACGACCGCGCGCATAGTCTGGCTCGCGCTCGCCGGAGGGGTCTTGCTCTGCGCCCTCGCGCTGGGAGCGGCGCGGGCGGCGTTCACCGATCCGGCCGCCGCGCCCGACGCCGTCTCGCGGCTGGCGCACGGCCAGAGCGCGCTGCTGCGCGGGGTGGTCGCGACCGAGCCGGACCTGCGCGCGGGCTTCCGCTTGCTGACGGTGGACGCGTCCGAGGTCAGTGCGGATGGCGGCCACACCTGGGCGCCGGTGAGCGGCCGCGTCGAGGCGACGGTGTTCGGCCCCGACGACTGGTTCGCGCCCGCGTATGGCGATGGCGTCACGCTTTCAGGCACGCTCGCGCCGGCGGATGGGGCATCACCGCCCGGTGTGCTCGCGCGTATGGGCGGCGCGCGGGCGACCGTCGGCGCGCGTGGCAACGGCAATCCGCTCTTCGCCGCGCTCTTCGATCTGCGCGTGCGGCTGGCGGCGGCCATTCAGCACAGCCTGCCGGAGCCAGAGGCGGCGTTGCTGGTCGGCATTCTGCTCGGCCTCAAGACACCAACCCTGCGGGCGCGGCTGCCGCTCTTCACCGCCACGGGCACGATCCATCTGGTCGTGCCGGCCGGGCTGAAGGTCTCCACGTTGGCGGAGCTGGCGTCGCGGGGCGCGCGACAGTTGGGCCGCTGGCCGCGCACGCTGGCGGCGCTGCTGGCGGTCGGTGCCTACGCGGCGCTCGGCGGCGGCGGGCCGGCGGCGGTGCGCGCCGCAATCATGGGCGCGCTGCTGGTGCTGGCCCCGGCGCTGGGGCGGGCCTACAACGTCTATACGGCGCTGGCGCTGGCCGCGCTGGTGATGGCCGCCGTCGAGCCGCTGGTGATCTACGACGCCGGCTTCCAGCTCACCACGCTGGCGACCTTCGGCCTGCCGCTGCTCGTGCCGCCAATCGCGCGCCGGCTGGCGCTATGGCTGCGCTGGCTGCCGTTCTCCGCGGCGATCGCGGAATCGCTCGCCGTCACCATCGCCGCGCAGCTCGCCACGCTGCCGGTGCTCGCGCTGACGTTCGGGCAGGTCTCGCTGGTCGCGCCGCTGGCGAATCTGCTGGCCGTGCCGCTGCTGGCGCCGCTGCTCGTGCTTGGCGGCCTGCTCGCGCTGGTTGGCGCGCTGCTCGGCGCGGTCGGCGCCGCGCTGGCGCTCGCGCTCGCCTGGGTCGCCTGGCCGCTGCTCTGGTACGTGGATGCGGTGATCGCGCTCTGTGCGCATCTGCCGGCGGCGGCGCTCGCCGTCTCCAACGCGCCGCTGCTGGCCGCGTGGGTGTACTACGCCGCGCTCGTCGCCGTCGTCTGGTGGCTGATCAGGCGCGGCCGCATGGTCGGCGCGGCGGCAAGCAGTGGGGCAGTGCCCGCGGCAGTCACGGCAGCTTCAGCGCATGGCGGACAGATGCGGCTCACACGCGGCGCGCTGGCCGGCCTGCTCGCGCTGACGCTGCTGGGCGCGTGCGGTGCGGCTGCCCCAGCGGTGGCGATGCGCGACGCGCGGCTGGCCTTCCTAGATGTCGGGCCGGGCGGCGAAGCAACGCTGCTACGGCTGCCGTCGGGGGCGACCGCGCTGCTCAACGGCGGGCCGGATGGCCCGCGGCTGGAAGCGGCGCTGGCGGGGCAACTCCCCTTCTGGCAGCGCACGCTTGACGTGGCGGTGTTGAGCGATCCACGTCCCGGCGACGCGCGTGGCGTGGAGGACGCGGCGGCGCACTTCGCCATCGGGCGTGTGGCCGACGCGGGCATGACACACCCCAGCGCGGACTACCTCGCCTATCTCGACGGCACCCAGCGGACAGGCGCCGCGCGCACGCAGATCCGCCAGGGCAATGTCATCCATCTGGACGCGCAGACGTCGCTGCGTGTGCTGGCGCCGCCGGCACAATTGTATCCAGCGGGCGAGGGCAGCACGACGGCCAGCAACGACCTGATCCTGCGCCTGGAGACGCCGGGGCTGCGCGCGCTCTTCCTGGGCGCTGCGGACGCCTACGCGCTGGATGCGCTGACTGGCTCCGGCGAGCCGCTGGTGGCGGATGTGGTGGAGCTGGCGCTGCCGGAAGGGGCGCCGCTAGACCTGGATGGGCCGCTGGGAACCGTGCTGCGACTGGCGCACCCGCGGCTGGTGGTGATCGCCTCGGCGCCGATCCCGCCGCGCTCGGCCGCCGCGCAGCGCGCCGCGACGCTCTATCCCTGGGATACGGATGCTGATGCCGCGACCGCGCTCGGCACGCTGATCTATCGTGTGGACGCGGCGGGAGCGCTGGTGGTGTCGGGCGGGGCGCGGGGCTGGGCAATCGGGTGATATGAAGATCACAGACATGACCGCTCAGGCTAAAGCATCACGGCTCGCTGGGGCATGCATGCCTACCACGCCCGTGCGCCGGCCATTTATGGCCGCGATGCCTCCGCCTCACCTGACGCGCGGGATTGCCCATCTGCCATCGCCCTCTATCGCTCGCCCTCGCCCAGGCGCTCCCACAGCCCCAGCCGGCGTAGCTCCTGCTCGGCCTCGAAGCCGAACAGCTCGCGATTGATGGACCGCCCGGTGCGCAAGACCAGCCCGCGCAGCATCTCGATGCACTCGGCCTTGGTCTGTGGGTCCGACTCGAAGGGGATGTGTTGAGCCAGGCGCTCGATGGCCTGCTGATCGAGCCATCGCTGATGCGAATCGGCTGCCATGCCCGCTCCTCCCACTCGTCGGACCGCCCGCCGCTCTATCCGCGTCGCGCCCGTGCCCGATCCCGCCCGCTGCGGCATCGTAGCACGCCCGTTCTCCAGAACTTACCGTGTTATGCCGAAGCACCACACGTGTCTGGTTCCTGCTTCACCACGGGCAGTTCCACCGGGGCCTCGTGGTCCCGGCCAGCGCTCCCCGCTCCACAGGCGTTTTGCCTCTCCGGCGAACTGCCGGCGAGCTTGCTCAAATTGATCGCCGCATTCCGGTCGCGGTCCAGCACCAGGCCGCAGATCGGGTGCTGACAGCGGAAGGTGCGGTCAGCGAGCGTCAACCGCTCATCTTTCCAGCCGCACCCCGAACACGTCTTGGACGACGCGAACCAGCGGTCGGCCACCACCACCCGGCACCCGTACCACGTCGCCTTGTATTCCAACTGCCGGCGGAACTCTCCAAATCCCACATCCGCGATGGCTTGCGCCAGGTGGTGGTTCTTCAGCATCCCCGACACGTTGAGATCCTCAATCACCACGACTGCCTTGGTTTTCGCCAGCCGGCTAGTGAGTTGATGCAACGTGTCCGCCCGCTGATGGGCCACCTTCCGATGCTTGGTGCCGAGCTTGCGGGCCGCTTTCTTGCGGTTCTGGCTGCCCTTCTGCTTGCGTGCGACGGCGCGCTGGAGCCGCTTGATGGTGCGCTGCCGCCGTTTGAGTGGCTTGGGATTGGAGATGACCGTGCCATCCGAGAGGGTGGCGAGGTGCTTCACGCCCAGGTCCACGCCCACGATGCCCACGATGGGGCCGTCGTTGACGGGAACCGTCTGCTCCTGCTCCACTTGGACGCTCACATACCAGTGCCCAGCCTGCTCCGCGACGGTGGCGGAGAGCACCTTCACTCCGGCCGTCGGCAGATAGCCGCGCTCTTTGAGGCGGAGGCGCCCCAAGCGCGGCAACTGGATGGCATCCGCGAAGACGATAATCGTGCCGGTGAGGCGGAAGCTGCCCAACCCCTTCTTCTTGCTCTTGAACCGCGGGTAGCCCAACCTCCCCCGCTTGCCCTGTTTGCCCTGCCCAGCCTGCTTAAGCTTGACCCGGCGAAAGAAGCTATCAAAGGCACGGTCCAGGTTGCGGAGCGCCTCCTGCGGCGCGCACTTGGACACCTCGTACATCCAGGGCAACTCGGTCTGCTTCAGCGCGTTCAGCTCCCGATGCAGGTCGATGGCGGACGGGCTGGTGCCGGTCGCGCGATACACTTCCTGCTTGCGCCGCAAGCCCCAGTTGTAGGCCCAGCGCGCCGCCCCCGCGTGCTTGCGGCAGGCGGTGATTTGTTGGTTATTCAGGTCCAGCTCGGTTTTGTAGGCGCGCTGCACGGTGCTCATGCGTCCCTCATGCGTCCCTCATGCGTCCCTCATGCGTCCCTCATGCGTCCGCTGCCTGCTCCAGTCCGCTCCTGCCTGCTCCACATCTCCCCGAACACACCGCCTGTTTCCGCGGAGAGGCTACCACAAAACGACCCAAAACGCCAGAGAGATGACGTCTCGTTATTACCCTCTATCATCCCATCCCATGCTGTGGCTCACTCGCCTTTTCCCATCAGTCGCAACGCTCACCTCACTGCCCCTTCCCTCGAAGGGTTGCGGGGTTGGGGTTAGGTCGCCAGGCGCATCTGGCCGGGGAAGCCGCTGAAGCGGGCACGCAGCACCTCCGCGCCGTCCTGGTTGACGAACGCCGCGCGGCCGGTGACGCGCCGCTTCTGTTCGTCCTTCTCGACGAACGTCACGGTGCAGGTAACGGTCTCGCCGGGATAGACTGGCGCGAGGTACTCGAAGGTCATCTCGGTCGCCAGAAAGCCGAGCAGTCCGCCGATGTGGGTGAGCATACTGCCAGTGAGCAGGCCAGGGATGATGCGCCGGCCGTACCAGCTCGCCCGCGCGAACGTCTCGTCCTGGTGATAGGGATTCAGGTCGCCCGTCACGCCGCAAAAGAGCACCACGTCGCCCTCCGTGAAGGTGCGACGATACGTGAAGCTGCTACCAACCCCCAGCTCGTCGAACGCCGCGCGCAGTTGCCGCTTGAAGTCCTCGGTCGCCTCCGCCATGTTCTCGATCCCTCTTCATCCCATCCGTGCGGTTCAGTCAATTGAGAGCGATTGTACCGCCTCAGCGACAATGTCGGAATCTATGACCACGAGGGTCATGCGCGCAACTGCCTCAGCTCCGTCCAGCGCGCTTGCACCCTCATCCTGCTCTGTCAGGGTTCAGGCGAGGCGATGCTGCGTACCGGACCGTGCAACCGGCGCTTGCGCCGCGCGTACTCTCGTGTGGGAGGCCGCCGAATCACCGGGGCTCCAGGCCATCTTCGGCCATCTTCGGCCATATCGCTCGATACTCGATAAAGGAGCCGGGACCATATGCCTGCGAAAGGCTTTCTGGGAGAAGTTCGTGAGGCGGTGCGCCACTTCTATGCCGTGGACATGCGCCACGAGGTGAGCGACGCCAACATTCGCGGCTATCTGCGCGCCGCCAGCCAGATCGAGGATGTCTGGCAGCAGGTGGACGAGCGCATCGCCGCGGCGCTGGCTCAGGGCACGCCGCCGTGGGATGCCTACGGGCGCATGCGCTACGCGCTCGCCTTCATCCGCACCGCCCGCACCCACCAGATCTTCGTACGCGAGCTGCTCGCCGCCGATGCGGCCTTCGATCCGGCCACCGTTGGCTACCTGCCGCCCATCACCTACGACCAGTGCAACGCCCTCTGCCATCAGATCCATCCGGATCTCCAGCGCGCTGTCGCCGCCCTGAATGATCCACAGTTCACGCCGGACGTCGCGCTGCCGCTGCCGTTTGGCCCGCATATAGAAGCCGAAGATGAAGCCTGCCCCGTCACACACCTGCAAGGCATGATCGCCGCCGCCCGCGAGGTGCGCGAGTGGGCCGCCGGCCTGATCGCGCAGTACGGTACCGCCGTCGCACATGCCGCCGTTCCCGTTCCGCCTGAAGTCAGCGCGCACGTCACCGCGCTGAACGCGCGACTCGCCGAGGCCGACTCGGCGCTCCGCTTCGGCGTGGACCTCGTCGGCCAGGCCTCGCGCGGCGAGGCCACCGTGGAGCTGCACGAGCAGGCCGAGGACAGCCTGTGGGACGCGCTGGAGACCTTCTTCCTGCTGAATCAAGCCGTCGCCATGCCGGAGCTGCTGCGCCCGCCCGTCGAGCCGTCCCCTTCCAGCGCGAACACCTCTCAGAAGGGCGCCACCCGGCGCCGCCGCAATTACCGCGACCGCCACATCCGGCCAGACGACCTGTGGCCTATCGCCGCTCCCGCCGCACGTAGCCAGCTCCGCGGCACCGAGTTCGGCGGCGACGAGATGGCCGAGATGTGCGAGAAGATGGGCGGTATCCTCTCCGCTGGCGCGCAGCAGTATCTTGACGAGGTTGCGGCCGCGGTCAGCCGTGGCGATGCCTATATGATTGCCGCGATGGCGAACTGCCCGTTCGAGCCGCTCTACCGCGCCCGGCGACCGCTTGAGATTGCCGGCGCGACCATCCCCACCAGCCACGAGTTCCACTGGAACTTCCATCGCGGCCACATCGAGACCGCCTCGCGCTTTGGCCGCGCGCAAGACTGGATGGAATGCGAAGAATAGCCGTCACGGACAAGGTGAACGGCAGTAGTCCAGACCGGGGATGGAGCATACAACCATCAGCGCCATGCGCGCCATCCCCCCTCATTTGTTGGCGTCCCGGCATGAATGCCGAGGGTAATCCCCGTCTCCGAGCGGTCAGGGCACTGACAGAAACGCGGCAAAAATGGGCATCACATCCCCTCTCCGCTCCTCCTCCGTGTCCCTCCGTGTCCTCTGTGGTGAGAGTTACCTGTACCGGCGGGGCATGCGCTTCTTCCAGGCGGTCGGCAGGATCACGTCAATCGCGTCGTCCACCGTCACGATGCCGAGCATCTTGCCCTCGTCGTCCACGATGGGCAGCGCCACCAGGTCTTCGTCGGCGATCAGGCGGGCCGCGTCGCGCTCGTTGTCCAGCGGACGCGCGACACACTCCGCCGGCTTCATCACGCTGGTGAGGTTCGCCTCCGGATCGGCCAGCAGCAGGTCGCGCAGCGCCACGATCCCCACCAGCCGCCCCTCCGCCTCCAGGGTCAGCGGCCCCTTCGGCGTTGCCAGCAGGGCTGGCGCGTTGGGCCGCGAGGTCGCGCGCGCCTTCGTGCCGTTCTTGCGCGTCGTGGGCCGTTGCGGCGGGCGCTCCACCGCGATCACGTAGAGCTCCGGCAGCGCCTCGGGCAGCGGATCGTCCAGGCCTTGCGCCGCGGCCTGGCCGCGCACGCGCAGCGCCGTGATCACCTCGCCCACCGTCGCCCACTGCGGCACAGAGACGTAATCGGTCGTCATGATGCCGCCCGCGCTGTCATCGGGATAGCCGAGCAGCTCGCGCACCTCCTCGGCCTCCTCGCGGTCCATGCGCGCCAGCAGGTCCGCCGCCTCCTCGTCGCTCATGCCTTGCAGCGTGTCAGCGGCCTCGTCCGGCTCCATCTCCTCCAGCACGTCCGCCGCGCGCTCCTTGTCCATCGCGCGCAGAATCTGCGATTGCTGCTCGTCTTCCAGCTCTTCCAGCGTGTCGGCGGCGTGCGCCTCGTCCATATCCTCCAGCAGATCGGCGCTCTGCTGCGGCGTGAGCTGCTCCAACAGATCAGCCAGGTCCACCGGGCGAATGAGCGAGAGCCGGTCGCGCGGGACACGCAATCGCACCGCCTGCGCCCCGGCGCCGTTGCCGTTGCCGTTGCCATCACCGCCGGCCGCCGCGCCCGTCACCGGCACGACCATCGCCCAGTCGATCAGCGGGGCTTTGCGCCCGATGCGCTCGCTCATGCGCTTGCCCAGCGGCAGCCGGCGCACCAGCGCGCTGGGGCTGACATCCGCCGCGACTAACCGCCAGACGCCGTTGCGCTCCGCCAGGTCCAGGTCGTTGATGCGCACCAGCCGGTGGCCTTCCACATCCACCACCTGGCGGTCGCGCAGGCCGCCGCGCAGCACCATCTCCCCCGTGCGCTTGGCGAACCGCTTCAGGTTCACGGCTGGCGAGGAGAGCACGACGCCGTCGTTGCCCATGCGCCGCACCTGATCCCAGGGGATGAATACGTCGCGCGCGCCGCGCGGACCTTTCAGCCGCGCCACCAGCCCGATCACCGGCGGATAGAGGTCTACGGTCTGGACGGGCCGATTCGGATCGCTCGGCGGCACGCGCACGACCAGATCGGCCAGGTCCGCGACCGCGTCGCCGCTGGGATCGAGGATCGGCTTGTCGAGCAGCTCGGTGAGCGAAGCCATCTCTTCCTCCTCCTCTCTCTCTAGTGCGGCAGTTGCACGCCGAAGACCGGCAGGATGGTGGTCACGATCATCACGGTGGAGAGCACGGCCAGGATGACGGTCGTGGGCCAGGCGATCCAGTTTTGTAGCGTTGTGTTGACGTAGCGGCCCATCACCTCGCGGTTGTTGACCAGCTTCAAGATGAAGACCAGCAGGATTGGCAGCAGCATGCCGTTGACGATCTGCGAGACGACGATCAGTGAGATCAGCGGCAGCCCCGGAATCAGCGCCACCAGCGCGCCGAAGGCCAGCATGCCGGTGAAAAGCCCCTGGAAGACCGGCGCCTCGCGGAAGGAGTGCGAGACGCCGCGCTCGAAGCCGAACGACTCACAGACCGCGTAGGCCGTCGAGAGCGGCAGCACCGCCGCCGCCAGCAGCGACGCACCGATCAGGCCGATGCCGAAGAGCAGCGGCGCGTATTGGCCCAGGAATGGTTGCAGCGCCAGCGCCGCCTGCGCCGCGTCACCGATCGGCACGCCACGCCCGCCACTGGCGGCGAAGAGCGTCGCGCCTGTCGCCACGACGATAGAGCCGACGACGATCGCGGCGAAGACCGAGCCGAAGTAGGTCTCGTTGCGCTCGGCCTTGTAGTGCGCCATGTCCACGCCCTTCTCGGCGACGCTGGACTGGATGTAGAGCTGCATGTAGGGCGTGATCGTCGTGCCGATGGTGCCGACC